>CAKUKM010000002.1 GCA_934663595.1 uncultured Clostridia bacterium | reverse complement strand
TCGGGAAGCGACTCAAAATCTTATGTAGTTCGAAGCGGTAACGGGTTCCCATAGCACCACAAATTGCACCGGACAACGGTGCAATTTGTTTACAGGTCGGAGACTTAAGTCCGAAAAAACGCATTGCCAAATGGCAATGCGTTTTGAATATATCGCGCTTCCCCAGGGCGCAAGCCGCCACCATGGCGGCGCAGCGACCGGGAAATTGGGTACTAAAAAATCATCCAGCACAAAGAAAGAAATCGGGTCGCTAACCGACCCGATTTCGATGTGACCAAACGCGGCAGCAACTGCGTGACACCTCAGGTGTCCAGGACGCGGCGGCCCCAGGAGAAGACTCGGTTGTAGTAACCGGAGGCCAGCGTGCTGACAACAACCTTGTGCTGACCGGAGGACGCGTGAATGAAATAGCCCGCGCCCAGATAAATGCCAGCGTGATCGCTCAGATCGCTGTCGGAAATGGTATCGAAGAATACCAGATCGCCGCGCCGGAGATCGGAAACCGAGGTGATCTTCGGATAGGTGTTGTCATAGCCCTGATCCACGGCCGAGCGCTTCAGCTTGATGCCGAGCTGCTTGAAGCAGTAGCAGGTAAAGCCCGTGCAGTCGAAGGACGACGTGCCGCTCGTGCCGTAAATATACGGCTTGCCCAGCTGATTCTGGCCGATGTAAATCACATACTCCAGCTTCGACGCGTTGGTCGAGCCGGGCGAGGTCGTCGTGGACGCCAGCGAGGAGGAAATCTTCGTGGAGTTGTTCTCCTGATCGCCCGGGTTCACAATCGGCACACTGGAAACGTCCGCAGGCGTCTTGCCGGAGGGCAGCGACTGCGCGCTCGTGGAATACATCTTGCTCAGCGTGGTCGCATTCGCCTCGCCGGTCTGCGAAATGCCGTTCGCCGCCTGGAAGAGGCGAATCGCATTGTAGGTCGTGGTTCCGAAATCACCGTCTACGCTGGACGCCTTGCTGAGATAGCCCAGCGCGTACAGGCGCAGCTGAATGCGGGAAACATTGTCGCCGGAGCTGCCGCGCGAATACGTGCTGCTCAATACCTCGCTCTTCAGCGCAACGCCGCTGTACAGCACGCGCAGCGTCGCCAGATCCGCTTCGCCGGTCGCGCTCATGCCGCAGCGCTTCTGGAACGCCTTCACCGCCGAGGCCGTGTAATCGGAATACTTCGTTCCGGGATTCGTGTCCAGATAGCCCAGAGTGAGCAGCGCCGTTTCCAGCTGGCGCACATCGCTGCCGGTCGCGCCGGAGCGCATCGGCGTGTAGTTGTTGCGGCTCAGATTGCCGATGGAGATAAATCCGACCACGCCGTTGACCTGCACATACGCCCAGGTCGCGTTGTAAGCGCCGACGGTCACCGTCGTGCCGATCGGAATCGCGACATTCGCCGAATCCGTGGACGCGGAGGCGTAGAACCGCGCGCTGGTGGCAACGACCGTCGCGTCAAAGACTTCGCGATAGTAATCGTCCATCGGGTTCTTCGTGGGATTGGTCGAAACCTGGGTCAGTCCGGACCATGCGCACCAGCCGTAATTTCCGTTCTTTTCGATCTTCGCCCAATCGCCGCAGAGCGCAACCACGTTTACCGTTTCGCCGCGGGAAAGCGTTCCATAGTAGGTCGAAGACGTGCTGTACGATGCATAAACGGCTACTGCCTTTGCAGATACAACCGCGGGAATAGGATTGTCCAGCTCATCCGGCTCCAGCGGCTCAGGCGTCTGCGTCGTAGGTTCAAGGCCGGAGATATCGCACCAGCCGTAGTTGCCGTAAAGCTCGATCTGTGCCCAGCTCTCGTATATGTCGACAACGTTGACAACCGTTCCCTGATCAATCATACCGAGACGCTGCGAGGACATGCTGTGCGCTTTATACACGCGCAGGAAAGGCGCGGTTACGATCGCCGGAACGGAGTTCGCCGGTGCGGAAGTGGGCTTCGGCGTTACCGCCGCTTCCACCGGCGCGAGCGCGGACACATCGCAGAAGCCGAATGCGCCGTCGCGGCGCACATACGCCCAGCCGCCGCTGATCTTGAATACATCGACCTCCACGCCGCGCTCCATCGTGCCCAGATAGCGGCCCGACGTGCTCGGCAGGCTGTATACGCGCACGGAGTCCGCTACGACCACGCCGCGAATCGATTCGCTGGGATCAATTTCAATCGTCGGCTCCGGCGTTACGGCCGGAAGCTGCGAATCCGGCGTGAGAATTGCGACCTTGCAGTACGCATACGCGCCGCTGCGCTCGACATACGCCCAATCGCCGCTGATCATCAGCACATTTACCTTCAGGCCAACCGGAACGCTCATCGAGCGCGCCGACGTGCTCGGAGACGCATACACCTTCGCGTTCGAGGCCGTGACCGTCGCGGGAATGACCGTGTTCGTCTCCGGCGCCTGGGTGGGCGCGGGCGTTGCGGTCGGTTCGGGCGTCCGATTCAGATACGCGTCCGCCGTCACGTCACTCAGCGGGCAATAGGCATACACGCCGTTGACCTCGAGATACACCCAATCGCCGTTAATCGCAAGGACGTTGACCTTCGTGCCCTGCGGAATGGAGACGGAATTCGAACTTTTGCTGGGGGAGAGATAGATTTTCGCGTTCGAGCCGGTCACCGTGGCCGGAATCGCATCGTCCAGCGACGGCGCGGCAGTCGGCTTCGGCGTGGCCGTGGGAACGACCTCCAGATACGCGTCCGCCGTCAGATCGGAAATCCGGAAGAACGCGCGCACGCTTCCGCGCTCGACATATGCCCAACTGCCGTTCATCAGAAGAACCGTAACCTTCGTGCCCTGCGGAACGGAGACGGACGCGCTGGACGTATCGGCGCTGGCATAGGCGCGCGCATTCGCGCCGGTTACGGTGGCCGGGATCGAAACCTCGCTTACCGACGACGTCGGCGCGGGAACAGCAATCGTCTTCGTGGTAATATAGCGCGTGGGGATATACGCGACATACGCGCCGTTGGCAATTTCCGCCCAGTCGCCATTGCGGCGAACCTCGTACAGCGTCATGCCCTTCGGCACATTGATGGACGCGGAGGACGTGCTCGGCGACGCATACACCTTTGTTTTTTCGGTGGTCACGCGCTCGTTTTCCTCCGTCTGAAGCGGCGTAAGACCGCTGACGCGCACGAAGCAGCCCACGCCGTTTGCGTAAATCGCCGCCGTGGAGCCCGACAGGCCGACCACTTCAACGACCGCATACGCATCCAGCGTGCCAATCCGGTTCGACAGGCTCGCGTCTGAATACGCATTCAAACCGCTGGAATCGCTCACATACGCATATATGCTTTCCGCCACAGCCGTCGGAACGAACGCCGCGATACACAGCGTCGCTGCCGCCAGCAATATGGCCAGCGTTCTCTGAATCCTTTGCTTCATCGTATTCTCCTTAGCTCTTTTTACGCGTTTTTCGATGGCGACGAGTATACCTCGCCCTTATGTTATCATTATTTCGCCATACACCCGCTGAATTCCTGCAAGATTGAAATGTAAAATGTAATAAAAAGAAGTAATTCTGAAATAACTTTGCAATATTTAGCCTTGCCGGGCGTAGGGGCGGTCGATGGTTACGGCGATTTCGAGGTCGTCGCGCCGCTGGGCGATGATATTTTTGATCCTGAGCGCGAGCTCGGAATCGCTCATGTGCACGCTCAGCGGAACGACCGCGTCGAACAGCACCTTGGAGCGAACGGCGCCGGGCACCATGCGAAAATCGTGAAGGGTGATTCCCCCGTCGATCTGCGCGCGGAGCAGCGCAAGAATTTCGCCCTTCGTGTCGTTGATGAGCGCGTCGTCGGTGGCGATGGGATCCATGTGGATCACGGTCTGGCAGGCCAGCTCCGTCGACAGCCGGCGCTCGATCAGGTCGATCGCATCGTGGATTTCCATCATATCGCCATCGGCATTGACCTCGGCATGCAGCGAAATCATGCGCCTTCCCGCGCCGTAATCGTGCACGATCAGATCATGATAGCCGCGCACGATCGGATAATCGGAAAGAATGGCCTCGATGCGATGCACGAATTCGGGATCGGGCGGATTGCCGAGCAGCGGATCGATCGTGTCCCGGGCGGCGGAATAGCCGGTATATAAAATCAGAAGCGATACGATCAGGCCGGCATAGGCGTCGATATTCAAATGGAAGAACCGGCCGATCAGCCCGCTGACCAGCACCGCGCCGGTTGCAACCGCATCGCTCATGCTGTCGAGCGACGTTGCACGCATCGAAACGGACTGTATTTTCCGGCCGATCGCGCGATTGTAATATGCCATATAGAGCTTAATCAGTATCGACGCGGTCAGCACGATCGCCGTCGCGGTCGTAAACAGCACCGGCTCGGGCGAAAAGATCTTCTGAATCGATTCCTTGCCCAGATCAAAGCCCATCGCCACGATGATCATCGCCACGATCAGGCCCGATATGTATTCCGCGCGGCCATGGCCGAACGGGTGCTCGCCGTCTCCGCGCTTGACGGAAACCTTGAAGCCGACCATCGTAATGATCGAGGAGCCCGCGTCGGACAGGTTGTTCAGCGCGTCGGCCGTGGCGGCGATGGATCCGGTCGCGAGGCCGATCAGCGCCTTGCCGGCAAACAGAATCAGATTCAATACAATCCCGACGATGCTCGCGAGCGTGCCGTATTGCTCGCGCACCTGTGGATCCGAGGTGTTCTGGCTGTCCCGGATCAGCAGGCGCGCCAAAAGGCGAAGCATGAACATCCCTCCCGGCATTCCTTTCCTGCATAAAGCTACTATTATATTATACCACCAAATGCGCAGCCTGTCTAACGACAATGAATCGACGGGGAAATTAAGCTTTCCAAAAGAGCGCCCCAAAAGCACCCGCCGCGCCCCGCTCGCATAGGATGCGGTGAACCTGAAAGGAAAGGAGCAATTCCATTATGGCAAACTGTTGTTCCAATTGCGGCGGCTGCACGCGAGGCTATGGCGCGCTGAACAGCCTTTACGGCTGCCGGAACTATCCGTATTATACGGGCCCGTGCCCGAATGCATGCGGCTGCTATCCCGATTATCCGGTGCCGATTGAGCCGGAGCCGATGGTGGCGGGCGCAATCGGCTCGTTCTACGCGCTGGGCCCGATCTCCGTGGCGGCGGGCGGCGCGGTCGCGCTCACGGCGGGCCTGGTCAATCCGCGCTATTTCGCGGTAAACGGCTCCAGCATCACGATTCGCCAGCCGGGTACGTATCGCGCGATGTACACGCTGAATGTGCCGACCGGTCTGGCCGTGAATACGGTAATAACGCTGGGTCTGGACGGCGCGGCGATCGCGTCCTCCGGCGTGGATGTGGAAACCACGACCGACACGGCCACGGCGAACTTCGCGGGCCAGACGATCTTCACCGCGCGCGCCGGCGACGTGCTGAATCTCGATTCGCTGTCCGCGCTGAACATCACCTCCGCAACGACCGACCCGGTATTTACCCTGATTCTGGAGCGAATCGGATAGCTCGAGGGGGATCGCGGCAGCGATCCCCCGAATTTGCGAAATACCCTGTGACAAAGCCGCCGCGGCATGCTATAAAAGAGTAACACAACTGGGCAATTTCATACAATATCAGAATTCATGATAAGCTATCATGGTTTTACCTCGCGCGGAAAACGCTTTTTTGCGCAAAAAAGAAGCCCCTCCCCGAAGGGAAGAGCCTCTTTTCGCAACCGATTTATTCGGAAACGTAGGGCAGCAGCGCGATGGTGCGCGCACGCTTGATCGCCGTGGACAGCTGGCGCTGATGCTTGGCACAGGTGCCCATCATGCGGCGGGGCAGGATCTTGCCGCGCTCGCTGGTGAAGCGGCGAAGCTTTACAACGTCCTTATAATCGATGCTCTGAACCTTGTCTACGCAGAACGCGCAAACCTTCCTGCGCGGCTTGCGGCCACGCGGGCGGCGCATGCGATCGCCTCTATCTTCAGACATGTTTGCGTTCCTCCTTGTTCATTTTCGTGCGACGAACGGATATTCGTCAGAACGGAAGCTCGTCGTCGTCCACTTCGGTAAAACCGCCGGACATATTTGCGTTCGTCGGCTCCGGGGGCGGCGGCGGATTGTCGGTGCGGGGGCGGCCGCCGTCGGTCGGACGGGAGTCGCAGAATTCCACATTGTCCGCGATCACCTCGGTGACATAGCGCTTCGAACCGTCCTGCGCATCATAGGAACGGGTCTGAAGGCTGCCCTCGACGGCAATTTTGCGGCCTTTGCTCAGATACCGGGAGCAGAACTCCGCGGTCTGACGCCAGCAGATGACCGTAAAGAAATCCGCTTCGCGCACGCCCTGCTGATTGGTGAATCGGCGCTGGACGGCAATGCGCAGCGTGCACTGCGCGATGCCGGACTGCGTGGTGCGGGATTCCGGATCTGCGGCGAGGTTTCCAACGAGAATTACTCTGTTCATGCTTCGCACCTGCCTTTTGCGGCTTGGTTGTTATTCGGCCTCGGAAACGGGAGCCTCGTCGTCAACGACCTCAGTCGCCACAACGGTCTCGGTCTCGACGGCTGCGGGAGCAGCGTCAACGGCCTCGCGGGGAGCATACGCCTTCAGCGGTTCGCGCTTGGCCGGCAGTGCTCCTTCGTAGCGGATGACGAGATAGCGCAGAACGGAATCCGCGATCTGCAGATTGCGCTCCAGCTCCTGGGGCAGAGAGGACGGCGCCTTGATGTACATCAGGACGTAGTAACCCTCGGTCTTGTAGTTGATAGCGTACGCCAGGCGACGCTTTCCCCACTCGTCAACGCGATCAACTTCGCCGCCGTTCTTCTTCACGAGCTCGGAAAAACGGTTGATCAGCTCAACTCTTGCGCCATCTTCCAGCGTGGGATCGATCACGTACATAACTTCATACTGGTTCATGGTGTTTCACCTCCTTGTGGACTTCGGCCACGGACTTTTCGCCGTGGCAAGGATGCGCCAACAATGATTATACCGCATTTACCCTTCAAATTCAAGCGCGGAAGCCGCGATTTATCCAAAATTTAAACCAGCGCGGCCATCTGCTCCAGCAGCTCCTCGAGGGAATCATACGGCACCAGCTCGTTTCTTCGGAAAAGGGCCAGTATTTCCTCGCGCGTCGCCGCCATTGCGCCGCAGGTTTCACCCGGCTGGAGCACGACCCGATCCAAATCAAATTCCTGCCGGAACAGCCAGGTATCGCAGAAATCCTCGTTTCCGCGCCGCGAACGCACCAGCGCGCCGTTTTCGGGCCGTAAAACCAGTCCCGTTTCCTCGCGCACCTCGCGCATTGCGGCGCTCAGACTGTCGTCGCCCGCGACGGCGCTGCCGCCGGTCGTCTCCCACAGCAGCGAAAAGCCCTTGTTCGGCGCGCGCCGCGTGAGCAGATATTCGCCTCGCGCGTTGCGCACCCACACATGAACGGTCAAATGGTATTCGCCCGCCGGCATCGCGTCGCCGCGCCGGTGCATTCTGCCGGTCGGCCGGCGATTTTCGTCCAGCACGTCCCACATTTCGTTCGAAGCGGTGCGGCGATTTAAATAATCCTGAATGCGCGCAAGCAGCGCGGGCTGAATGTCCGGATACGTCCAATGCTCCGGAAACACCGCCGAAGCGCGCGCCTCGGCGATCTCGAAGGCCGGATCGGGGCCCGGAAGCGCTTCCACCTCCGCATAATACAGCGCGCCGAAGGCCGTTCCCGCGCCGTAATCGCAAATGCGCTCCAGCGCCGCGGCCGACGCGCCGGTTTCCTCGCGCAGCTCGCGCCGCGCCGCCGCCTCGGGCGTTTCGCCCGCCTCGCGATGGCCGCCCGGCATTTCCCAGGTCGCGCGATCGCGATGGCGGCAGAACACCCATTCGCCGCGCATTCTGGCCGCGACCACGGAAAAGGCGATCTGTTCGTCCGGAATCTCTCCGGGCGCATAAAAGCGAATCATATCGTCCTCCTATTTCAGGAACCTGCGAATCAGGCGATCCTTCTTTTTCGTATACGGCGGATAGCGCATCGGCAGATCCAGCCAGGTCTTCTTGTCCACGATCGATTTGAAATGGCTGAACGTCTCAAAGCCCGCGCGGCCGTGATAGCCACCCATGCCGCTTTCGCCCACGCCGCCGAACGGCATCTGATCGGTCGCCAGATGGATGATCGTATCATTAATGCAGCCGCCGCCGAACCGCGCCGTGGACAGCACGCGCCGAATCCGCGCCCGATCGGACGAGAAGAAATACAGCGCCAGCGGGTGCGGCCGCGAATCGATGATCGAGAGCGCCTCGTCCAGCGAATCATACGTCACCACCGGCAGCACCGGGCCGAAGATTTCCTCGCCCATTGCCGCGTCGTCCCAGGAAACGCCGTCCAGTATCGTCGGTTCAATGCGCAGCGCGTCCGGATCGGACAGGCCGCCGTAGACCACCTTGTCGCGGTCGATCAGGCCGTTGATGCGGTCAAAATGCTTGCGATTGACGATTTTGCCGTAGTCCGCATTGGCCAGCGGGTGCGCGCTGTAGAGCCTGAGCGTCGCCGTTTTCAGCTCCGCCACCAGCTGATCGTGAATCGCCCGCTCGCACAGCACGTAGTCCGGCGCGACGCAGGTCTGGCCGCAATTCAGGAATTTGCCAAACGCGATTCTGCGCGCCGCAAGCGCGATATCCGCCGTCGCGTCCACGATGCACGGGCTCTTGCCGCCCAGCTCGAGCGTCACCGGCGTCAGACGCCACGCGGCCTTTTCCATCACCAGCCGGCCCACCGTCGCGCCGCCGGTGAAAAAGATGTAATCGAATTTGCAGTCCAGCAGCCGGGCGTTTTCCTCGCGTCCGCCGGTAATCACGCATGCCAGCTCGTCCGGCAGGCACGAAAACAGCTTCACCAGCGCCTCGCTCGTCCGCGGCGCATACGCGCTGGGCTTCAGAACCACGGTATTGCCCGCCGCCAGCGCCTCGACCGCCGGGTCCAGCGAAAGCAGCAGCGGATAGTTCCACGGGCTCATCACCAGCACCGCGCCATACGGCCCCGGCACGCGAAGCGACCGCGCCGGAAACTGCGCAAGCGGCGTGCGCACGCGCCGCGGCCGGGCGTACGCGCGCACATGCCGGAGCATGTGATTGATCTCGGAAAGCACCATGCCCGTTTCGCACAGATAGCTCTCCGACGCGCTCTTGCCCAGATCGGCCTTCAGCGCAGCGTTGATTTCGCCCTCCATCTGAATCAGGGCACGCTTCAGCCGCTTCAGCGCGTCCAGCCGCGCCGCGACCGGCAGCGTATGCCCCTGGGAAAAATACTCTCTCTGCGCGTCCACGCGCGCCTGAATCGATACCGGCATGTCTTGCCTCCGAAAAACTTAAATTAAAACCGAAGCCGCCATCCAACGTCCATTCGGATAGCGGCTGATTCCCGTTTCAAAGAAAAGAGCCGCCCGCAGGCGTCCGCTCCTTCCGCCCTCATTATAGCACGCCCCCGGCCGCACTGTCAATAAAAACCGGGCATGGGGGGAGGAACTTTCCCTCAAACGGCAAACCGCCCCGGCCATTGGCCGGGGCGGCGTTGATTGGGAATTACTTCTCCCAGGGGAATACGTACTTGGTCAGGCCCAGCTCGTCGCGGATCTGATTCATCTCGTGCTGAACGGACTCGTTGATCGGCACGCCGTCCTTGCGCGCGAGGCGAATCTCATACGCCTTTTCGCCGGCGGTGTAGATGCGCTCGGCGCCGGGCGCCTTCTTGGTCTGACGCACCGCGCGGATGATGTCGCCCGCCTTCTTGCGGCAGAGCTCTTCGCCCAGGAAGTGGTTGGTATCGATCGCGATGAAGAAATGGCCGAGATGGAACGGAACCTTTTCGCCGTTCTCGCCCTTGCCGGTCAGCATGTGGCCGTAGTTGCCATCCTGCAGAACCGCGGACAGGAACTCAACGAACATCGCAAAGCCGTAGCCCTTGTATCCGCCGAGCGCCTCGCCGATGCCGCCCAGAGGCGCCAGGGCTTCCTTGCCGCTGCCGATCGCCTTCAGCGCCGCGCCCGCGTCGCCGGTCACAGGCTGGCCGTCCTCGCCGACAACCGTGCCGGGATGCAGCTCTTCGCCGATGCGCTGATAGTACTCGAGCTTGCCGTTCTGGGTGATCGAGGTCGCGCCGTCAAAGTTGAAGTCGAACGGCTCGTCGGTCGGAACGCCCAGGGTCAGCGGGTTGGTGCCGAACGCGCCGGACACGCCGAAGGTCGGCGCAACGGTCGGACGCGCGTTGGTGCCGGTGATGCCGATGCAGCCCTGCTTGGTCGCCATCGAGGTGTAATAGCCCGCGATGCCGTAGTGGCAGGAATTGCGAACGACGACCATGCCCATGCCGTACTTCTTCGCCTTGTCGATCGCCATCTGCATGGACTTGTAGCCGATGACCTGGCCCATGCCGTCGTGGCCGTCCACAACCGCGGTGGTCTCGGTTTCCTTGACGATTTCAAAATTGGTTACGGGGTTCTGGATGCCGGCCTTGATGCGGTCCAGATAAACGGGCTTGAAGCGGTTTACGCCGTGGGACTCAATGCCGCGACGGTCGGACTCGAGCAGCACGTCCGTGCAAATCTTCGCATCCTCCTCGGGGATGCCGTACTTAATGAACGCCTCGGTTACGAAATCGGTAATGGTCTTCCAATCAACGACGACTCTGCCTGCCATGATTAAACCCTCCTTATATATTCGGACATGAAAAAAAGAGACGGTCAAAGCGGTTCACGCCCGTCCGGACATGAACCTCGGCCACTTCTCTCTTCTCTGTCGCCTTTTGAGGAAATTATATCATACTCCCCCTGAAAATACAAGCCATCCAATCCAATTTTACACCCGCGCGCGTTTTCACCGCCGAATCGCGCCGTTCATAACAATGAATCAACATTTCGGAAACGCGCGAAAAGGTTTACAAATTTGTACTGGCGAATGTGTTTCATCTCGCGCGCAAATCATGTATAATATAAGTATGGGAGAATTGCTCCCGCGAGAGGAGTTGGACATATGAAAAAGACGAGTATCGGCGGGCAGGCGCTGCTGGAGGGAATCATGATGCGCGGCCCGAAGATCACGGCGATGGCGGTGCGCAATCCGCAGGGCGAGATCGTTTTGGAACAGGAGCCGACGCGCGGCCAGACGCGGCCGAAAATCTGCCGGCTGCCGGTGATTCGCGGCATATTCGGCATGATCGATTCGCTGGCCGGCGGCTATAAATATCTGATGCGCTCGGCCGAAATCTGCGGCGCGGACGCGGAGGAAGAGGAAAAGGCGCGCGCAAAGCGCGAAAAGAAAAACCGGGAGCGCGCGAAGAAGGGTCTTCCGCCCATCGAGGGCACGCCGCTTTCCGAAAAGCTGTTCAATGCCATTCTGATGCCGCTGGCGACGGTGCTGGCGTTCGCGCTGGCGTTCGTGCTGTTTTTCTGGATGCCGGCGCAGCTGTGGAAATGGCTGCAGCCGATTCTGCCGGGCGGAATTGCGAACAACTATTTCCTGCGCGCGCTGTTTGAGGGCGTATTGAAAATCGGGCTGTTCGTGCTCTACGTGTGGGCGACCTCGCTGATGAAGGACATCCGCCGCACGTATATGTATCACGGCGCGGAGCACAAGACGATCTTCTGCTATGAGGCGGGCCTTCCGCTCACGGTCGAGAACGTGCGCGTTCAGCGGCGGTTCCATCCGCGCTGCGGCACCTCGTTTCTGATTCTCACGCTGCTGGTCTCGATTCTGGTCACGGCATTTATCCGGATCGACAATCTGCCGCTGCGCCTGCTGGTAAAGGTTCCGACGATCCCGCTGATCGTGGGCCTGAGCTACGAGCTGATCAAATTCGCCGGCAGAACCGACAACAGGTTCACGCGGATCATTTCCGCGCCGGGCATCGCGCTGCAGCATCTGACCGTGCACGAGCCGGAGGACGGCATGATCGAATGCGCGATTCGCGCGATGGAAAGGGTCATCCCGGACGACGGGAGCGACGAAATTCATTAATCATCAAAGAGGCTTCCTATGGGCAAGAAAAAGGGCGAGGCCGCGAAGAACGCGCGCTTCGATACCGCCAGCGCCAAATCGCGCGTGATTCTGCTGCCGCTGCTGGCGCTGGCGCTCAGTCTGGTCGTCGAGGGTCTGAACCGCGCCAGCATCGCAAAGCTGTTTCGGTTCATCACCGAGCGGCCGGTGTATTTTCTGTACAATTACCTGATCATACTGACGAGCTTGACCTTCTCGGAGCTGTTCAAGCGCCGCAAGAGCGTATTGTACACGGTGTGCGTCGCATGGATCGCGCTGGGAATTGCGGAATTCATGGTCGCGAAGGAGCGCACGCAGCCGTTTACGTCGATGGACGTGCTGATGCTGAAGGACGCGATCACGCTCACGACCATCTATTACACCTGGCCGCAGATCATATTGATGTATGGAAGCATCTTCCTGGCCGCGGTGCTGCTGATCTATATCGTGACCCGCCTTCCGCGGCGCAGGCAGGTGAATTACACGCTGGCGCTTTCGTCGTTCTGCGGATTTCTGACGCTGTGCTTCTGCTCGTATGCGCTGGGCGTGCATTTCGGCGCGTTCCCCCGGTATTTTGACAATCTCGTGGACGCATACGATCAATATGGCTTCGCGGCGTGCTTTACGGCGACGTTCGGCAACATGGGCGTGTCGAAGCCGACGGACTATTCCACCGAGGCCGTGACCGACATCGTGGAGGAAATCGACGAGGAAACGCCGCACGTATTCAGCTCCGCGGACAATCTCGATCATCCGAACGTGATTTACCTGCAGCTGGAATCGCTGTTCGACGTCAACACCGTGATCGGCTCGAAGTATTCCGAGGATCCCACGCCGAACTTCAACCGCCTGTCGCGCGAATGCCCGAGCGGCGAACTGTACGTTCCCTCGATCGGCGGCGGCACGGCGAACACGGAATTCGAAATGCTCTCCGGCCTGAACATCGATTTCTTCGGCGCGGGCGAATATCCCTACACCACGATTCTGCACGAAACGACCTGCGAAACGATCGCCTACAATCTGCGCGCGCAGGGCTATTCGGCCACGGCGCTGCACAACCACACCGGCACGTTTTACGGCCGCAACGAGGTGTATTCGCGCCTGGGCTTCGATCATTTCGTGTCGCTGGAATACATGCCGTATGTGACCTACACCGAGGTCGGCTGGGCGCAGGACGGCGTGATGGCCGATGAAATCATGAAGGCGCTGAAGGCGTCGGACGAGCGCGATTTCATCATGGCGATCACCGTGGAATCCCACGGCAAATACGACGAGAACTACGTCTACCATGCGGGCGATCCCGAAATTCTCGAGCTGCCCGAGCAGATCAACGCAAATCGCTTCGCGAGCTATCTGCACCTGATTCACGAAACCGACGCGTTCCTCGGCAAGCTGATTGACAAGCTCGAAAAGTTCGACGAGCCGACCGTCTGCGTCATCTACGGCGACCATCTGCCGAGCCTCGATCTGACCGCGGACGTGCTCACCACGAACAACCTCTACGCCAGCCGCTATATCATCTGGAACAACTACGGCGCGAAATTCGAAGCGCCGAACGTTCAGGCATACCGCGTAAGCGCGAATCTCCTGAAGCAGCTCGGCATTCCCGGCGGACTGATTACGAAATACCACCAGTCCGCGGCCCCGACCGATACCGATCAGGCGTATCTGGACAATCTCGAGGTGCTGGAATACGACGTGCTCTACGGCGACAAGAGCGCCTACGAGGGCGAAAATCCCTATCCGGTGATCGACATGACGATGGGCTGCGAGCCGATCGAGATTTCGAGCGTGTCCCGCCGCTATGGGCGCGTACTGGTCAACGGCGCGAATTTCACCGAATGCAGCGTGATCGAACTGGACGGCGAAAGCTACCCGACCGCATTCATCAACAGTGCGCAGATCGTCGCGATCGTGCCGCGCACGACGGAGGTGCATCAGGTCTGCGTCGTTCAGAAATCCGCCGACGGCGTGGAAATGGGCCGCACCGATCCCTATTCGCTGGACGATTAAATCCCACAACAACAAGGCCCCGCGTAAAGCGGGGCCTCAGCTTGTCAAAAAAATTTTTGACAAGCTGGTGGACGGGGGAGCAAGCTCCCCCGCCACTGCCACCCCCTCCAGTCTCCGCTAGGATTCTTTCAGAATCCCCGGGCGCGGAGCCTGCAAGGAATCTATTTTTGCTCCCGGGAAATGGGATTTCCCTCCGCAAAAATAGCCCGCGCCCACCGTACACGCCGCTGGGCTCGATTGGAAGTTCGAGAGGGCTTCGGCCCTCTCGAGCTCTCCTGGATTTTTCGACAGTCTGAGGCCCTGCGTAAAGCGGGGCCTTTATCCTGTCCAATTATCCGGTCGTCAATCCAAATGGAACGCGCCGTCGCTTTGATAGGCGGTATCGCCCGCGATTTCGACGCCGTAGTGGTCGTAAACCGTCCCGGCGAAATCCATATCGATCCAGCGCGCATCCAGCTCCGCCGCGTCCATCAGGCAATGGCCCACGCAGGCCGGATCGTTGAAATACAGCGTGCATTCGCCGTTTGCCCGCCGGTAGCCTACGCAGATCACCCAATGGCCCTCCGCGAGGTAGGTCCCCGCGTCGGACGGGTCGGTCGTATTGTAGCCGCCGTCGTCCGCGCCCGACCACGCCTGCAGGCAAATCAGCATCGGATTTCCGCGATCGAGCGCCGCGCAGAGGTCGTCGATACTGCGCCCCGCCGCCGCATCCGCGCGCACGCCGCTTTCATCAAGGTATTTCAGTATGCTCTCCGGCGGCGTACCCGCTTCCTCGTCGGTTCCGAGCAGCTCCTCGTAGGCCGCGAGATTCAGATCGGCCTCATACGGAAACAGCCAGTTCATCAGCATCTGCACGCAGGTCGTGCCGCACGTATAGCCGCCGTACTGCCGCAGCGCCGGAATTTCAATCAGCACGTCCGCATCCCGAATGGAGCCGTCGTACACATTCTCGGCCAGCGCCGAGCCCAGCAGCACGCACGCCGCCAGAATCCCCGCCAGTATCGCTTTTCGCATCCTTTGCGCCTCCTTAATTGGCATATACACCACAATTATAGCAGACTGCGCGCCCAGATGCAATCCCTTTTCGCCGGAGAATAAAATAAAGCAAGGCCCCGGGAGCGTTTCCCGGGGCCTTGGAGATTATTTCTGATTGCTCAGCGTGATGATCACGCGGCGATACGGCTCTTCGCCCTCCGAATGCGTGGTCACGTCCGGATCCGCCTGCAGCGCGGAGTGCAGAATGCGGCGCTCGTACGGATTCATCGGCTCCAGCGCGACGCGGCGACCGCTCTTCTTGACGCTGTTCGCCTTGCGGATCGCGAGCTTGCGCAGCGCTTCCTCGCGCTTGGCGCGATAGTTCTCGGTGTCCAGCGACACGCGCAGGTAATCCTCGCGGCCGCGATTCACATTCAGGCTGGTCAGATACTGGATCGCATCCAGCGTCTCGCCGCGGCGGCCGATCAGGATCGACATATTCTCGCCGGACAGCACCATCTTCAGCTGCTCTTCGCTCTCGCTGACGGCGATTTCGGCCGGCACGTTCATCTTCGCGGTCAGTTCCTTCAAAAACGCGCGCGCGGTCTTCGCGGTGTCGGTCAGCTCCTCTTCGGGCGTTTCCACAAACGGCTCCTGCTCGATGGGCTCGACCTTGATTTCCTCATTGGCCTCGGCGTTCTCGCTCTGCTGGGGCTTATTGCCGCCCTTGCCGCGGGAGCGACGGCGCTTGCGCGCGGGACGCGGGGCTTCCTCGCCCGTCTCCTGCGCTTCCGCCTCGGTTTCCTCCGGCTGCGCGGCGGGCTGCTCGGGCTCCGCCTGCTTCACGACCGGCTTCTTCTCCGGCTTGGGCGCGGGCTTGGCTTCCGTTCTGGGCTTTTCCCGGCGCTTGCCGCTGTCCAGCGAAAGCGTGGGCATTTCGATTTCGTCCGCAGAATCGCTCTTCTTGAGCGTCAGACGAACCTTCGCGGGCTTTCCGAACATGCCGAACAGTCCGGGCGAGCCCATTTCAAGGACCTGAATTTCAACGTCGTCGGCGTCGCAGCCCAGCTGCGCGCAGCCGGCCTTGATGGCTTCCTTGACGTTCTTTCCGGTTGCATCATAAAACTTCAAGGCGAATTGCCTCCTTATTCATCATTACCGCTGCGCGTTTTCAGCCTGCTCGCGGAGCGCGTCCTTGCGCTCGAAATACTTGTTCAGGATCACCGTCTGGACGATCGAAATCACGTTGACCGCCATCCAGTAAATCGAGAACGCCGCGTTGCTGCTCGCGCAGATCCATACCGAAAACAGCGGGAAGAACCACTTCATGAAAGCGCTGTTCATCGGATTCTGAGTATCGCCCGCTTCGGGCTTCTTGGCCTGGTTGCCGTTCATGACGGAGGACATGAAGAACTGGCTCACGCCCGCGAGAATCGGCAGAATGAACAGGCCGTTGGCATACTGGAAGAGATTCGCAAAGGAGGTCGGCAGCGTCAGCGTCGGGCGAATGATCAGGAAATTCAGCTGAATCTGCTTAAACGCTTCCGCGCCATAGTTCAGCGCCGCGGCCTTATAGGCTTCGGACGCGAGGAACTCCTTCGCAATGGCAATGTTTTCCGCGGTCAGCACCTTCGAATAGCCGACCGGGGAAATCGTCATCAGCTTGTCGCCGATGGCGGGCAGAATAGAGGACGTGAACGAGTCCGGCTGGAACACGTTTTTGATCCACAGCCAGCTCTGCAGCGTCGGCTCAATACCGTTTTTCAGATTGAGAATCATCTCAATCGTCTGCTCGTTGGCAAACACGCGCATCGCCGTGAACATGAAAATCAGAATCGGCCACTGCAGCAGAAGCGGCAGGCAGCCCGCCGTGGGGCTGACGTGCTCCTTCTTGTACAGCTCCATCATCTTGCGATTGAGCTTTTCCTTGTCGTTTGCATACTTCTTCTGCAGCTCCTGCATCTTCGGCTGCACGCGGTTCATCGCGTACATGCCGCGGCGGGACTTGATGTCCAACGGAAGCACGCAAAGGCGGATCAGAAGCGTAAACACAACGACCGACCAGCCGTAATTGCCGACCCAGCCGTGGATCCACTTCAGCGCGTTAATGAAAAAGAGATTGATCGAGTCAAACATCTGCATATCCTCCCGGGAAAGTTGCCTGAAAAGGCGCGCGGCCCTTCAGGGGCGGCCGGCGCAGTGCGTTCAGCGCCCGCCTCAAAAAGCCGATCCATAGCAAGAAAATGCCCCCAGATACGCGCGCCGCAGCGCGACGACCGCGGACAATCTTCCCGGCTATGCGTTCATGGAACAGGGTCGTATCCGCCCTTGAAGAGCGGGTTGCATCTGAGAATCCGGCCGGCGGCCAGAAGCCCGCCCTTCAGGGCGCCGTATTTCTCAATGGCTTCCAGCGCGTATTGCGAGCATGTCGGAATAAACCGACAGCACGGCGCGTGCCTCGGCGAAATGTTGCTTCGGTAGAATCGGATCAATGCAAGCATGACCCGCGCGGGCAGGCTGTGCAAGAACCTCAACCTTCCTCTCTGAGGAGCTTTGCGCGCTGAAGCAGCGCATGCATTTCGCGCGCAACCGCCTCGTGCGGAACCTCTTTCAGCGACGGCCGGGCAACGAAGATATACTTGCCGCACTTCATCCGCGGGCGAAGCATGCGAATCTCCTCGCGCATCCACCTTCTCAGGCGATTGCGCGTAACGGCGTTGCCCACCTTGCCGGATACGGAAAAGCCGATCTTCAGATCCCGCCCCTTCAAGTGAACCAATACGATATTCCGGGAGGGGGTAGATTTGCCCCGGCGGTATACGAAGCGATAATTCTTATTGCCGCCCAGGCGATAGCAGCGCGGAAACCCATTCGGCTTGCGCAAAGCCGAGCGCTTCCCCTCCATGTCCAATTATGCGGACAGAACCTTGCGGCCGCGGGCGCGACGGGCCTTGAGAACGTTGCGGCCGGCGCGGGTCTTCATGCGCGCGCGGAAACCGTGCACCTTAGAGCGCTGACGCTTCTTGGGTTGATACGTACGAACGGAACTTGCCATGACTGAAAACACTCCTTCAAAATATGATCGTGTTATGTGCATTCGCGTAAATTCAGCGAACTACCCATACTAACAGCCTTATTAGTATATCCAATTCCGCGCCTTCTGTCAAGCATCGCAGCGTGAATTGTCAAAATGATTTTACCCGGCGGCGCGCCTCCGCATTCCAATCGCGGGTTCGCATAACGGAAAAATCCCCGCGCGAAGGCGGGGGAGAATCAACGTTCATCTGCGCGATTCAAAAAAGCGGTTCAGCAGCGCGCGGCATTCGTCCTCCAGCGCGCCGCCGTCCGACGGGCAGAAATGCGAAAACGCAGGGTCCTCGCAAATGCGGTAAACGCTGCCCGCGCAGCCCTGCTTCGGGTCGTGCGCGCCGTAAACGAGCCGCGAAACGCGCGCCTGCGAAATTGCGCCCGCGCACATCGGGCACGGCTCGAGCGTTACGTACAGTGCGCAGCCGTTCAGCCGCCAGGCATTCAGCCTGTTCGCCGCGCGGCGCAGGGCCACGATCTCGGCGTGCGCGGTCGGATCGAGCGTCGTTTCGCGCTCGTTGTGCCCGCGGGCGATGATTTCTCCGTCCTTCGCGATCACGCAGCCGACCGGCAGCTCGCCCGCAGAAAGTGCGATCTCCGCCTCCCGCAGTGCCTCGCGCATCATGGATTCATCAAACGGATTCATGTCCACAGCTCCTTTGCGCGCGAATTCAGAAATTCAGCGTTTGTTCCCCCGATATGCCTCGGGCCGAACGCGCGCATTACGGTTCGGCCCGGGATATTTACTTCTTTGCGTATTTATAGATCTGCTCGAGCACGCGCTCTACGCCATCCGTACCCTGCGCGTCGGCCACCATCGCGTCGAACAGCGCGCCGCGATCGTGGTACAGGTTGATGACCTCTTTGACCAGCCGGTCGGGCGTGAGCTCCGCCTGATCCAGCACGTGGCTGAAGCCGCGCTTCCGGAACGATTCGGCGTTGAGAATCTGGTCGCCGCGGCTGGCCTCCTTCGGATACGGAATCAGCAGCGACGGCTTCTTCAGCGCCAGAATTTCGCACAGCGCGTTCGAGCCCGCGCGGGAAATCAGAATGTCCGCGCACGCATATGCGTCCGCCATTTCCTCGTTCAGGTATTCGCACTGCACGTATCTCGGCATGCCCTCCAGCGCCGCGGACAGATTGCCCTTGCCGCACAGATGCAGCACTTGGAAATTCTCCGTGAGCTTCGGCAGCGCCGCGACCACCGCCTGATTGATCGCGCGCGCGCCGCTGGAGCCGCCCACGACCATCACGATCGGCATGCAGTCCGTAAGGCCGAACCGCTCGCAGCCGCGCTCGCGATCGCCGCTCAAAATCTCCGGGCGAATCGGCGTTCCGGTATAAACGCCCTTACCGTGGGTGTATTGAATCGCCTCCGGGAAGGTGCAGCATTCCACCTTCGCCAGCGGCGCGCTCAGCTTGTTCGCCAGGCCCGGCGTCATATCCGATTCATGAATCACGATCGGCACGCCGCACATCTTCGCGCCGTACACGACCGGAACGGACACGAATCCGCCCTTCGAGAACACGACGTTCGGCTTCAATCGATGAATCAGCGCCTGCGCCTGAAACACGCCCTTGACCACGCGAAACGGATCGGACAGGTTTTTCAAATCGAAATACCGGCGGAGCTTGCCCACCGAAACCGTATGAAAGGTCACGCCCGGCAGCTTTTCAATCAGCGACTGCTCCGCGCTGTTCGCCGCGCCGATATAATGCACGTCCCAGCCGTCCGCCTGCAGGCGCGGAATCAAAGCCATATTCGGCGTAACATGGCCCGCAGTACCGCCGCCGGTCAGCACGATTCGTTTCATATTTATACAGCCCCCGTTCGATCGAGAAATGTTCGGATATTTTCATTATAGCACGCCCGCGCGAACGGGTATTTAGCTGAGCGTAAAACTTAATCGCCTTTTCAGGCACATATTTTGTGCACTCCATCCAAATTATGGCGCTATCTGATCGATTATGCCCTCCGCGTGCGCAGCCAGATCATCAATACGCTTACGTCGCCGGGCGAAACGCCGGGGATTCGGCTGGCCTGGCCGAGCGAGCGCGGGCGCTGTTTATTCAGCTTCTGCCGCGCCTCGATGCGCAGGCCGGACATGGACAGATAGTCCGCGTCCTCCGGCAGCACCGTGTCCTCCAGGCGCTTGAACTCGCGCGTTTCGGCCGCCTGCCGCGCGATATAGCCCTCGTATTTGACCGAGATTTCCAATTGCTCGGCCACCTCGGGCGGGTATTCGGGCAGCTCCGGATGCCGCGCGCGAAGCGTATTCAGGCTCTCCTCCGTGCGGCGCAGCTTGTCGGTTAAATGGAGCTTGTCCAGCTCCTTCCGCGCGCGCTCGGTTCCCTCGCGCTTTTCGCACATTTTGCGGTATCGTTCCTCGCTCGCAAGGCCCGCGCGATAGCCGCGCTCCGTAAGGCGGAGATCGGCGTTGTCCTGCCGGAGCAGCAGCCGGTATTCCGCGCGCGAGGTCATCATCCGATACGGCTCGTCCACGCCCTTGGTCACCAGATCGTCCACCAGCACGCCCAGATAGCCGTCCGCGCGGGTGAGAATCAGCGGCTCGCGATCGGAGCAGTAGAGCGCGGCGTTCATGCCGGCGTACAGACCCTGCGCGGCGGCTTCCTCATAGCCGGAGGTGCCGTTGATTTGGCCAGCGGTATACAGGCCCTGAATGTGCCGCGCGCCGAGCGAGGCGTTCAGAATCGTGGGATCGATGCAATCGTATTCAATGGCGTAGGCAAGGCGCAGCAGCACCGCGTTTTCCAGCCCCGGAACGGACGCGTAGATTCTGCGCTGAATGTCCTCCGGCATGGAGGTGGACATGCCCTGCGCATACCATTCGCAGGTATTCAGTCCCTCCGGCTCCATGAAGATCGGATGGCGATCCTTGTCCTTAAAGCGAACCACCTTGTCCTCGATCGACGGGCAATAGCGTGCGCCGGTGCCGTGAATCGTTCCGGAATACATCGGCGCGCGATCGAGATTGTCCAGAATGATCCTGTGCGTCTCGGGCGTGGTATAGGTCAGATAGCAGATCGCGCGGTTTTTCAGCGGCCGCGGATCGGTCATGAACGAAAACGGCACGATCGGATCATCGCCCTGCTGCGGCTCCATTTTGGAAAAATCGATGGTTCGGCCGTCCAGGCGCGCGGGCGTTCCGGTTTTGAACCGGCGAATGGAAAAGCCCAGATCGATCAGGCTCTCCGTGAGCGAATTCGCCGCCATCAGCCCCTGCGGGCCGCCGTGCCACGAGCATTCGCCGATGATGATCCGGCTGCTCAAATACACGCCGCAGCACAGAACCACCGCGCGGCAGAAAACGGTCGAGCCGGTCGTGGTCTCCACGCCGGTCACGCGGCCGTTCTGAACCAGTATCCGCCTGATTTCCGCCTGCCGGAGCGTCAGGTTTTCGCAATCGTCCACGGCTTTGCGCATTCTGAACTGATACGCCTTCTTATCCGCCTGCGCGCGCAGCGAATGCACCGCCGGGCCCTTGCCGGTATTCAGCATGCGCGACTGAATGAACACAGCGTCGATCGCGCGCCCCATTTCGCCGCCGAGCGCGTCCAGCTCGCGCACGAGATGCCCCTTCGCCGTGCCGCCGATCGACGGATTGCACGGCATCATCGCCAGCGAATCCAGATTCAGCGTCGTCAAAAGCGTCTTATGCCCCATCCGCGCGCACGCCAGCGCCGCCTCGCAGCCCGCGTGACCCGCGCCGACCACCACAATATCAAACGTATCCTGCAAAATCGGTCTCTCCTCCGAATAGAATCCAACGAACGTTCAGTCTTTGATTCCCTATTATACTTGATTTACGGAAGACGCGCGCGCGCATTTAAAGCAATTCCGCAAATTTTACAGTGCGCTGCGTTGACAATGAAGTTAGTGAATGCTAACATTTTATCGTAAATATTCGCGCAAACGGAAAGGGTGCAATTATGGCAGAAACGCTCGTATCGCTCCAATCGCTCCGGGACGGCCAGTCCGGCGTGGTCGACCGCATCCAGCTCACCGGCGCAACCAAGCGCCGCCTGATCGAAATGGGCATTACGCCCGGCACGCGCGTGGGCGTGCTCAAGCGCGCGCCGCTCGGCGATCCGATCGAGATCCTGCTGCGCGGCTTCTCGCTCACCATTCGCGGAACGGACGCGGAAAAAATTCTCGTCTCGGAGGTGCGCTGATGGAAATCACAATCGCATTGGCTGGAAATCCGAACAGCGGCAAAACCACGCTGTTTAACGCCCTGACCGGATCGAATCAATACGTCGGCAACTGGGCGGGCGTAACGGTCGAGCGCAAGGAAGCGATGTTCGAATTGGAAAACGACCGCGCGCGGCTGGTGGATCTGCCGGGCGTGTATTCGCTTTCGCCGTATTCGATCGAGGAAAACATCACGCGCCATTTCATCGCCCAGCATCAGCCGGACGTGGTTTTGAACATCGTGGACGCGACGAATCTCGAGCGCAATCTGTATCTGACGCTGCAGCTGATGGAGCTCGAGCGGCCGGTGGTGGTGGCGCTGAATCTGATGGACGAGCTGGAGCGCCGCGGCGAAACGATCGATGCAAAGCGCCTGTCCGAGGCGCTGGGCGCGCCGGTGGTTCCGATCTCCGCCAAGAAAAAGCGGGGCTTCGACGCGCTGTTTTCCGCCATTCACGCGCTCGCGCACAATCCGCAATGCGCGCATCCGGCAAATCACTATGAGCCGTCCACCCGCCAGGCGCTCAACGAGATCATCGACTGCCTGGGCGGACTGAATTCGCACAGCGCGTTCGACGAGGACGAGCATCTCTCCCATCGCGACGCGTCCGGCCGCGACGACGACCATTCCCCGCGCGCCGAGCACCGCCATATCGGCGGCTACGATGATGCGGGCGACGTGGATTTCGCGCCGCCGACGACGTGGGTGGCGCTGAAGCTGCTGGAGGGCGACGAGCTTTTGAAGGAAACGGCGCTGCTCACGCCCGATCAGCGCGCGCGGATTCAGCAATCCGTTTCCGATTATGTCGCGCGCGGCCGCCGGGCGCATCCGGAGATCGATTCGCTCACGCTGGTGGTGGACGCGCGCTATCAGCGCATCGCCGAAATTCTGGAATACGCGCGCTTCAAGCGCCGCGAGCGCGAAATCAGCGTTTCGGACAAAATCGACCGGATCGTGACGCACCGCTTCTTCGCGTTTCCGATCTTTTTAATCGTAATGGCGCTGATGTTTGCAATCACGTTCGGCCCGATCGGCGCCTTTTTAACCGGGCTTACCGAGAATCTGATCGCCTGGATCGGCGCGGCGGCGGGACAAGGGCTCGCGGCCGTTCGCGCGCCCGAATGGGTGATTTCGCTGGTTTCGGACGGCGTGATCGCGGGCGTGGGCGGCGTGATCGTGTTTCTGCCGCAGATTCTGCTGATTTTCCTGTTCATGTCCGCGCTGGAGGACAGCGGCTATATGGCGCGCGCGGCGTTTATTACCGACCGGCTGCTGCGCAAATTCGGCCTGTCCGGGCGCTCGTTCATTCCGATGCTGATGGGCTTCGGCTGCACGACCACGGCGATCATCGCGGCGCGCGGCGTGGAAAACGAGCGCGACCGGCGCATGACCATTCTGCTGACTCCGTTCATGAGCTGCGGCGCGCGGCTTCCGGTCTACGCGCTGTTCACCGCGGCGTTTTTCCCCGGCCATCGCACGCTCGTGGTGCTCAGCCTGTACGCGCTGGGCATGCTGATGATGATCGTATGCGGCCTGATTCTGCGCAAAACGGCGTTTAAGGAGGGCGATTCGCCGTTTCTGATGGAGCTGCCGCCGTATCGCGTGCCGCATTTAAAGAGC
Source organism: uncultured Clostridia bacterium (assembly GCA_934663595.1). Lineage (GTDB taxonomy): Bacteria > Bacillota > Clostridia > Christensenellales > Aristaeellaceae > Faecivicinus. The sequence continues at coordinate 145,874 of CAKUKM010000002.1, read as the reverse complement.
GTGCTGCGCCGCCTGTGGGATCGCGCGAAGGACTTTCTGACCCGCGCGGGCACGCTGATTTTCGCCATGAGCGTGCTGATCTGGTTCATGCAGTCGTTCACGCCGCAGCTTTCCTGGACGACCGATTCCTCGATTTCGATCTTCGGCCGCCTGGGCGCGCTGATTGCGCCGATTTTCCGCCCGCTCGGCTTTGGCGACTGGCGGAAGAGCGTGTCGCTCCTGTCCGGCCTGATTGCGAAGGAGGCGGTGGTCTCCACGATGCAGGTGCTGTATTCCGCCGGCAGCACGGCCGAACTGGCCGGCGCGCTGAGCGCGCAGTTCACGCCCCTTTCCGCCTATGCGTATCTGGTATTCATTCTGCTGTATGTGCCGTGCGTGGCGGCGCTGGCGGCGGCGCGGCGCGAGCTGAATTCGCGCAAATACTTCATCATGAGCATCTGCATTCAGCTCGGCGCGGCGTATGGGGTATCGCTGCTCGTCTATCAGCTGGGCCGGCTGCTGATCGGAGGCTGAATATGCTGGGAGAGGCCGTCGGCATTGCAATTCTCGCGCTGGCCGCGTTTTTCATCGTTCGCTCCTGCGTGCGCTTTAAGCGCACGCGGGGCCGCAGCGCCTGCGATTCCTGCCCGTATTCGAACCATTGCGCGGACAGAAAATGTGATTCTTAACATTACACGTTCAAAAAACTATTGACAAATTTCCCGGTTCACGTTATAATAACTCTTGTCTGTTGCAGACACGGCTCACGGGGTGTGGCGCAGTTTGGTAGCGCACGTGCTTTGGGAGCATGGGGCCGCAGGTTCGAATCCTGTCACCCCGACGCAATGCGACCTCTTGGTCAAGCGGTTAAGACACCGCCCTTTCACGGCGGTAACACGGGTTCGAGTCCCGTAGAGGTCGCCAGTTTTTTCCTTTGAGTCGATCCGGGCCTTTAGCTCAGTTGGTCAGAGCAGTCGGCTCATAACCGATCGGTCCCGGGTTCAAGTCCCTGAAGGCCCACTGTGGTGCGGTAGTTCAGTTGGTTAGAATGCCAGCCTGTCACGCTGGAGGTCGAGGGTTCGAGCCCCTTCCGCATCGCCAACGCCCTTTCACCGAAGGGCGTTTTTTTATTGCATAAAGCCCGCGTTCCTATCCCGAACGCGGGCTCTCTTCATCGGCAGATGCGCTTTTCCATTTCGCCGAAAATCTGGTTCATCAGATCGCGGTATTCGCGATAGGCGTCCGTGTCCGAAAGCGGCGCGAGCGATTCCAGCACCGAGGCGAAATACCAGCAGTGCATCGACGCGCTGCGCTGGTTGAAGCGCTGCCAGAGCGCGTCGCCATACGTCGAAAGATCGCGCCGGATCGCGCGCAGACTGCTGAGCTTGTCGGCCAGAGTCAGAATCAATTGATCGTGCGACGCGGCGCGCAGGCGGTTGATCGAAAACAGCTTGCGCTTCTGCCAGCCCTCCTCCGCGTCCGGGCCCTTTTCCTCGCTCATTACGCGCACCATCTTGGCGATTCGCTCGCCGAACTGCGCCTTCAGCTCGTCCTCCGTCACGCCGCAGCTCTCGATCACGTCGTGCAGCATCGCCGCGGCGAGAATTTCATGATCGCTGGTCATCGTGGCGGCAATCGCGGCCACCTCCATCGGGTGCACGATCCGCGGCGCGTCCGTCGAACGGCAGGTCTGTCCCTCGTGTGCGCGCGCGGCGAACGCCACGGCGGCGGTCAGCGGATCGGTATTGGGGCTTTGCATTATTGTTTCCCTCTTCCAAAGAATTTCGGCCGCAGGCGGCGCACGTAGAGCACGTCGGCGATCGCGGTCAGCCGGTCGTAAATCAGCATGGTGAGATTCGCAATGACGATAAACACAATCAGCAGCGCGCGGCCCATTTCCGCGTATTCCGCAAGAATCTGCGCCATGCCGAACAGATACGTCGCAACCAGCAGCATCGCGCCCGCGGCCAGGTCGAACAGCGCGAGCTTCACCGCAATGCGCAGCCAGCGCGCGCGGAGCCGGTCGATCTTCGGCTTCAATATCGGATAATACCCGAGAAACGCAAACAGCAGCGCGCTTTCCTTGTCCGGCGCGAGCAGCAGCGAAAGCGCCGCGATCGCGACATACGCGCCCAGCGCCATGCGCCGGTCGGTTTCAATCATAATTGGAATCAGCACCAGCGCCGCCAGCGCGGGCGAGCAGAACGTGGCCAGCGGAAACAGCCCGCCGAGCATCATCAGAACCACACCGAGCGCGCAGAGCACGCCGCACAGCGCAATGCGTTTGCTGTTCATGTCGCAACCTCCCCGGAGCAAATCTTTATACAATTTCGCCTCCGCGCGCCAAAATCCTGCTTTTGGGCGCGAAATTTGCGCATTGCGGCCGCGCGCAATTCGTTGTACAATAGAATCAGCAATCAAAAAAACAGGGGAGGCGATCTCTTTGTCCCAGCCCATCTGGATCTGGCCGGAGCGCTCCGGCAGCGTCAACGCCTATGCGCGCTTCGAAGCGACGTTTCATTTCTCCGGCGGCGCGCTCTTTGCCGGAATCGCGGTCACCGGCGAATACGCGCTGTTCATCAACGATTCGCTCGCCGGCTTCGGCCAATATCCCGACTGGCCCGCGTGCCGCACCGAGAACATTCACGAAATCACGCGCCTTGCGCATCCCGGCGAAAACCGCTTCGAGCTGCGCGTATGGCATCCGGGCCTCGACAGCCAGACGACCGTCGCCTGCGAGCCGGGCGCGCGCTATCGCGTATGGCAGGGGGAGGAAACGCTGCTCGCAAGCGATTTAAGCGCCGTATGCCGCAACGATTCGCATTATCAGTCCGGCCCCGTTCCGCTGATTACGCCGCAGCTGGGTCACAGCTTCTTCTACGACGCGTGCGTTCCGGACGAGGCGCCGTGCCCCGCGCGGGCGATGGCGCATCCGCCGGAGAAAATGCAATCGCGGCCGACCGAGCTATTGCGCCTGGGCGCGTTCCGCGAGGGGCGTTTGCACGCGCAGGGCGTATGGCTGGATTGCGAGGGCGAAAACCTGCGCCCGGCGCAGCGCCTGCGGCGGCACGCGCTGTCGATGCGATTCATCGAGGAAATGGAATCGGACGGGTGGATGGTCGCGGACGGCGGCGACGGCGGCTATTTCATCTATGATCTCGGCGCGGAAACGGCGGGATATCTGCATTTGGAGATCGAATGCGAATGCGAAACGGAGCTTTTAATCGGCTTCGGCGAGCATCTGGACGATCTGCGCGTGCGCGCGGATCTCGACGGCCGCGGCTTCTGCGCGACGGTTCGGCTTCCGAAGGGCCGCAGCGAATACACGCATTATTTCCGGCGCTGGGGCTGCCGGTATCTGGAGCTGCACGCCTGCGCGCGGCGGATTCGGATTCACCGCGCCGGTCTGATGCCGGTGGAATATCCGTTTGCGCCGGCGAAGGAGCTCTGCATTCCGGACGCGCTGCACCGGCGGATTTACGAGCTATGTGTAAACACCCTGAAGCTCTGCGCGCACGACCACTACGAGGACTGTCCCTGGCGCGAGCAGGCGCTCTACGCGATGGACGGCCGCGTGCAAATGCTGTGCGGATATCTCGTATTCGGCGAAAAAAAGCTGCCGCTGGGCGCGCTGAAGCTGCTCGCAGGCGGGCAGCGCGCGGACGGGCTGCTCGAGATCTGCGCGCCGGCGAAAGCGCCGATCACGATTCCGTGCTTCAGTCTGGTTTACATAATCGATCTATGGGAATACACCTTCTACACCGGCGAGCCGGTCGACGACGAGCTGTTTGCGACGGCCGAGCGGATTCTCGCGGCATTTGCGCCGCGCCTGGATGCAAACGGCTGCGCATGCCGGTTCCCGGAGGCGCAATACTGGAATTTCTATGAATGGCAGCCGGGTCTGGAGGGGCGCATCGGCGCGGCGGATTCCGACGCGCGCGCGGAAGCGCCGCTCACGGCGTGGTACGCGCTGGCTTTGGAGGCGATGTGCCGTTTATGCGAAAAGCGCGGTCTGGATGCGCGCGAATATGCATCGCGGCTCGAATCGGCGCGGCGGGCGATGGAATGCTTCTGGTCGCCCGAGCGGGACGGATATCTGCTCTACTGCGCTCCGGATGCGCCGCTCGCGGAGCTCACGCAGGCGCTGGCGCTGCTCGCGGGGGCCTGTTCAACCGAGCGCGCGGAGCATCTTCGCGAGCGCCTCGCGCGCAATACCGACATGATTCCAGTAACGCTCACGAACGCGCTCGTGAAATATCAGGCGCTGCTGGAGCCCTCCGATCGCTATCTTCCGCTGGTTCTCGACGACATTGCGCGGCAATGGGGCGCGATGGCGTTCTCCGGCGCAACCTCCGTATGGGAGACCGCGCTGGGCGCTGAAGATTTCCACCGCGCCGGCAGTCTCTGCCACGGCTGGTCTTCTATTCCTCTTTTCATCTACTACCGGGCGGCAGAGCCGCCTGTCGATTGCTGCCGCGCTTGATCACACGATTTTGAGTCGGGGGCGGCAGAGCCGCCTGTCAATTGCTGCCGCGCTTGATCGCGACGATTTTGAGTCGGGAAGCGACTCAAAATCTGGGTTGTGCGAAGGAAACGGTTGTACCCATTGCCCCACAAATTGCGCCGGGAAGCGGCGCAATTTGTTTACCCTTTCGTGGTACGAAAAAAACGCACTGTCGCAATGACAATGCGTTTTTCTTTGGGCCAAACGGCCCCTGCTGAACCGAATTGGAACAACATAAAACCCAGCGCGCAAGCCGCCACCACGGCGGCGCAGCGAGCGGTAAATTGGGAACCGGCTATCGCTAACCCGGGCGAAAGGAATTGAGTCGCTTCCCGACTCAATTCCGATGCGACCAAGCGCGGCAGCAATTGTCACTCGGCACTGCCGAGAGAAGTAAAGGCTTCGGGGTATTCTTCCTGAAGGGTCGCGGCTACTTCGCCCAGTACGCCGACCGCCCCCATCGCCGCGGACTCGAGATCGGAGTTGTCCATCGTCATCGCGTCCACCGCGGAATCGTAATCGAGCGTCCATTCCGCCTTGTCCACATCGATCGCGCTGAGAATCACGCGCAGCGTGATGTCCTGCGTCTGACCGGCTTCCTCTACGCCGAATGCAAGCTGACCGCTGATGTAGGGCTCGCCGGATTCATCCACCATGTCGTCGCCCGCATAGCTGAAATATACGCAGGAATAATCCTCGGGCGCGTCCGCCTCGCCCGAATAGGTCTCCGCAAGGAAGCCCCAGCTGTGGCCGAAGTCCGGCTGATAATCGCGCGCAACGCTGATCGTGACCTTCTCGTCCACATCGTTGGCATAATACAGATTGGTCCAGCTGCCGTCTTCCTCGACATTCTCAATCCATACCGTCGCCAGCACGTCGCTGCCCTCAAGAAGATTGACCGAATAGCTGCTCACGACGCTGCCCTCCGGCTCGCCGCTCGCGATCACCAGCGAAAGCACGTCGTCCGCTTCCGCGTCCGGGCCCGCGATCGTCAGCTCCAGATTCAGATCGTCCGCGCTCGCATTGCCGGCAATCGCATACGTGCCGGTCTCGCCCTCCACCGTGAGCGTGCCCGCGCAGTCCAGATCGTATTTCTGAATATTGGCCGGATCCTCGCCGTATACCGTGAGCGTGCCGGCCGCCGTCAGCCCCTCGAACGGGAAATCGGTGCTCACCGCCGCAAGCTGATTCAGCAGCTCCGTCGCCGCTTCCTCGCTCAGCTCAAACGGAATCACGCACTGGCCGTTCTCGTCCAGAACGATCTGGCCCTCCGCGGCGTAAACGGGAATCCAGCGCGGATCAACGTCCAGCATCGTCAGCTGATCCTTGAAGCTCTCAACCGCGCCCTGCAGCGTGGTCCGCAGCGCGAGCTGCGCAAGCGACGCGCCCAACGCGCCCATCAGCTCGGAGACCGTCCCGGTCATGTTCATCTCGTCCAGCGCGCCGGACGCATTGATGAGCTGCGCGATATCGGAATAGGCCACGCGATAGCTGTTGCTCATGCCGTCCAGAAACGCCACGAGGCCCTCTTCGCCGGTCTGCAGCTGAAGGCCGGTGATGTAATCGTAATTCTCGCCGGAATAGAGCTCCAGACCGAGCATCTGCTCCGCGCCGTCGGACAGCGCCGCAACGAGATCGACGTTAAAGCCCGTGAGATCCAGAACCGTCTCGTCGTCGACCAGATAAACCGGATCGAGCAGCGAGAGCGAATAGTAGGTCGAATTCTCCTCGGCCAGCGCGCACGGCAGACAGGCCAGCAGCAGCGAAAGCGCGATCGCCAGCAGCTTGGTGAGTTTCTTCATGGGGTTTCCTCCATTTCTTATTCTTTGCTTACAGTATATACCATTTCCCGCGGAAGCACAATATGCATTCCCCGAAAACCGCTTTTTCGCCGCCGAAATGTCGGCTTTTCGTACGCGGAAATTGCCAAATCCCGCGCGATTTGATATAATAGGCGCGAACGCGATACACCGCGTTCAGGGAGGTGAATATCCATGCGATTTACCAAAATGCAGGGGCTTGGAAATGATTTTATCGTAATCGACGGGTTCGCCTATGTGGATCTGGGCGACGTATGCTCGCTCGCGAAGCGCATGTGCGACCGGCATTTCGGCGTTGGGGCCGACGGGCTGATCTGGATCACGCCGTCGCCGCGCGCGGACGCGCGCATGCGCATCTTCAACGCCGACGGCACAGAGGCGGAAACCTGCGGAAACGGCCTGCGCTGCACGGCGAAATTCATGCGCGATACCGGCATTGCCAAATCGGACGAAATGCGCATCGACACGCTGGCGGGCGTGGCCATCGCGCGCATCGAGGGCGGCCTGATTTCGGTGGACATGGGCGCGCCGCGGCTGAAGCCGCGCGAAATTCCCGTGGACGCGCCGAGCAACCGCATCGAAATCGAGTTGGGCGGCAAAAAGCTCAATTTCTTCTGCGTGTCCATGGGCAATCCGCACGCGGTGACGTTCGATCTCTATCCCGAGGACGAAGAGTTCTATCGCCTGGGCGCGCTGCTGGAAAAGCACCCGATTTTCCCCCGGCGCGCGAATATCGAATTCTGTCGCATTGCAGATGGGGGAATCGACGTGCGCGTATGGGAGCGCGGCGACGGCGAAACGCTCGCCTGCGGCTCGGGCGCGTGCGCGGCGCTGGTCGCGGCGGCGGAGCTGGGGCTGGCGGAGCGCGAGGCGACGGTGCGCCTGCCCGGCGGCAAGCTGCAGATTCGCTGGCGCGAGGACGGACGGCTCGCGCTGCGCGGCCCGGCGGAAATCGCGTTTACCGGCGACTGGAGAAGAGCGCTGTGAAAAAAACGTCCTTTTTTCCATGAAAAAGCGGAAATTTCCGTCTTTACGCGGAAGCCAAAACAACGTATAATGGGATTAAGCTTTTTTATCAATTGACCGGAGGTGTTTGCTTTTATGTATCAGTTCCCCATCGGCGTTATTCTGGAATCCTTCCGTCTCCCGATCGAGCAGGCGGTGCCCGCAGCGGCGGCGCTCGGCGCGAAGGGCCTGCAGGTCTACGCGCGCCACGGCAAAATGTGCCGCACTGAAATGGACGCGGCCGGCCGGCGCGATTTTCTGCATCTCGTCAAGGACAGCGGCCTGGTGTTCTCCGCGATCTGCGGCGATCTCGGCAAGGGCTTCGGCAATCCGGAGTTGAATCCCGAATTGATCGAGGAATCCAAGCGCATCATGGAAATCGCGCTCGAGATGGAAACGAATATCGTAACCACCCATATCGGCGTGGTTCCGCCGGACCCGAATCACCCGCGCTACAAGATCATGCAGGATGCGTGCGGAACGCTCGCCGCCTATGCCGACAGCCTTGGCGCGCACTTCGCGATTGAAACCGGCCCGGAGCCGGCGAAGGTTCTGAAGGGCTTCCTGGACGGCCTGCATTCCCGCGGCGTGGCGGTCAATCTCGATCCGGCGAATCTGGTAATGGTTTCCGGCGACAATCCGGTCGAGGCGGCGCATACTTTGAAGGATTACATCGTTCACACCCATGCCAAGGACGGCAGAATGCTCTATGAGCTCGATCCCGAAATCGTCTACGGCGTGCGCCCGAAGAGCCCCGAGCTGGTCGAGAGCCCGAGCTTTATCGAGCTGCCGCTCGGCGAGGGCGACGTGCCGTTTAAGGAGTATCTCGCCGCGCTGGAAGAGGTCGGCTATCGCGGATTTTTGACCATCGAGCGCGAAGTCGGCGAAAACCCCGGCCGCGATATCGCGACCGCCGTGGACTTTTTGAAGAACATCATCGGATAAGAGGAGAATACAATGGGCAAGAAGATTAAGGTGGCCGTGATCGGCTGCGGCAATATCTCGCACAATCATCTGGATTCCTATCAGGCGAACCCGGACGTGGAAATCTACGCGCTGTGCGACATCAACGAAAAGAACCTGCAGGACAAGGCGGAGAAATACCACGTCTCCCGCCTGTATACCGATAAGGACAAGATGCTTTCCGAGCTGCCCGAGATCGACGCGGTTTCCGTATGCACCTGGAACGCCGCGCACGCGGAATGCACGATCGCCGCGCTGAACGCCGGAAAGCACGTGCTGTGCGAAAAGCCGATGGCGATGAACGCGCAGGAGGCCGAAAAGATGCTCGAGGCGGCGAAGAAGAACAATCGCCTGCTGATGATCGGCTTCGTGCGCCGCTTCGGCAACGACTGCAAAATCGTCAAGGATCTGATCGAGCACGATCGCCTGGGCGATATCTATTATGCGAAGGCCACCTATCTGCGCCGCCGCGGCTGCCCGGGCGGCTGGTTCGGCGACAAGGCCCGCTCCGGCGGCGGCCCGCTGATCGATCTGGGCGTTCACGTAATCGACCTGACGCGCTATCTGATGGGCAATCCCAAGCCCGTTTCGATTTACGGCGCGACCTTCCACAAGCTCGGCGACCGCCACGAGATCAAGGCGCAGGCCGGCTATCAGTCCGCGAGCCGCACCGAGGGCCAGCAGGACGTCTTCAACGTCGAGGACATGGCGACCGCGATGGTGCGCTATGAAAACGGCGCGGTGCTGCAGGTGGAGGCGAGCTTCAGCCTGAATATCGCCCACGATACCGGCACGATCGAAATGTTCGGCACCCACGGCGGCATCAAGCTGGATCCGGAGCTGACCTATTACGGCGAAATGGACGGCTATATGACCGACGTAAAGCTCGCGATCCCGACGGCGCTGAGCTTCTCCGGCCTGTTTGCCAACGAGGTCAACCATTTCGTGCACTGCGTGCAGACCGGCGAGCCCTGCCGCAATCCGGCGGAGGACGGCGTGGCGATGATGAAGATTCTGGACGCGATCTACGAATCCGCGCGCACCGGCCACGAGGTCGTGCTGAATTAAGGGAGGAAAAACATGAAAATCGGCGTAAGCAGCTACAGCTTTTCCCATTACATGCAGGAAGTCGGCTGCAATTATCTGAAAATCTGCGATCTGGCCGCCGAAATGGGCTATGATGCGATTGAATTCATCGATCTGCTGCCCGAAATCTCCGGCCGGCCCGCGCTGGACGCGGCGAAGGAAATCGCCGAGCACGCCGCAAAGCGGAATCTGACCATCGCGGCCTACACCGTGGGCGCAAATCTGCTCGCGGACGATCCGAAGGCAGAAATTGCGCGCCTGAAGGGCTGCGTGGACGTGGCCCGCGCGCTCGGCGCGCCCGTAATGCGCCATGACTGCTGCTGGGGTCCGAAGAAGGGCATGCGCTATACCTGGCAGGACGCCGTGGCCGAAACCGCGCCGCGCATTCGCGAAATCACCGAATACGCCGCCGAAAACGGCGTAATCACCTGCACGGAGAACCACGGCACGTTCATTCAGGACAGCAACCGCGTTGAAACGCTGATCCGCACGGTGAACCACCCGAACTACGGCTGGCTGGTGGACATCGGCAATTTCATCTGCGCGGACGAGGACAGCATTCACGCGCTCGGCACCGCCGCGCCGTACGCCGTTCACGCGCACATCAAGGACTTCCTCTGGAAGAAGGGCACGGAGCCGAATCCCGGAAGGGGCTGGTTCCAGTCGCGCGGCGGCAACTACGTGCGCGGAACGATCGTCGGAAACGGCGTCATTCCCGTCGCGCAGTGCGTTCAGATGCTGAAAAACGCCGGCTACGACGGCACCGTCTCGGTGGAATTCGAAGGTCTGGAGGAAAACCTCCCCGCCCTCGAAATCAGCCTGGAATACCTGAAGAAACTGGTGGGCTAAAGCGAAAAGCGGATGGGGGAATCCCCATCCACTTTATTCCAGATACATCCTTTTCAGAAGCTCTTTGCCCGTTTTCGTCCGGAACACGCGCTCCAGCATGTTCTGGACGTTTTCCTTTCCGTAGCCGCCCTCATCGGCATTCACCAGATAATCCGCCTCAATCAGAATCTGATAATCGATTCCGTCGATGTCGGTCAGCGTGTGATGATGACCCACCAGATACGTCACCCGGCCGATCAGCGCGTCCTCCGCGTCTGTTCCGCGGAAAAAGTCCCGCACCAGCTCCATGCCCTCGCGCTCCTGCAGCTTTCCGGCGGTGCTTCCGTATTTCTCGCGGCAGAGCGGAATCGCGATATCGTGCATCAGCGCCGCCGCCTCGATCGTGCGCAGCGCGTCCGCGCCCACGTTTTCCCGTTCCGCAATCAGCTTTGCAAACGCGTGCACCTTCAGCAGGTGATTGATATCGTGCCGCGTTGCGCCCGGATAGGCGATCATCCGCATTGCAATTTCCGCAATCGTCATAAGGCTCTCCCTCCATTCGCATCCAGTATACACCCATTTCGCCCGCAGCGCACGGCCTATTGGATTAAATATTGAATTTCCTTGCCAAGTCGCCGCGCAGTCTCCACGCCCTTCGCCGCGCCGCCGCGCGCGCGAACATATGCCAGCACCACGTCCGCGCGCCGCGCCATCCAGTCGTTCCGGCGCAGATAGCACAGCCTTTTCGGCACGCGCTCCAGCCCCTCCGGGTAAATCGTGGGCAGCGGATGCTCGCCGCCGCGCGGCGGATACGCCAGCACCTCCGCCGCGTCCAGAAACGGATATTTCGCCTTCATTCGCACGAGCGCGGCGATCGCCATGCGGTCGAATTCGCCCTGACCGCCCACCAGAAACGTCCGCACGCCGCGATCGACGATCATATGCTCAATCGCCCTGTCCAGAATCGCGCCGAGGCCCGATTCCACATGCCTGTGGCCGAACAGCGCGCACACCGGGTTTTCGGTTTGCATCATTACTATCTCCATAGATACTATATAAATATCTCCATTTTCATTGTATCGGCATTCATGAGGATTGTCAATTTGTATTTATGGAAATAGTATTGAACAGGAGGTGATTCTATGCAAAGAGATCCGGGCATCGTCATGCTGCTGGACTACGGGCGCATTCGCCTGCGGCTCAACGAGATGATGGATGCTCGCGGGATCACACGCGGGGCGCTGGCACGCAGCGTCAATACGCGCTTTGAAGTGATTGACAAATGGTATGGCGGCGAGGTGGAGCGCATCGATCTGGACGTACTGGCGCGGGTCTGCTATGTACTGGGCTGCAGAATCGACGAGCTTCTGGTGTATGAGCCGCCGGCAAAATAACCACAAAGAGCCGCGGGACTGCGGAAACGCGCAGACCGCCCGCGAGCGCTTCCGTATTATTTCGCAAACCAGCGCCGCCGGGCATGTGCCCGGCGGCGTCGCTTATTCAGAGCCGGATCGGCGGTTGCGCCGCCTTATTTCGTCCAGGCAATCAGCCTTTCCCGCAAATCGCTCCAAACCTCGGGCGCGCCTTCATTGAAGATTTCATGGCGCAGACCGGGATACATTTTTCCATCCGCCGTTCGGCTGCCGCGATCGCGGAAATTCTGAATCGCCGCGCGGAAGCCCGCCTCGTCCGGCGCGCAGGGATCGTCCGACCCGGACATGAACCACACCGGCAGCTCCGCGCGAATCGGTTTCTTTCGATCGTAGGCCGCGCGCATCAGCTTCACCAGCGCGCGGTAGCCGTTTACCGTAAACGGAAAGCCGCAGAGCGGGTCGGCGTCGTAGGCGGCCACGTTTTCGCGGTTCGCGCTCAGCCACAGAAACGGCGAATCGCCCGGGAAATTTTTGCTGAAGCCGCCGTTTAAAAGGCCGTCCAGAAAGCGGCTGTGCGCGTGTTCGCCCTTAAACGCGCCGATCAGGCCGATCAGCGCCAATGCGACGGGCGCGGCGGCGTTATAGCCGGGACTGCCGCTTAAAATCAGGCCGTCGATCTCGCCGCCATATTTCGCGGCGAACGCGCGCGCGGCGAACGAGCCCATGCTGTGGCCCACCAGAATCAGCTTTTTCCCCGGATACTGCGCGCGGAACCACGCGTTCAGCTGATGCAGATCGTCCACCAGCGCCGTATCGCCGTTTTTGTAGAAATATCCCAGATCGTCCGCGCTCCTTACGCTCGCGCCATGGCCGCGATGATCGTTGATCATGCAGGCAAAGCCCGCGTCCGCCAGATACTGCATCAGCGGGAAATACCGCTCCTTGTGCTCCGCCATGCCGTGGGAAAGCTGCACCAGCGCGCGCACGTCGCCCTCCGGCCGCAGCACCGAAACCGAAAGCGGCAGGCCGTCGGCGCGGCTTGCAATCGTAATGTTTTCCATATTCTCCCCTCCTGCATTCATTATAACCGGGAACGCGGCAAAAGGGAAGGGGCTTGACGGCGAAACCTTTCCCTTCTATAATAATTCCGACAGGAGGGATTTTCCATGCACAATCCGCTGGGCGCCGTGCGCGCGCTCCATCTCAATCTCTATGATTTCGCCGTCTGGTCGCCCGAGGGCGCGATTTACGATCGCCTTCAGCCCTCGAACAATTGCAACGACAGCTATTCCGTCGCCAAGGCGTTCGTCATGACCGCCGTCGGCATGCTGTTCGACGATCGCCGACTCGATCCGGCCGAGCCGATTTTAAAGTATTTCGGCCGCGTTCCGGGAATGGACGAAAAATGGGCGCGCGTCACGATCGACCACGCGCTCACCCACCGAATCGGCTTTGACGAGGGCTTTCTGGACATCGACGCCGAGGACGTGAACGCCTATCCGACCGACGATTACCTGCAATTGTTGCTTTCGCACCCGCTCGCGCTGCAGCCCGGCGAGGAGCGGCATTATTCGGACGCGGCATTCTATCTGCTTTCGCGGCTCGTGGAGCGCGTATCCGGACAGGATGTGGAGGCGTTTCTGAACGAGCGGCTGTTCCGGCCCGCGCGATTCCGCGAATACGCCTGGAGCCGCTGCCCGCTCGGCCATCCGATCGGCGCGACGGGGCTGTATCTGCGCGCGGACGATATGGTCAAGCTCGGCGCGATCTATGCCGGCCGCGGCGTTTACGAGGGGCGGCGCTATCTTTCCGAGGAATGGATCGAGCGCGCCTATGCCCGCGAATACGAATTGCATCCCCGCGCCGCGAGCGCGAATCCCGATCGGCCCGAATGGCGCATGAAGGGCGGCATGCACGGCCAGGGCCTGCTCATTCACGCGAGCCGCCCGCTCGCCGCCGCATGGCACGGCTTCATGGACGAGGATCATTCCCAGGAAATCATCGATTGCCTGAGCGATTTATATTTATAACGCAAACCGCCGAATCTGTTGACAGCGTCTCCGGACTCGGCGTATAATATTGTGCAGACGGCTTCAATCTTTTTTAAGGAAGGTGAAAACACGGCATGAACAAAACCATCCCCGAGGGCGAAATTCGCGTAGGCGTGCTGGGTGCGTTCCGTGGAAAATCCTTCGCCGAAACCGCCGAGGCTTCCGGCATGAAGCTGGTTGCGATCTGCGACAACTTCAAGCACCGTCTGGACGAGGTCTGCAATGAGCTGCACGTGCCCGGCTATGTCGATTTCGAGGAATTCATCCATCAGGATTTCGACGCAGTGGTGATCGCCGCGCCGTTCCATATGCACGCGCACTTCGCCAAGCGCGCGCTGAAGGCCGGCAAGCATGTGCTTTCCGAAACCAGCACGAACGTGACGCTCGCGGAGGGCGTGGAGCTGTATCGCGCGGCGGAGGAGAGCGGGCTTTGCTATATGCTGGCGGAGAACTACTGCTACACGCGCTTCAATCAGGAATTCAAGCGCCTGTACGACGCGGGCGAAATCGGCGAAATCCGCTATGCCGAGGGCCAGTACAATCACCCGATGGACATGGATTCGCGCATGTGGTATTCGCCCGGCCGCAGGCACTGGCGCAACTGGCTGCCCGCGACGTATTACAACACGCACGCGCTCGCGCCGCTGATGTACGTGACCGGAACGGAGCCGGTCGCGGTGTCGTGCTCGCTGGTTCCGGCGCGCAGCGGCTCGACCGACAAGCGCGAGGCGGGCTTCATCATGCTGGTGAGAATGGATAACGGCGCGATCTTCCGCATTTACGGCGATTTTGCCGGCCACGATTGCGGCTACAGCTTCCATGGAACCTGCGGCGCGATGGAAACCGTGCGCGGCCACGGCTATTTCGGCCCCGAAGAGGTGCGCGTATGGCACGAGCCGTGGGATTTGAAGCCCGGCCAGCAGGAGGAAGTGAAATACTTCCCGCGCTGGGTGGAGCACGCGGAGGAAGCGAACAAGACCGGCCACGGCGGCGGCGATTTCTTCGTCGAGCTCAAATTCGCCGAGGCCATTCGCACGGGCGTTCCGCCGTATCTGAACGCCTGTCGCGGAATCACGATGTCGAACGTGGGCATTCTCGCGTGGAGAAGCGCGCACGAGGGCGGCAGATTCATCGATATTCCGGATATCCGCGATGAAAAGGTGCAGCAGGAGCTGCTGCGCGATCGCCTCTGCCCGTTCCCGGACGTGGAAAACAGCGAGCTGATGCCGGAGGAAATGCTGGCCAAACGCAAATTCACGCCGGAGCTGATCGAAATCGCGCGCCGCAACTGGGCAAAGCACGGCTACACCCCCGAAGAAATCGAAGAGCTGCTCAATCAGTAAACCATCGAGCCGGTTCCGCAATGGAAACCGGCTCGATTCAGCTTGTCAAAAATAAATTTTTGACAAGCTGGTGGACGGGGGAGCAAGCTCCCCCGCCACTGCCACCCCCCTCTGCAAGTTTTGCTTGAGTCTTTCAGACTCCGGCCGCAAAACTTGTAAGGTAGCTATTTTCTCTCCGGAAAATGGGATTTTCCTCCGATAAAATAGCCCCGCGCTCACCGCGCATGTCGCTGAGCTCGATTTTTAGTTCGAGAGGGCTTCGGCCCTCTCGAGCTCTCCTGGGTTTTGATGGTCTGTCTCGAGCCGGTTCCGCAATGGAAGCCGGCTCGATTTTTCATTTTTTGCCTGCCGGGACGCTCACCAGATGCTTTTTCAGGCGCTCGATCGCGTCCTGCTGCGCCGTAATCAGGTTTGCGGCCATGTCGTGCGCCTCGGGCGACGCGTCGGGCAGGTCGTTGCGGTCGCGCGTGAGGGCAATTACGCCCATGGTCGCGCCCTGAATCAGGATCTCCGCCAGATGCGCGGCGGAATCGTCCGCGAGCGTGTTCGTCTTGATGCCGATCCACATGCCCGCGCGCGACATCGGATTCGTCGCATGCGGCTGCGCACCGGAATCAAACAGCGCGCTCTCGGCGTCGCGGGTGAAGTTCTGATAAATATCGCGCTCGTTCATCAGCTCGCTGCGCAAATCCACGTCCTTGGCGCACGCGAGCATCTGATCGCACGCGTCCGCGCCCGTGCGCGCGTTTTCCACGATGCTCTGAAGCAGCTTTCTCGTCTGATTCATGGTTCATCCCCCCTTGAATGCTATTGTTCCCGCGCGGACGGACAATATGCAGCGCCCGGGATTGACATTTTCCGCGCGTTCGCGGTACAATACATGCAAAAGGAGGCCAACGCCATGCTGAAAATCGTTCGCGCGCCCGAGGCCGAACGGGCTAAACTTTCCGTAACGCTCAATTCCCGCGCCGCAGACGCCTATCGCGCCCGCGTATCGAAGGTTCCCTACAACACGCCGTGGCCCGGCCGCCAGCGCCCGATCGATCAGACGGAGGAGGCGTTCTTCCTGTCGTTTGAAACCGACGGGCCGGTCGAGGTGCGCATTGCGCTGCGCGCGGAAAAATGCGCCGTGCGGCCGCTTTCCCGTAACATCCGCGCCCGCTGCGAAGGGGACGCGATTCTGCTTGCGCTGCCCGGCCCGGGACAGTATACCGTCGAGCCGGACGGCCAGCCGGCCATTCACCTGTTCGCCAATCCTCCCGCCGATTTCGGCTTCGCGCCCGGAGATCCGGACGTGCTGTATTTCGGCCCCGGCGTTCACCATGCGGGCGTGATTCGCCTGAAGAGCCACGACCGCGTTTATATCGATTCCGGCGCGGTGGTTTACGGCGCGTTTCTCGCCGCGGGCGCGGAGGATATCTGCATCGCCGGATATGGAATCATCGACGGCAGCTGGGAAAAGCGCACGGGCGGCGACAAGCTGCTGCCGCTGGATTACGACGCGCCGCTTCCGCAGGACCCCGAAACGCTGCTCGAGCTCTGCCAGGAAAAGCGCGCGCTGTACGGCAATATCCGGTTTTACCGTTGCAGAAACGTATCCGTGCGCGGCGTGATCGCGCGCGACGCGGCCACGTTTTCGCTGATTCCCGCCGGATGCGAAAACGTGCTCGTCGACGGCTTCAAGACGATCGGCATGTGGCGCTACAATTCCGACGGAATCGACGTATTCAACAGCTCGAACGTATTGATTCAGCATTCGTTCTTCCGCAATTTCGACGACTGCATCGTCGTAAAGGGCATTGCGGGCTGGGACGATCGCGACAACGAAAACATTCTGGTGAAGAACTGCGTCGTCTGGTGCGACTGGGGCCGCGCGCTCGAGCTGGGCGCGGAGACGAACGCGCCGCGATACCGCAATATCGCCTTCGAGGATTGCGACCTGATTCACGGCTGCGCGGTCTATATGGACATTCAGCACCACAATTATGCCGACATCGCGGGCGTGCGATTCGAAAATATCCGCTGCGAATATCAGGCCGACCATCTGCCGGAAAAATACCAGTCCGACCTGCGCATTGCCTACGAGAACGCGCCGGCGACCACCCGCCAGCCGATCCTGATGGGCTGCTTTATCTACAATATGGGCCTGTTTGCCTCGGAGGCCAAATACCGAAACGGGGCGATGCGCGATATCGTCTTCCGCGATATTCAGGTGCTGACCGATCCGGGAATGAGCATGCCCGTCAGCGCCTTTCAGGGGCTGGACGCGCAGCATACCGTGTCGAACGTCCAAATCGAGCGCGTCACGCTGAACGGCCAACCCGCCGAAACGCTGAACGCCAGCATCAACGAATTCGCGCACAATATCCAATGGGATAATCCTCTCCAAAAATAAACCTGAGTAAATTGAGCCGCACCCCGGCTCAATTTGCCTTAAAAGAGGCCAAAAATTTCCCACGCAAGCACAACAACCCCAAGGGCGCAAGCCGCCACCACGGCGGCGCTGCGACCGGAAAATTGGGAACAATGCGTCCACTTCCAGCAATGCCAGATTTTGAGTCGCCTCCCGACTCAAAATCGCCGCGACCAAGCGCGGCAGCAAGCGGGTCAAGGCACTGCCTTGGCTGCGACCGGGAAATTGGGAAGAAGTAGGGATAAGAACCGAGGAAAGAAATTGAGTCGCTTCCCGACTCAATTTCTGGGACGACCAAGCGCGGCAGCAATTGACAGGCGGTTCCACCGCCCCGCCCTGTTCATAATTTGTTTCTTGTATTTTGGGGAAATCTGCGCTATAATGGGTGCAATTGTAGTGAATTTTTCTGAACGCAGTATTGGAGGGACACCATGCCACTGACCGGCCTTACCTGGGCGCGCATCCGGGAACACCTGCGCAAAACCGCACCGATCTATCTCGTCGGCGCCATCATCATGATTTTTGTTTCGGATATACTGTATACTTCTACCCGCCCGCAGATCCCCTCGGATCAGGAGGTGCTGGTGTATCTGGTGGACGGCTATTCGCAGCCGAGCCTGCTGGACGACCTGTGCGCCGACGCGCTGACCTACGGCCAGGATATGGACGATTCGCTGCTGACCGTGCACGCCGAATCCATTCCGTATACCGACCCCGAAACGGATTACGCAAGCGCCTATGTGCTCATGGCGCGCATGGCGCTCGGCGACGGCGACGTCTACCTGACCAACGCAAACGCGCTGGAGGCGCTGGCCGGAAACGGCTGCTGCTACCCGCTGGACGAGTGGCTGAACGAGGGCTGGCTGGAGGATCTGGGCCTCGAGCCGTGGTACTATACCGAAAAGGACGAGGATACCGGCGAGGAGAATACCTATATCGCCGCGCTGTCGCTGGATAAAGTCAACGCGCTGCGCGAGAACGGCATCTTCGAAAACCAGGGCGCCTATCTGGTGATCGCGTCGAACGGAACGAATATCGCCACCAGCCGCAACGTCGTCACCTATATGCTCGAGCGCCTCGCGGAGGGAACGTATGCACCGGCAGCAACTGAAGAACCCGCCGCTTAGCGCAATCGCGGGAATCGGCGCGGTGGTCGCGCTGGTCGCCGCGCTGCTTCTGGATTCCATGGCCATGAGCCTGCTGGCCCGGCATATCGGCGGAAGGGCCGCGAAGGCGCTGTTCTGGCTGATCGGCGCGGGCATTGCGCTGGTCGCGCTTCGCCGCTATATTCTGCAATACGAATACGAGCTGGCAAACGGCATGCTCTATCTCAGCTTCCGCTACGGCCGCTATATGCGCGAGGTGGACAGCTTTTCGCTGCGCACAATCGTTTCCGTCGGCACGCCGGAGGAAATCCTGCCCCGCTATAAGGGCGCGCGCACGCATCGCGCCGTGCTCCGGCGCGCGAGCCTTCCGCAAATGGCCGTCGCCTATAAATACGAGGGCAAGATCGAGCTCTGCGTGCTCCAGCCGGACGACGAAATCCGCAGCGCCCTGCTGAGCGCCGTGAAAAAGAAATAAAAAAGCGGGCCTCCGATTCCTATCGTGTGAATCGGAGGCCCGCTTTCGCATCAGCGCAGCTCCTGATAGAGGCGCATCGCGTCCGCCGCGCTGCGCATGCCCTCGGTGGCGCCCGGCTCGGACAGCGAGCACGCCGCCGCCGCAACGCCCAGGCGAATCGACTGATCGAGCGGCCATTTCATCTCCGCGCCGTACAGCACGCCCGCGCAGAACGCGTCGCCCGCGCCGACCGTGCCCTTGATGAAGCCCTGCGGCAGACGCAGACTGTCGATTTCAAAGTATTCGTCCTTCTCATTCAGGCCGAAGCCGCCCTCGGGCGCGTGAATTACCGCCCACGTCGATACGCCGAGCGCCTTCATCTGCCTCAGCGCCTCCGGCAGATTTTCGCGCTTCAGCGCGCCGGACGCGTCGCGCAGCAGAACGCCCGTCGTCTGCTGGGCCTCGATTTCATTGATGATGCAGTAATCCGTGTATTTCAGCGCCGGGCGCACCAGCGCGACAAAGCGGTCGCTCGCCTCGCTCACCACGTCGATCGAGGTTTTGATTCCCCGCTGCTGCGCGTGGTGCAGCAGGCGCGCCATCTTCGTTCCATACTCGCTGTCCGGCTGATCCAGCGCGTTCAGCAGCAGAATATAGCCGATGTGCAGAATATCCGCGTCCAGCCTTTCCCAATCGATGTCCGCTTCCTCGAAATGCGCGTTCGCGCCCAGATAGGTAAAAAACGTGCGCTCCTTGGAAATCGTATCGCTCATTACGGCCGTAAACGCCGAAATGCCCTCGCATTTTACATTGTCCAGGCGGATGTTTGCATGCTCGCGCAGGCGGCTGAGGATCAGCTCGCCCTCCGCGTCCGCGCCGTTTCGGCCCATCGCATACAGTGGAAGCGCGGGGTCCAGCTTCGCCAGATCCACAATCACATTGCATACCGCGCCGCCGGTCGACCGCGCGATGCCGTCCAGTATGTGCACCAGCTCCCCCTGCTTCGGCCAGCCCGCCGTGGGGTAGAGGATATCCACGATCATGTTTCCCGCAACGCAAATGCCCTTTCGCATGATAAACGCTCCTTCTCGCATTGTGTAACTTTATTTTACCATATTTTGATTTGCCGCGCAATCCCAAAAATTGATTCGCGCGGCAAAATGTGGTATACTGGATACCAGCAATCCATTTAAAGGGGAAAAATCGATGAAACAGCTCAAGCGCGCCATCATGGCGGACTATGAAATTCCGGAAAATACGCCGAGCCGCATCGTCGGCGTGCAGTTTGGCGCAAATCCAACGCTGCTGGGCGCGGCCGATCGCCTGATCGACGACGCCAACCGCGCGGGCGCGGACGCGGGCCTCGCGCTGGTCGCAGCGGGCGACGCGATTGCAAAGCTCCGCGCGCAGGATTCGATGTACACGCTGTTCGCGCGCGGCGATCTGAACGACCGCGAGGTGCGCGTCGAGCAGGTGATTCAGCCGTTTGTGAAGCTGTTCGACCCCGAGGCGGACGATTCCGCGCTTCTCGCGTTCGCGCGCACGGCGGACATTTCCTTCCTGCTGCTCGCGCCCGACCCGGCAAATCCGGGCGCGGCGACGATCGACTATTCCCTCGCGGCGCGCTTTCTGGCGGAGCGCGAAGCAGGCGGCGGCGCGCCGGTAAAAATCCTGGTTGTAAATCAGAGCGTGGAGGAATGCCGCGACGCGCTGAGCGCCATTTTCTCCTCGTGGGGCGCGGGCACGGGCTATCTGGATTCCTGCCCGATTCTTCCGTCGCTGCTCGAGGGCATGGCGTATCTGAGCACTCCGGAAGAGGCGATCCGCCTGTGCGAAAAGATGAATTATCGCGATTCGATGATTCACATCGCCGAGCCGTATGCGCGCTGGACGATTCAGGCGCGGCCGGACGAGCTTCCGTTTGCGGGCGAAAATATCGCGTTTACCGACGATCTCGCGCCCGCGATTCAGAAAAAGCGCGCGCTGTTTGACGGCGGACTGTTTGCATTTGCCGCGCTGGGCGCGCTGCACGGCGACCGCACGCTCGCGGACTGCATGCGCGACAAGCCCCTGCGCGAGCTGGCGGGCCACGCGATTTACGATGAAATTCTCCCCTATGCGCCGATTCCGCGCGAAGAGGCGGCCGAATATGTGATTCGCTGCTGCGAACGATGGGAAAATCCGCTGATTGAGAATCGCATTCCCGAGGCGGCGAGCGGCCTGCTCGCGCGCTTCCGCGAGGGCGTGCTGCCGATCATGAAGGCCTATTGCGAGGATCGGTTCGAGGCGCCGGAAAACCTCTCGCTCGCGCTGGCGGCGATGATTCTGATGTATGCCGGCGCGCGCTGGGAGGACGGCGCTTACAGAACGGAACTCGGCGGCGAGGCGGTCGTTTTGCACGACGATCCGGAGGCGCTGCTCTCGTTTTCGCGCCTGTCGCCGGACATGCCCGCCGAATCGCTCGCATACGCTTGTCTTGCCGATCGCGCGCTGTGGGGCATGGATCTGCGCGAGCTGGACGGGCTGGAGATGGCGGTGTGCCGGAATCTGGAAATGGTGATTTCGGAGCGCAAGGAGGACAAGTAAATGCCGCTCAAGCCGTATAAGACGCTGATTCAGCGCGCAGACGACGAATTCATCATTCACAAATCGCGGTTCATCGGCTACGGCTGCCCGTGCGAGACGGAGGAAGAGGCGCTCGGCTTTCTTGCCGAAATTCGCGCGCGCCACAAGGACGCGAGCCACAACTGCTATGCCTACATCATCGGCCCGAACATGGGCGTAATGCGCTATTCGGACGACGGCGAGCCCGGCGGCACGGCGGGCATGCCGATCATCGAGGTCATGAAGGCGCGCGGCGTTACGAACTGCGCGGTGGTGGTCACGCGGTATTTCGGCGGCGTGCTGCTCGGCGCGGGCGGACTGGTGCGCGCGTATTCGCAGGGCGCGGCGGCGGCGATCAACGCCTGCGGCGTGGGCTGCGTTTACCCGACGGCGCGATACCTGATTGAGCTTCCCTATCCGATGCTCGGGCGATTCGAATTCTTCCTGAAATCCGAGCCGGTTCTGATCGAGGACAAGCAGTTTACCGACGTGGTGACGTTCACGCTCGTGCTCCGCACGGACGACGAGCCGGGCTTCCTCGCGCGGCTGACCGATTCCACCGACGGCGCGATCGAGCCGCTGCGATACGAGGAATTTCTGCGCCCGTGGCCGGAGACATAGCGCATTTTCTTGATCCGAAGGGCGAAATTTGTCCGCTATGGGGCTATCCAGACGCCGAAAATTATGGTATAATCGATATATATGTTAATAGGAGGCTTTTCGCATGGACCGCAAGAACAGAGTTTGGCTGATCGTATTGATCGTGCTGCTCATCGCCGCGATCGTCGGGCTGGTTCTGGTAAAGAATCAATGGGACGAGAGCGAATCCAATTACGTCCGCGCAAGCGCGCAGCTGCTCGAGGAGCAATCCGCCGCCGAAAAGCTGCAGACGGAGCTGGACGTCGTGCGCTCCGAGGCGGACGCGCTGAAGAGCGATCTGGAGAATAAAACCACCGAGGCCGACGCGCTGAAGACCGAAGCGGAAACGCTGAAGGCCGATCTGGAAAACAAAACCACCGAGGCGGACGCACTGAAGACCGAAGCGGAAACGCTGAAGGCCGATCTGGAAAACAAAACCACCGAGGCGGACGCACTGAAGACCGAAGCGGAAACGCTGAAGGCCGATCTGGACAGCGCAAACGCCGATCTCACCGCGCATAGGGTGGAGCTCGACGCGGCCATCGCGGAGCTGGCCGCAGCGTCCGATACGATTCAGACGCTGCAGACCCAACTGGACGCGAAGCCGACGGAGGCCCCCGCTACGGCCGCGCCCGCCGCGACCACGGAGCTCGATTCCCTCAAGGCGCAGCTCGCTTCCGCCGAGGGCGCCGTGCTTCCCGAAATCGATCTTTCCGCGATCAGGGCCGATGTGGACGCGATCGTGAACGGCGATATGACCGATTCCGAAAAGGTCGCCGCGCTGAAAGCGATTCAGACCCGGCTGGACGAGGCGGACAGCGCGCTGACGACCTCCGCCACCCAGTATGCGGCGCAGAAGCAGCTGCTCGCGGATGCAAGCGGCGCGCTGGATCAGCTGGGCGCTCAGCTCGCGACCGCGCAGACCGATTTGAATGCGCTGCAGGGAAAACTGGAATCCGGCAACGCGCAGATCGCCACGCTGGAGGCGCAGATTTCCGCTCTGGAAACGCAGGGCGATCCCGACGGCACGCTCGAAACGCTGCGCGCACAATTGACCGACGCGCAGACCCGTTCTTCTGAAATGGAAGCGCAACTGAAGCAGGCGCAGACCGAGGCCACGGAGCTGACCGACGCGCTCAATCAGGCGCAGACGCAGGCCTCCGACCTTGAGAATCGCCTTGCGACCGCGCAGACCGAGAACACAGCTCTCACCGCGCAGCTGACCGATGCACAGACCGAGAACACCGGTCTTACCGCACAGATCTCCGATTCTCAGGCCGAGGCGAGCGAGTTGCGCGATTCCCTGAATCAGGCGCAGACGCAGGCCTCCGATCTCGAAAATCGCCTTGCAGGCGCGCAGACGGAGAATACCGCTCTCGCCGCGCAGCTGACCGATTCTGAAGAGAAAAACGCCGCGCTGACTACACAGCTGACCGATTCCGAAGAGAAAAACGCCGCGCTGACTACGCAGCTGACCGATTCTGAAGAGAAAAACGCCGCGCTGACTACGCAGCTGACCGATTCCGAGGCCGAGGCGAGCGCGCTGCGCGATTCGCTGGATCAGGCGAAGAGCGAAACCGCCGCGCTGTCCGACGAGCTGAACGCCACGCGCGATTCCCTGAATCAGCGGATTGCGGCGCTGGAAGCGTATCTGCTCGAGCGCGAGCTGGGCGACGGCGAGGCGCACACCTCCACCTCCGCGACGGACGCCATTGCAATCGCCGCCGACGGCGTGACCGGCACGTGGGATTACGCCAACAGCACGATCAGCGGCAACACCGTTGTGCTGACGCTGACGCTGGACGACGCGGAGCTGTTCCGCTCCGAGCCGCTCGCTCCCGGCGCGACGCTGAGCGAAATCAAGCTGAACAAGGCCCTGCAGCCCGGCAGCTACGAGGCCATTGCGACCACCGCGATCTATGCCGACGACGGCACTTACCTGTTCGCCAACCGAGTTCCGGTCACGCTGAACGTCGCCGCCGAATAAGGCGTTTGCGAATCAGGAGAGCCTTGGGCTCTCCTGATTTTTTGCGCAAAAAAAGGAGCCTTCGCGGGAAGGCCCCTCTGGTTTAACGATTCGGGCTGTGGTACGGAATGCGCTCGAGGGGCGCAATTCCGCATTT
Source organism: uncultured Clostridia bacterium (assembly GCA_934663595.1). GTDB lineage: Bacteria > Bacillota > Clostridia > Christensenellales > Aristaeellaceae > Faecivicinus. Next base: position 121,583 of record CAKUKM010000002.1, on the reverse strand, counting down.
TTCGGCCAGGTCATTCGCCCTTTTCAGCACGTCCGGCTCCAGGATGCGCTCCGGCTGATGCGCGTCCACGCCAAATACGACCTTGTTGCCGACCTCGCCGGCCAGCTTGAAGAAGCGCTCGGACGGATAATGCCGATGATCCCACAGGCCGAGCATGTTGATCTCCAGCGGCGTGTCCGTTTCCGCGGCGCATTCGCACAGCCGCAGCGCGTGGCGGCGGAACGTGGCGTCGTCGCCGTCGAAGCAGACCAGATCCGGATGCGCCAGATACGTAAACGCGCCGGTGCGAATGCCCTCGCACACCTGATCGACATAGGCGGTGAAGAACGATTCGTCCTTCGTGCGGCGGCAGGCGTAGGGCGCGTTCTGCTCGTTGCCGAGGAAGTGCTGGCCGAGCAGCAGATAATCGATCGGGTATTCCGAAATGAATTCGAGAAGGCGCGGGAACACCGCCGGATAATACTCCGCCTCAAAGCCGATCAGAATATCGATTTTGCCCCGGTATTCCTCGCGCAGCTGCAGAAGCGTATCGACATAGCCGCGCGTGTCCGAAAGCGCCATGCGATAGGTGGAATAGTAATCGCCCTCGAACGGCATCGGCGCATGGTCGGAAAAGCCCAGCGTATCCAGTCCCGCGGCGATCGCGCGCTCGATGTATTCGCGCTCGGAGCCGATCGCATGGTGGCAGCGCGGCGTGTGGGTGTGCAGATTCATCTTCATGGCCGTCATCCTCCGATGCGCGTAAACGCGTTGTCCTTCAGGCACTGAACCAGCTCGGCCGGCGTATGAATGGCGCGATCGGTTTCAATTCCGCCGGTCGCGAGGTCCTGCGTGCGATGATAATCGCTGCCGGACGTGCGAATCAGATGCGGATGCGCGATTGCAAACTCCATCGCCAGCGGATTGCGGCTGTCGTGGCGCGGGTGGCCGTTGAATACCTCCACGCCGTCGAGATCCTCCGCCGGCGCGGGCATGCACACCTCGCGGAACGGGTGCGCCTGAACGAGTATCGCGCCGCAGGAATTCACCAGCGCGTGCAGCTCCGGAAGCGTTTGCAAATGCAGAAGCGGGTGCTCGCGCAGCAGCGCGGGCGTCGCGCCGAATATCAGATAGTCGTTTTCATTCACCGGCAAACGCGCTTCCAGCCCGAACAGCACGGTAAGCCCGCATTCCTCGCCGGTTTTTCGCGCAATTTCATAGCCGCGCAGCCATTTTTCCACCTTTTCCTCCGGCGTGCCGGTCAGCGCGTCGAGCGTCTTTTCATTATAATGATCGGTCAGCACCAGGCCCGTATAGCCCGCGCCGGAATAGCTTTTCACGAGCTCCTCCGCCGGCACATGGCCGCAGAGGCTGGTTTCGCAGCAGTGCGCATGCAGCTCCCATTTCATTTGTATTCACCCTTTTTTTCACCATTCTGTTCTGATTATAGCATTCCCGTGCGGCTTTATGGTTGCACTTTGCGCTAAGATCGGGTAAAATAGCGGAAGGGGGAGATGCACATGGACGGACAGATCCTGATCTGGATTCAAAATCACCTGCGCGCGGACTGGCTCAATCCCATCATGCGCGCGATTACTTCTCTGGGAAACGCCGGCGCGTTCTGGATTCTGCTGGCCGCCGCGCTGCTGCTCTTCCGGCGCACGCGCAAAATCGGCCTGGCCTGCGCGATTTCCATTGCCATCGGCGCAGTCATTACGAATCTGATCCTGAAAAACTGGGTCGCGCGCATTCGCCCCTACGAGGCGATGCAGGCGCTGTCGATTCTGGTGGGCCGCCCGCGCGATTTTTCGTTCCCGTCCGGCCATGCCACCGCTTCGTTCGCCGGCGCGTGGGCCGTTTTCCGGAACACGAAAAGCCGCTGGCGCTGGGGCGCGCTGATTCTCGCGATTTTAATTGCGCTGTCGCGGCTCTATGTGGGCGTGCATTACCCGACGGACGTGCTCGCCGGAACCGCAATCGGTCTGCTTTCGGCCGAGATTGCGACAAAAATTCTACACATCTGTATCAAAAAACCGAAAAACTATTGAAGCAACTTGCAAAATCCGTTCGATCCGTGTATCATTAATTTGTATAGGAAATTGCAGGGGAGGGAACGGCATGTCCGGACGGAACGCGGGAATCGGGCGCCATCTGCGCGAGGGCGAGGAGCTGATCTGGACGGGCAGTCCTCTGGAAAGCCGGGAATGCGCGCGCATCGATCGCCTGCTTCTGCCGCTCTGCGGCCTGTTTCTGGCGCTGAGCACGCTGTACGGCGTGCTTACGGTGTATTCCATCATCGCCTGGGGCTTTCGGCCGCGCCACGTGAGCCAGCTGGCGCTGTTCCTGCTGGGCGGCGCGATTGCGATTTACAGCTATTTCCTGCGCTTCTGGATCAAGCGCCAGGTCAAGGCCGATCTGGTTTACGGCTTTACGAACCAGCGCCGCCTGTTCATTCGCGACGACGGCGACAAGCGACTGTTCGTCTACGAGGGCGATCAGCTGGACGACGCGCACATTACCGAGCTCGACCGCCACGGCGCGGGCACGATTTACATCGTTCCGACCGGCGCGCGCAATCTGCTGGACAACACGGGCTTTGAATTCCTGTCCATGCCGGACGCGACGCGCCACGCGCTGTTTGACATTCCGGATTGCGAGCGCGTGCTCGATCTGATTCTGAACGAAGACGCATGAAGACGATTGCAACCATCCAGACCGATTTCCCCACGAAATTCGGCCTTCCGCGGCAGAGCGGGCTGGTCGACGCGCTCGAGGGGCGAATCGTGTTTGAAAAGGAATATCGCGTTCCCGCGGCCATTCGCGGGCTGGAGGGCTACAGCCACATCTGGCTGATCTGGCGCTTTTCCGAATCCGAGCGCGAGGACTGGTCGCCCACGGTGCGGCCGCCGCGGCTGGGCGGCAATGTTTCCATGGGCGTATTCGCCACGCGATCGCCGTTTCGCCCGAATCCGATCGGCCTTTCGTGCGTGCGGCTGATTGGAATCGACGAAGCCTCGCCCGACGGCCCGGCGCTGCTCGTGGCGGGCGCGGATCTGATGAACGGCACGCCCATTCTCGATATCAAGCCGTATCTCCCGAACGTGGACAGCCATCCGGAGGCCACGGAGGGCTTCGCGGGCGCGGTCAAGGACTATTCGCTTAAGGTCGTCATTCCGGAAGAATGGCTCGCCATGGTTCCGGAAAGCAAGCGCGAAGCGCTGCGCGGCGTGCTCGCGCAGGACCCGCGGCCCGGCTATCGGCGCGGCGACGCGCGGCCGTTCGGCGTGGAATTCGCCGGGCTGGACGTGCGCTTCACGGTGGAAAACGGCGTGCTCACGGTATTCCAAATCGTAAAACTCTCCTAGCGGCGAAGAATTCGCCGCTTTTTGATTGCGTAAATGTTATCCATATGCTATAATGGCATCAAAACAGGGGCGCTGCCCCTTTGGAGAGGAAGAGAAACCATGGAAAAGAAGAGAATCCTCGCGCTGCTGATGCTGATCGCGATGGCATTCACGCTCGTCGCGTGCGGCGACAGTCAGGAAAAGGCGTACAAATCCGCGAGCAAAATGCTGGACGAGGGCAAATACGCCGAGGCCGCTGCGCAATTCGAGAAACTCGGCAGCTACGAGGACGCGTCGCAGATGACGATGTACGCCAAAGCGCTGAACGAAGCCGAAAGCGGCAATTACGATACGGCGCTGAAGACCTTCACCTCCCTGGGCGCGTTCAAGGATTCCCCGCAGATGATTACCTATTATACGGCGAGAGAGCTGGAGAGCGAATATGATTTTGCATCCGCAATTGAAGTCTATAATGAAAATCCGCTGTTTAAGGACAGTCAGGAGAGAGCCCTGAGCTGCACCTATCAGCTCGCCGAAGGATACGCTTCATACGGGCGATACGACAAGGCGATTGCGCTTTATCAGCAGCTTGGGGATTACAAGGACAGCAGAGAAAGAATTAAAGATATTCAAGCCCATTTTTATTCAAGAATTTCTTCGAGTGGAAATGGAATGGTTCGCGTTGCAAAAGACGGAAAATTGGGATGCATTGACACCACCGGCAAACTCGTCATTCCCTGTGAATGGGACGGGCTTTGGTCTTTCTCTGATGGACTTGCTTGCGTTGGGAAAAACGGAAAATGGGGATTTATCGATTCTACCGGTAAGCTCGTCATTCCCTGTGAATGGGACGATGCTTGGCCTTTCTCTGATGGACTTGCTCGCGTTGAGAAAGACGACAAATGGGGATTCATCGACACCACCGGCAGGCTCGTTGTTCCCTGTGAATGGGATGATGCATGGTACTTCAGCGATGGACTTGCTCCCGTTGAGAAAGACGGAAAGTATGGTTACATCGACACCACCGGCAAACTCGTCATTCCCTGCGAGTGGGATCTTGCACTCTCCTTCAGCGATGGACTTGCTCCCGTTGAGAAAGACGACAAATGGGGATTCATCGACACCACCGGCAAACTCGTCATTCCTTGTGAGTGGGTTTGTGCAGACTCCTTTAGTGAGGGACTTGCTTGCGTTGCGAAAAACGGAAAGTTCAGCTACATCGACACCACCGGCAAACTCGTCATTCCCTGCGAGTGGGATCTTGCACGCTCCTTCAGCGATGGACTTGCTCGCGTTAAGAAAGACGACAAATGGGGATTCATCGACACCACCGGCAAGCTCGTCATTCCCTGCGAGTGGGATTATGCAGACTCCTTCAGCGAGGGACTTGCTCTCGTTAAGAAAGACGGAAAGTACGGCTACATCGACACCACCGGTAGCCTCGTTGTTCCTTGTGAATATGAATTCGATGCTCTGGCTTACTCGGACGGGCACATCTTTAAGATCAAAAATGGCTATCTGACCATCGTAGATATGGAAGGCAATCGGGTTTTCTGATGAGTGAAGGAATGCCGCTCATGGTTTTTGAACCATGGGCGGCGGTTTTTATTTTTCTTTTCCCAGATACGCTTCCTGGACGCGCGGGTCGTTCAGGAGCTGTTCGCCTGCGCCTTCGATTTTGATTTCGCCGGTTTCGATTACGTAGCCGTAATCGGCGGCCTTCAATGCGGCGGCGGCGTTCTGCTCGATCAGCAGGATCGTGGTGCCGGATTCGCGGCTCAGGCGCGTGATGATTTCAAAAATGCCCTTCACGATCAGCGGCGCGAGGCCGAGCGACGGCTCGTCCATCATCAAAAGCTTCGGCCGGGCCATCATTGCGCGGCCGACGGCCAGCATTTGCTGTTCGCCGCCGGACAGCGTGCCCGCGGATTGCCAATGCCGCTCCTTCAGGCGCGGGAACAGCGAATAGACATAATCGATATCGCGCGCGATTGCGGCGGAGTCCTTCCGAAGATACGCGCCGATTTTCAAATTTTCCAGCACGGTGAGATTGTCGAACACGCGGCGGCCCTCCGGAACGAGCACGACGCCCTTTTCGACGACCTTCTGCGTGTCCAGCCCGGCGATTTCCTGATCCTTAAACCGAATCGAGCCGGATTTTACCGGAACCAGGCCGGAAATGGCGCGCAGCGCTGTGGATTTGCCCGCGCCGTTCGCGCCGATCAGCGTGCAGATCTGGCCCTCTTCCACCGAAAACGAAATGCCCTTCAGCGCCTTGATGCCGCCGTAGTTGACGCACAGGTCGGTCACTTCCAGCATGCTCATTCGTCGTCCACCCCCAGATACGCGGCGATGACCGCGGGATTGCGCTGAATTTCGGCCGGTGTGCCCTCGGCAATCAGCTTGCCGAAATCGATAACGTAGATTCGATCCGAAATATCCATGACCAGATTCATGTGGTGCTCGATCATGAATACCGTGAGCGAAAACTGATCCTTGATTTTGCGGATGAACGCGCTGAGCTCCTCGGTTTCCTGCGGGTTCATGCCCGCCGCCGGCTCGTCCAGCAGGAGCAGCTTCGGCTGCGTCGCCAGCGCGCGCGCGATTTCCAAATGCCGCTGCTTGCCATAGGGCAGGCTGGTGGCCAGCTCGTCCTTCGCGTCCGCGAGGCCCACGATCTGAAGAAGCTCCATCGCCTTTTCGCGCATGCGCTTTTCCTCGGCATGGTTCAGGCGGAACGTCGCGGTAAACAGGTTGCTGGTTTTCAGCATGTGCATCGCAATCAGCACGTTTTCAAACACCGTCTGGGTCTTGAACAGGCGGATATTCTGGAACGTGCGCGCCACGCCGAGGCGCGTGATCTTGTCCGGCGTCTGCGCGAGGACTTTATCGTACATGCCGCCGTTTTCGCCGGCATAGAGCTTGCGCATTTTGCCCGTCGGGTGATTGACCACGATGTCCTTGCCCATGAACGCGATTTTGCCGTTCGTCGGCTCGTACACGCCGGTAATGCAGTTGAACGCGGTGGTTTTGCCCGCGCCGTTCGGGCCGATCAGCGCCACGATCTCGCCCTCGTTTACGTCCATCGAGAGATTGTTCACGGCGACCACGCCGCCGAACTGCATCGTGACGTTTTCCACATGAAGCACGTTTTTCACGGCCGCGTCCGCTCCCTTCTCTTGCCGGTGATCATGCCCACCAGATCCAGCTCCTTATCGCCCATGATGCCCCTGCGGAAGAACAGCACGACCACCATGATGACGGCGCTGAAGACCACCATTCTGAAACCCAATCGCATCAGCGGCAGCTTTACGCCGAACAGCGTCTGCTCGCTGTCCAAAAACCGCAGCCACCATTCGCTGCACGCGATGAACAGATAGCTCGCGATGACCGAGCCCGAAATCGAACCCAGACCGCCGATGACCACGATCAGCAGAATTTCATACGTCATCGACGATTTGAACGCGTTCGCCTGCAGCGACTGCTGGAACATCGCCAGCAGCGCGCCGCCGACGCCCGCGAAGAACGACGAGGTCACGAACGCGATCTGCTTATGCCGGAACAGGTTGACGCCCATCGCTTCGGCGGCGATTTCGTCGTCGCGGATCGCCTTGAACGCGCGGCCATAGGTCGAATTCAGGATCAGCACGATCAGGAGAATGCACGCGCCGCAGATCAGATACGGGAACATCACCGCATAAATCTCATAGAGCTTCGCGAGAAACGCCGAATCGGTGTTGATTTTGGAGGAATGAATCGACGCGAACGTCGGATACGTCTTCAGCAGGTTCGAGCCGTTCGTAAGTCCGCCCAGGCCCTTGTACTGCACCAGCGCGCGAATGATTTCGGCAAAGCCGAGCGTCGCGATCGCGAGGTAGTCGCTCTTAAGCCTGAGCACCGGAAGGCCGATCAGGAATGCGAAGATCGCCGCGACCGCGCCGCCGGCCAGAATGCCCACCAGCACCGGCGCGGTGAAATGCAGAATGCCGCCGCCGAACTGCTGATACACCGCCGCGCGCTTGGCGACCGGAATCGTCAGAATCGCATAAGCATACGCGCCGACGAGCATGAAGCCCGCCTGACCGAGCGAAAACAGCCCGGTAAATCCATTGAGCATGTTCATCGAAACCGCAATCAGCGCATAAACCGTGCCCTTTCGCAGCACCGTGACCAGCATGCTCGAGGTGCCCTGCGTCTTTTCAATGAAATACAGGCCCACATACACGCCCAGCAGCAGAAGCAGGTTGATCAGCCGCTTTACGCTTTTTTTCATCCCGCTCACCTACACTTTCTCGGTCGTCTTTTCGCCAAACAGACCGCAGGGCTTGAAAATCAGAATCACAATCAGCAGCGCGAACGTAAACGCGTCCGAGAATTCGGTAAGACCGATCATCTTGATCAGGCTTTCGCAAATGCCGATCAGAAACGCGCCGATCACCGCACCCGGAATCGATCCGATGCCGCCAAACACCGCCGCGACAAACGCCTTCAGGCCCGGCATCGCGCCGATCGTGGGCGTAACGGTGGTGTAATTCGAGAAATACAGCATCGAGCCGATCGCCGCCAGAAACGAGCCGATCACAAACGTCATGCTGATGACGCGGTTGATCTTGATGCCCATCAGCTTCGCCGTTTCAAAATCCTTCGAAACCGCGCGCATCGCCATGCCGGTCTTCGTGTGGTTGATCAGCATCACCAGCGCGATCACCAGCGCGAGCGTGATCACCGGCGTAATCACCGTGACCACCTTCGTGGACGCGCCGAACACCTGAATGGAATTGCTGATGAACGGAAGCGCCGGATACTGCTTGGCCAGGCCGCTGGTCAGATACCACATCAGGTTCTGCAGCAGATAGCTCGCGCCGATCGCCGAAATCATCACCGACATGCGCGGCGCGTTTCTCAGCGGCTTGTATGCGATTCGCTCCACCGTAAAGCCCAGCAGCACCGTAAGCACAATCACCAGCGGAATCGAAACCGTCAGCGGCAGCGCCGCCGCCAGATACACCATGAAAAAGCCCGCCGCGGTAAAGATATCGCCGTGCGCAAAGTTGATCAGGCGCAGAATGCCGTACACCATCGTGTATCCAATCGCAATCAGCGCATATTGACCGCCCACCGAAATACCGGTGAGCAGATAGGGCATGAGCTTAGCTAACATATCGATCAATCCTCTCGCGGCAATGCCTTTTCACAAACGCATTCCACCGCCGGGGTTTCCAGCGGTGGAACGCGCGTCCGGTTTTTGTTTATTTGCTTTCCAGATCCGCAACCGTCTGCATCTTCACGAACGTGAACTCGCCCGTCGCGTTGTCCACGCCCTTGATGTATGCGGTATCCTTGTCCGCGTCACCGTTTTCGTCGAACACGATCGCGCCGGTCACGCCTTCATACGAAACCGCCTTCAGCGCCTCGCGAATCGCCTCGCTGTCCGCCGAATCCGCGCCCTTGATTGCCTCGATCGCAACCATGTACGCGTCGTAGCCCAGCGCCGAAACCGCCGAAACCACGTCGTTGCCGCCGTTGTTGGTCAGCTTTTCGCTGTCGGCATTCAGATACTCCTGGAAACCCTTGATGAACGCATCCACCTGCTCGCTCGCGCCTTCGCACAGGAAGGTGGACAGGCAAACCTCCACGTTCGTGCCCTTCGCCGCTTCCGCGATAACGGAGGAATCCCAGGTATCGCCCGCCAGCAGCGGGATCGCCAGATTCATCGAGGCCGCCTGGTTGATCAGCAGGGAAGCCGAAGTCGTGGAGCTGGGGCAGAAGATGACCTCCGCGCCGGCGTTGACCGCATTGTTCAGATACGCGGAGAAATCGCTGTTGCCCTCCGGGAAGGTTTCCTCCGTGACCGTGCCGCCCATCGCCTCAAACGCTTCCTTGAAATAATAGCCGAGGCCGGTGGAATAGTCGTCGCCCAGCTGCGTCAGCACGTAGGCGTTCTTGGCCGCGTACTGATCCGCCGCGAAGCTCGCCATGACCTTGCCCTGGAACGGATCGAGGAAGCACACGCGGAAATAGTAATCGCACAAGAGCGTTACGCTCGGATTCGTGCAGGAGCAGCCGATCGCCGGAATGCCTGCCGCCGCGAACACGTCGCCGCCCGCCATCGATACGCCCGAGCCATACGAGCCCAGCACGATCGACACGCCCGCGCCAACCAGCTCCGTCGCCGCCGAAACCGCCTTGTCCGTGGACGACTGATTGTCCACGATCACCAGCTCGACGTCGTAGGTCGTTCCGCCGATTTCAACCGTCGGCGCCAGGCTGTTCGCATACTGAATGCCCAGAACCTCCTGCCGGCCGCCCGCGCCATTGTCGCCGCTCGCCGGCTCAAATACGCCGATTTTAATCGTCTCCGCAAACGCCGCGCACGGAAGCGCCGCCAGCGCCAATACGATGACCAACGCAATCAGTTTCTTCATAAACCCGTTCCCCCTTTGAATTGATGGCGCAATTATACACTTCATCACACTGAATTGCAAGTTAAGTTTCGCATTATTCATATTCCGCTGTTTTTTCCGGAATTGTGCGTTTTATTTGCAGGAACCGCATTCACAATATTTGCTATGTGCGTGAATCGCGGACTCTTGTCCCGCAATTAAACACATTTTTGTGCTTCCAGCGCCGGAAAACGCAAAAATGTCCGCGCACAAAAGACATAATCGTCTTCACACGCGGACATTTCGAATGTCTGCAGCGGCTTCATTGGGGAAAACGAAGCCGTTTCTACATCATTCCGTCACAAAATCTTCAAAAGTAAGCGCAGCGGCGGCCGTCTCCAGATAGGCGATCAGCTCCTCCTCGGCGGCATAGCTCTCCGCGCCGTCGGCATAGAGGCTGATGATGCAGGCGGCGAAGCAATCGTCCGTGATCGGGAAATAGCCGATCAGCGATTGCTCGTAGGCGGTTTCGCCCTCGCGATCGGGATAGCTGCACGTATAATGGAAGAACGTGCAATCCTTCTCGCCGATGTGCGCGCTCTTCAGCTCGGAGGTCGTGCAATCATCGTAATACACGGCGAACGTGCTGCGCGCCGATTCCGCCAGCTCCGCGGGCGCGCCATAGCCGGTGGTGTAATAGAAGAAGCGAATCGGGCTTTCGGCGTCCTCAGGCGCGAAATAGATTTCCGGCTCCGTTCCGTTCGGCGTCACGCCCTCGAGGCGCGCAAAGCCCTCCGGCTGGCTGACCTCGCCGACCTTGGAATAGCCCTCGCCGATTTTGGCGACCAGCCAGTTCGGCTGCTGCCCCTCGACCAGCTCCGCGAGCGCGCCGCCCGCCAGCAGCATCAGCGCCAGAAGCAGCGCCAGAATTTTTCTCTTCATATTGTCCTCCTACACCCTGACCCGTCTGCGCGCGAGGCGGCCGACGAAGCCGATTGCTATCAGCATTACGAGCGTCCATGCGAGCGCCCAGCCGGTCGAGCCGATCTTTAAATTGAACGGGAACGGCGCGCTCTTCCGATACAGCGGCAGCGCGCCGATGCGGCTGATTGCAAAGATCGTTAAATTGCTCGCGAGCAGGTAATACAGCGAATTAGCGCCCATGCTCGCAATCGGGCTCAGCGCGCGCGCCGTTTTTTCGCCGGTTCGATTTTCCAGCGCGGAAAGCGCCGCATGCGCCGCCGCAATCGGCAGCCACGCCAGCAGGATCCACCAGATGCTCGGCGGGAAACGCGAGGGCTCGCCCACGATCAGCATGCGCGCAAGGCCCGCGCCGGTCAGCGCCGCCGCGCCGAGAATCCACAGCCCCCATTTGCGCATTCCGTATTTCGAAATGTACATGCCCATCAGGAAATACGGCAGATACTGCAAAATCGGGAAAAACGCGAACTGCGTGCCGCCGATCAGCATCGCGACGCGCACATTGCCGATCCGCTCATACGGAACCAGCACCGCCGCAAAGCTGAGCGCCCAGACGATCCAGAACGCGATTTTGCTCTCCAGCAGCTTTTTCCACACCGGAAACAGCGCCAGCGCCGCCGCGCCGTACAGCGCAAACGAAATCAAAAACTCGCTCCAGCCCGGAAACGCCTTCAGCGTCGCGACCTGGCGAACCACCGGGAATGAAAAATCCTTGCCCTCGACCAGCACGCGATAGCCCACGCCCGAAATCACGAACGCGGCGTACGCCCGCAGCGCCGACCGCAGCATTTTCAGCCAGACCGCCCGAAACGGCTTGTCCAGATACGCCAACTGCACGCTGCGCCCGTAAGCGAACGTAAACGCCGAAAACGCCGTGGCGTTGATGGCGAACGCAATCCAATACTGCGCCGGATCCTTATCGATGCGCCCGAAGAACTGCAGCACATGGCAGAGCACCATCGCCGCAATCAGAACGCCCTTGCCCCAATCGATCTCACGATTCCGCAATCCATTTCCCCCTCGATACCAAAATCGGGAGGACGCGCGTCCTCCCGTCCGCAGGCAATTCACAAATTGCGCTTAGCCCTTGATGCCCGCCAGCGTAATGCCCTTTACAATCTGCTTTTCAAAGAGAATGAAGAACACCAGAATCGGAATCGACGCGATCATATTCACCGTCATCGGAACCGTCTTGTCCACGCTGAACTGGCTGATAAACGTGGGAATGCCGACCGGCAGCGTGAACATATCCTCGCTCATCGCGCACAGATACGGCCAGAGATAGTTGTTCCAGTTGCCGATGAACGTGAAGATCGACACCGTGACCATGACCGTGCGCGCCAGCGGCAGAATCACATTCACGAACGTCGAAAACTCGCCCGCGCCGTCGATGCGCGCCGCCTCGATCAAATCGTTCGGGATGCCGCGCAGGAAGCTGGTCATGATGATGATGTTCATCGAGCCCGCCAGCGACGGCAGAATCAGACCCCAATACGTATCGATCATATTCAGCTTGTTCGCCAGCACGAACAGCGAAACGATCGTCGCCTCGCCGGGAACCATCAGTCCAATCAGGAAATAGATGTACATTCCCTTGGAATACCGGAACTTCAGCTTCGCCATCGCATACGACGCCATCGCGCACAGCAGCGTGGTCAGCACCGTTACGATCGCGGCCACGCCGAAGCTGTTCAGCACCCAACGCACCACCTGCGGCCGCCCGGTCAGAACGTCGGTATAGTTCTGCACCGTAAACGGCGGAATGAAATACTGAAACGCGCTCGGCATGCTCGCCTCGTCCGTCTTCAGCGATACGCACGCCATCCACAGGATCGGCAAAAAGATGATCAATGCAAACAGAATCGACAGGATCTCCAATACCACCGAGCCCGCCGTCGTGCGCCGGGACATTCCGGAGGAACCCTGCACCGCTTTTTGCTTCTGCATATTACATTTCCTCCTTTGCCTGAATTCTGCGCTGCACGAGCGTGAGCAAAATCAGAATAAAGAACAGCACGAAGGACATCGCGCACGCGGGGCCGAGCTTCTGCTTGGTAAACGCCTGCTCATAGATATACTGAATCAGCGGGCGCGTGGCTCTGCCGGGGCCGCCGCCGGTAATCAGCTTGATCTGCGCATAGACCTTGAACGACGCGATGATCTGCAGCATCAGAATCAGAAGCGTGGTGCGCTTCAGCATCGGCAGCGTGATCGAAAACAGCTGCTGCTTCGGCGTTGCGCCGTCAATCGCCGCCGCCTCGTACAGGCGATCCGGGATATCCTGAAGCGCCGATACATACAGCATCATGTTGTAGCCCTGCGTCCACCACATCGTGGCGACCACGACCGTGACCCACGCCAGATGCTTGTCCTTCAGCCAGAAAATTTCATAGCTCTGATCGACGCCAAGCGTATGCATGAGCTTGCTCAAAAAGCCCATGTCGTACGGCTGCGCCATGAAAATCGCAATGTAGGAAATGACCGAAACCGAAAGCAGGTTCGGCAGGAAATAGATCGTGCGATAGACGCGCTTCGCCTTCGTCGCACGGTTCGCCAGCAGCGCCAGCCCCAGCGAGGAAATCATGATTACCGGCGTGGAATACAGCACGAACTTCGTCGTGTTCCACAGCGCCAGCCAGAAAAAGGAATCGCCAAATATGGTTTTATAGTTATCCAGACCCACGTAGCCCTGCTTGCCCATCAGATTCCATTTAAAGAAGCTGATATAGCCGCCCTGCAGCACGGGGTAAATCGTAAACACCGTATACAGAATCGTAAACGGCAGCAGGAAGCACGCGGCAATGATATCGCCGCGAATCGCCCGCTTTTTCAGAGAACGGCGCGCCATCGCGCTCGCCGGCTGCGTTTGCATCAGGATTCCTCCCTCGTCGAATCAAAGGCGCCTTCCGCCCTCGAAGCGATCTCAAATTTAATCGGGCAACCGGGCCGACCGCGCTTTGCGATCGACCCGGCGCTGATTCGCCTGTGAATTACGCGATGGTCGCCTGAATTTCTTCAACGATCATGTCGTAGGTGGTTTCCGCATCCTGCTCGCCGGAGAGGAACGCGCCGATCTGAGCGATCAGAGCGTCGCGGATCGGGTAGGAATACGGATTCGCCTCGAAGTATACGACGTAGTTCGCCGCATCCTTGTAGTCCGCGCGATAGGGCATCGCCGCGTACTCTTCGGAATTAACGATGTTGACGTTCGCAACCACGTGGCCGGCGGTCGCCCACTGGATGGAGTTCTTGGACGCGAAATCGAAGAACTTCATCGCGCCAACCAGCTGCTCTTCGGTGTGAGACGCCTTGGTGGGGATGATGAAGGTGTGGCTGTCGCCCCAGATCGCGTAGTCGCCTTCGCCGCCGAAGCACTGCGGAATCAGGGTCACGCCGAAGTTCAGGCCTTCGGTGTTCTCCATGGTGAAGGTGTTCCAAACGCCGCCGATGGCGATCGCCGCGTTGCCCGCCGCGAAGTACTGCACGTAGTCCTCGAGATTCAGCGGGATGTAGCCGTCGTCGTACCAGGTCTTGATGTAATTCAGCACTTCGACGGTCTTGTCCTTCTCGATCTCGATGTCGAGGTCAGAGGTGATGACCGGCTTGCCGCCGTCCTGATAGTAGAAGCCCCACCAGATGCGGAACACGTCGTCGCCCGTGGTCGGGAACGCGAACACGCTCTTGCCTTCCGGCAGCGTCGCCTTGACTTCGCCCAGCCACTTGGAGAATTCCTCCGCGCCGGTGGGGATCGTCAGGGTGCCGTCCTCATTGAGGAAGTCCTTCAGCAGGTCCTTGTTGTAGTACAGAACGTTCGGATGGGTGTCCAGCGGAACGGCATAGATGCTGCCGTCGATGGTGCACGCCGCAAGGTTGTTCTGATTGACCATCGTCCAGTCGAAGTCAATCTTGGAAGCCGGCTCGTCCAGCGCAGTAACGACGCCCAGGTCGTACAGCTCGGGCAGCTTCGCCAGATGGCTGATGCCGATTTCCGGGCCCTTGCCAACCGCAACCGCGGTGGTCAGCTTCGTGTAATACTCGCCCCAGTCCAGCTGGACGTTGCGGACGGTGTACTCGGGATTGGTCGCATTGTAATTGGCCACGATGCTCTCCATAACGGATCCTTCGCCGCCGCTGAACAGAGACCAGAACATCAGTTCCTTCTCGCCGGCAACGATGGCTTCAGGATTCTCAACAACGCCCTTGTCGTTTACGATAACCTCTTCGGCCATCGCAAAGCTGCTCAGCGCGAGCAGGAGAACCAGAACCAGGCTCAACAGTTTCTTCATTGGGTTTACGCTCCTTTCTTATTTACAACCCCGTTTGCGGGGCTATAGTCGCCAATAAGGAATAGGGGTTTCGCCTTTATTACGAATACATAAGCTTGGGTTCGCCGCCTGCGGTGGTTCCGTTTTCCTCAATTCAAACCATGAAGTCTCAGGAACGCGGCCGTTCTCCGAGCATAATCTATTTAGGGCAGCTCGCGGGGGAATATTCCCCCGCGAATCAAAAAATCAGTTGTATCTCGTGGGCGGATTCGTGGTCAGGCTCGCGAAACGCTCGGGATCGACCTTCGGCTTGCGGCCGGGCGTGAGCAGGCCGTTCGTCTCCTGCTGAACGTCCGTCAACTGCGTATAGCAATAGCCCTGGCAGCCGGGGATCTCGAACATCGCCTTCTGCAGCGATTCATAGCGCGCGAAGAACGCCTCTTCATCGCGAACCTTGTCGTGATAGCCCCAGGACTGGTCGTCGCCGTCCGCAAATGCGATTCCGCCGTATTCGGTCACCAGCAGCGCCTCGTTCTCCCTGCGGGGATAGCCCTCCGCGCGGCAGAGATGGTGGTCGTTGCTGCCCTTATCCAGCGTGTGCGCGTCGGCAAAGTGCGCCGCGAGGATGTTGCCATAGGCCGCGTAATCATGCAGGCCGTAAACGTCCGTGCGCGTCTGCTCCCAGCCGTCGTTTACGCTGACCAGGCGCGTGCCATCCAGCGCCTTCGCCTGGCAATACAGCATTTCGGAGGCCATCTGCATTCTCTTGTCGGTCAGAATGCGATCCACGCCCCAGCTCTCGTTCAGCGGCACCCACGTGATGATCGACGGGTGGTTGAAATCGCGCTCGATGAAGCCCGCCAGCGTATCGGACAGGTTTTCGACCGATTCCTGCGTGAATTCATACGTGCTCGGGATCTCGCCCCACACGATCAGGCCCAGCTTGTCCGCCCAGTAGTAATACCGCGGATCCTCGACCTTCTGGTGCTTGCGCGCGCCGTTGTAGCCAAACTTCTTCGTCCATTCGATATCGGCCTTGATCGCCTCGTCGGTCGGCGGGGTCAGCAGCGTCTCATCCCAATAGCCCTGATCCAGCACCAGGCGCTGATACAGCGGATGGTTGTTCAGGAAGATGAAGCCGTCGCGCGCCTCGATCTTGCGCATGCCGAAATAGGTGGTAACGTGATCGCCGTTGGAAAGCTCGATCTCCAGATCGTACAGCGCCGGATTCTGCGGCTCCCACTTGGAGAAGCCGACGATGCGGTTGCCGGATACCATGTCGAACACGATTCTCTGGCTGCGCTCGGTCAGCAGCTGCGTCTGCGTGCGATAGGGCTTGCCGCCGATCGTGAGCGTAAATTTCGCGTCGATCGGCTCTTCGGGCGCATGATCGAGCGTCACGCGCAGCGTGGCGATACCCGCGTCGATATCCGGGGTCACGTGGGCGGTGCGAATGTAATTCTCCGGAGCGGCCTCGAGATAGACTGTCTGCCAGATGCCGCTGACCGGCACATACCAGCAGCCGAACCACTTGTCAAGCCAGTTCTGCTTGCCGCGCGGCTGCGTGCAGTCGCGCGGATCGCTCACGCGCACGCACAGATCGTTTTCGCCCTCGACGAGGAACGGCGTCGCGTCCACGGCAAACGGCGTATAGCCGCCGCGATGGGAGCCGGCCGCCGCGCCGTTGACATACACGGTGCATTCAAAATCCACCGCGCCGAAGCGCACAAACACGCGCTTGCCCTGCATTTCGGCCGGCACGGTGAACTTGCGGCGATACCAGATAACGTCGTGGCGCTCGTTCAGGCCGATTCCGCTGGCCTTGCATTCATAGCAGAACGGAACGATAATCGTGCGCTCAAGCGTCTTTTCGGGCGAGAACCACTTTTCTTTTACGCCCGCATTCGCATCATCAAACGCAAACTGCCATTCACCATTCAGGTTCAACCAATCTGGACGAATAAAATCCGGGCGCGGATGCTCGGGGCGAGGAATCGTGTGCATAAACATTCTCCTTTTAATTTTTGTAAAGCGATATTGTATGTTTTCAGGTTATTTCCGGAAACTTTGGCGGTTTTTGCCGCTCGTTTCTCTCTTATTCTATCATCTCGCGGGCGTTTCGTCAACGGCTTTGATAATATTTTGAAAACCCGTACCAATTCATATCTTTTATACAGATTTTCCGAATCAGTTTACCTCAGCTCCGCGCACATGCGGATATCCTGCGGGTAATCGCCGAAATCCTTGCCGAACAGGTTCAGTCCCCCGGCATGGCCGCCCAGCCGGCGCGCGCCGATCATGAGCAATATGCAGCTGTCGCCGTCGAGATTCAGATCCTCCAGCGATACGCCGGAGATGGGCACGCCGTCGAGCGTGGTGCCGCGGCGATTGATTCGCCAGGTCTTCAGCTGGCCGTACTGGGTGTTGGCGTCGACCCACCAGTCGGGATTCAGCCGGCCGCGCCGCCCGCCGTAATCGCTCGGGCAGTGCCACACGCCGATTTCCACGCCATTGACGCGCACGTAGATGTCGCTCGGCCAGTCCATATTGTAGCACGGCGCCTCCGCGCAGGCCTCGAACGAAAACTCCAGCGTCTCCAGCCGCGCAACGTCCACCTTCGGAAATGCGTATTCCACAAATCCCTCGCGCATCCACATCAGCGACGCGCCGAACCGGTGCGGATGATAGAACGCCTCGGGCGCGTCGTCCATGCCGTAAGGCCCCTCCGCCGCGGCCAGACCGCAGGTGGGCGCCACGTCGCCCACGCGCACGAAGCCGCCGACCGGCATCGAAAACGTGCGCCGCTGCGCCTCCTGATGCAGCTCGGGAGAAAGATTGATCATGAGCCGGTCGATGCGGCGATTGCAGAGCTTCAGCGTGCCGCGCGCGCCGGGCTGCGTATCGCACACGATCAGCCCCGCCTTTTCCAGCACCTGCACGTTCAGCGCCACGGTCGACACCGGAACGGCCAGCGCGCGCGCCAGCTCGTTGATGCTCTTTCCGCCCGAGGCGATATAGCGCACGATGTTCAGCCGAAGCTCCGTCGACAGCGCGTGCGCCACCGAGCGCAGCTCCTCGATATTCTCGATTCCCAGCGCGACCTCCTTGCTGGTAAAATTGGTTGCAGAACGCATGAATTTCCCTCCTTTCCTGAATGGAATGCCTTCATTTTACTCCAAATCGCGCGCGACTTCAAGTGCTCCGCGGGCTTGACAGGCGTTTCCCCGCGGGGGTATAATAAAGCAGAGGAATTGAGTAGGTTGATTGGGAGGCGGAAATCATGGCGGGAAACGACGCGCTTCTGCGCTTTTTTAACGCGCATCCGCGCTTTGCGCTGGCCTTTTCGGGCGGCGTAGATTCGGCGTATCTTCTCTGGGCGGCGGCAAACGCCGGGGCGCAGGTGCAGCCCTATTACGTGCGCACCCAGTTTCAGCCGGAATTTGAATTCGAGGATGCAAAGCGCCTGTGCGACCAGATTCGGATTCCGCTGCGCGTGATTGAAACGGACGTGCTCGCGGTCGAGGACGTGCGCCGCAATCCTGAGAACCGCTGCTATTTCTGCAAGCGCGCGCTGTTTTCGCTGATTCTGAACGCGGCGCAGGCGGACGGCTATTCGCTGGTTGTCGACGGCACGAACGCTTCCGACGACGCGTCCGACCGGCCCGGCATGCGGGCGCTGCGCGAGCTGGAGGTGCGCTCGCCGCTGCGCGAATCGGGGCTGACCAAGCCGGAGATCCGCGCGCTTTCGCGTAAGGCGGGGCTGTTTACCTGGGACAAGCCGGCCTACGCCTGTCTGGCCACGCGCATTCCCTCCGGAACGCCGATCGATTCGGAGACGCTTGAGCGCGTGGACCGCGCGGAAACGGCGCTGCGGGCGATGGGCTTTTCGGATCTGCGCGTGCGCGTCTATGCGAATGCTGCGCGGATTCAATTGCCGGAAGCGCAGCTGGCGCGGGCAATTGAGCAGCGCGAGGCGATTCTGAATGCGCTGAAGGGCGATTTCCCGGCGGTGCTTCTGGATCTGAAGGCGCGATAAGGAGGAAGGAAAATGGACACTCGCGAGCTTCTCCTGCGCGTTCAGGGCGGGGAAATGAGCGTTGACGACGCGCTCAACCATTTAAAGGCCCAGCCGTTTGAGGATTTGGGCTATGCGATGATCGATCACCACCGCGCGGTGCGGCAGGGCGCGGGCGAGGTGGTTTACGGCGCGGGCAAAACGGCCGAGCAGATCGCCGGCATTTGCGCGCATCTGGTGGCCGCAGGCGCGGAAAACGTATTGATTACGCGAATGAGCCCGGACAAGGCCGAGCGCGTGGCGAAGGCCGTACCGCTCGATTACGATTCCCTGTCGCAGACCGGCATTGCCGCGCCGAAAAGAGGAAACCTGGTGGGCAATATCGCCATCGCGACCGGCGGAACCAGCGATATGCCCGTGGCCGAGGAGGCCGCGCGCACGGCCGAGGCGCTCGGAAGCCGCGTGACCCGGCTCTACGATGTGGGCGTGGCCGGACTGCACCGGCTGCTGGCGCATCTGGAGCTTCTGGAAAACGCGCGCGTGGTAATCGCCATTGCCGGCATGGAGGGCGCGCTGGCGAGCGTCGTGGGCGGACTGGTGAGCTGCCCGGTGATCGCGGTGCCGACCAGCGTCGGCTACGGCGCGAGCTTTCACGGCGTGGCGGCGCTGCTTTCGATGCTGAATTCGTGCGCGAGCGGCGTGAGCGTGGTCAATATCGACAACGGCTTCGGCGCGGGCTTCCTCGCGCACCGCATCAACACCATGCCCGGACTGGAGCAGAAAACGGAGAAATGAGCATGAAAATACTGTATCTGGATTGCGGAATGGGTGCGTCGGGCGACATGCTGATGGGCGCGCTCGCCTCGTTGCTGGACGCGCCGGACGCGTTCGAACGCCAAATGAACGCGCTGGGACTGGAGCACGTTTCGGTTTCGATGGAGAAATCGGTCAAATGCGGCGTGGTCGGCAATCACATGCGCGTTCAGGCGCTCGGCACGGAAGAGGAAAGCCTCGACGAGCACCATCACCACGAGCATTCCGACCACGACCATCACGATCATGAGCATCACGACCACGAGCATCATCATGAACACCATCATTCCGGCATGGGCGATATTCGCGGGCTGATTGCATCGCTGAATGCGTCGGACGCGGTCAAGGCGCGCGCAATGCGCGTATACGAGCAGATCGCCGCGGCGGAATCGGAAGTGCACGGCGTGCCGGTCGATCAGATTCACTTCCACGAGGTGGGCGCGCTGGACGCGGTGGCCGATATCGTGGGCGTTTGCCTGCTGATGGAAATGCTCGCGCCCGATCGCGTGATCGCATCGCCGGTGCGAACGGGCTTCGGCCACGTGCGGTGCGCGCACGGAATTCTGCCGGTGCCCGCGCCCGCGACGGCGCTGCTTTTGAAAGGAATTCCCTGCTACGCTGGAAACATCGAGGGCGAAATGCTCACGCCGACCGGCGCGGCGCTTCTGAAAACGATCGCGGACGAGTTCGGCCCGATGCCGGCGCTGTCGATTGAGAAAATCGGCTACGGCATGGGCACGAAGGACTTTCCCGCCGCGAACTGCGTGCGCGCGATTCTCGCCTCCGGGGGAGATTCGCAGGCGCGGATTGCGGAGCTGAAATGCAATCTCGACGACATGACGGCCGAGGCGATCGGCTATGCGACGGGCGTGTTGCTCGGCGCGGGCGCGCTGGACGTATTCACCGAATCGATTCAGATGAAAAAGAATCGCCCGGGCACGCTGCTGACCTGCCTGTGCGCCGAGGGCGATTCCGAAAAATTTGCGCGCCTGATGCTCGAACAGACGACGACGCGCGGCGTGCGGCGCGCGCTGATGGATCGCTATGTGCTCGCCTCGCGCACGGAAACGGTGCAAACGCGGTTCGGCCCCGTGCGCGTCAAGGTCTCCGAGGGCTACGGCGTAAAAAAGCGCAAGCCGGAATACGACGACGCAGCCGCAATCGCCGCGCGCGAAAATCTGCCGCTTGCGGAGATCCTTCAGGAATTGAACAGAATCTGATTCACGATCAGGCGCCCTTCGAATCCGAAGGGCGCCCTGCTTTATTCTGTTTCTTCTTGCATGCGCTCGACAATGGCCGTGACCACGCGGCGCTTCTGAAGCTTCTCGACATGAATGTTCAGGCCGAAGGTCGTCACATCCAACGCCGTCCCATCCTTGGGAATGTTTGTAAGCGTGCTGAATACGAGGCCGCTGAGCGTGCCGCAATCCATATCCTCCGGGAATTCTACTCCGGTGGCCTCGCTCAGTTCCTCCAGCGTCGCACTCCCCAGCGCGCGCCAGCGATTTTCGCCCAGACGCTCGACCGGCTGCTCCTCGGCAGGATCGGATTCATCGTATATACTGCCGACGATTTCCTCCAGAAGATCCTCCATCGTAACCAGGCCGCTCGTCTGGCCGTATTCGTCCACCACAATGGCGATGTGCTGTTTCTTCTTCTGCATATCCTTAAACAGCCGCACGGCGCGCAGCGTTTCGGGCACGAAATACGTTTGCCGAATCAGCGCCTCGGGCAGCGGGGAATCATCGTCCCGGCGCTCCAGCAGGAATTCGCGCGCATTCAGAATGCCCACGATATCGTCCAGATTCCTGCCATAAACGGGAATGCGCGATCGGCCGCTTTCACGAATCACGCGCAGGATCTCGCCGCAGCGCGCGCGCTCGGGAATTGCAACCATGTCCAGCACGTGGGTCATCACCTCGCGCACGATGGTCTCGCCGAATTCAAACACATTGTCGATCCATTCGCCTTCGTCGCTGTCGATCGTGCCGCGCTCAGAACCAAGATCGACCATCATGCGGATCTCCTCCTCCGTCACGCTCTCCTCCTCGGCGCTGGTCTTCAGGCGCAGCGCGCGAAGCACGAGATTCGTGGAAAGCGACAGGAACTTCACCACCGGGCGCATGACCACCGCAAGCCCCGATACCACGCCGCACGCGAGCTTCGCCATCTGAAGCGGCTTCTGCATCGCGATGCGCTTGGGTACCAGCTCGCCGAAAATCAGCGTAAAATACGACAGAATAACCGTTATCAATATAACGGAAAGCGTACCGAGCGTCTTCAGCGAAAGCGCACGGAAACCCAGATCGTTGTAAACCCAATTCACAATCACGGAGGAGAAGCTGTCCGCGGCGAAGGCGCTGCCCAGAAAGCCCGCCAATGTAATGCCGATCTGAATGGTCGACAGAAAGCCCGCCGGCTCCTCTACGAGCTTTAAAAGCTTCGGCGCGGTTTTATCGCCCTCCTCGGCCATGCGCTTGAGCTTTGCGGCGTTCAATGAAATCACAGCAATTTCGGTCATTGCAAAAAAGGCGTTCAGCAAAATCAGCAGCGCCTGAATCAACAGTTGTCTAAATATGTTCATGCCTGGCGGATAGTCCTTTCTCGATCGGATATTTCGGCAAAAAACAAACGGAGCATGACCTGCACCTTTGCGCAGGTCATGCTCCTATTTATAGCCGGCTCCGAAGTCCCAGAACTGTCGGGGTCCATATGCGTTCATTCCTCCCTGAGTTTTGCATTCAGTATACCAGAAGCGGGCGCGTCTGTCAATCCCGCGCCGCTTCTTTTGCAAAGCATTTTTAATCCGGAATATCGCCCACTCCGTTTAAAATCAGCCTCGGGCGATAGGGGAATTTCTTTACGTCCTCGCGGCGCGTTACGCCCGAAAGCACCAGCGCCGTGTCCAGACCCGTTTCGATGCCGGCCACGATATCCGTGTCCATCCGGTCGCCGACCATCGCCGCGTCCTCGGAATGCACGTTCAGGATTCTCAGCCCCGTTCGCATCATCAGCGGATTCGGCTTGCCCACGAAATAGGCCGCCTGGCCGGTCGCCATCTCGATCGGCGCGATCATCGCGCGGCAGGCGGGGATGATTCCGTCCTCGCTCGGGCCGGTAAGATCGCTGTTCGTGCCGATCAGGCGCGCGCCGTGCGACACGAGGCGCACGGCCTTCAGGATGTTTTCATACGTATACGCGTTGCCCTCGCCGATGATTACGTAATCGGGATCCACGTCGTTCATCGTGATTCCCTCGTCGTGCAGCGCCATGATCAGGCCCGCGCCGCCGATGACATACGCGCTGCAGCCGGGCGACTGCGTAGCGACGAATCGCGCCGTCGCGAGCGCGCTGGTGTAAAAGTGCTTTTCATCCACGTCCAGCCCCATGCGCTTCAGCTTCTGCTGCAGCTCCTTCGGGGATCGTTCGGACGCGTTGGTCAGGAACAGAAAGTTCTTGTTCTCGCGATACAGCCAGTCGACGAATTCCTTCACGCCCGGCAGCAGACGGTTGCCGTGATAGATCACGCCGTCCATGTCGCAGATGAATCCCTTCTTGCTGCGCAATGTATTCATTTATTCCTCCGCACCGAGCGTCGCCGGCTTCGTCTCTCCCTTGTGCAGACCGGTGATCGAGAAGATCACCCATTCCGCGATATTCACCGCATGGTCGCCGATGCGCTCGAAGTATTTCGCGATCATCATCACGTCCAGCAGCGATTCGCCGTCCTTCGCGTTCTTCGCAATTTCGCGGATCAGGCCGGTCTTTACGGAATTGAAGCATTCGTCCACCACGTCGTCCGCGGCGATGACCTTCTTCGCGAGCTCGACGTCGCGCCGGACAAACGCCTCGACGCTGTCGTTCACCATCTGAATCGTCGCCTGCGTCATGCGGCCGAGCACGCTCGCGCATTCCTCCTTGCATCTGGCGACATAGTCCACCAGCTCCGATACATCGCGCGCCTGATCGCCGATGCGCTCCATATCCGTAATCATCTTCAGCGCCGCCGAAATCTGCCTGAGCTCCTCGGCCTCCGGCTGCTGCTTCAAGAGCAGATTCAGACACAGCGTTTCAATCGCGCGCTCCTTGCGGTCGATGTCCCGCTCGATCGGCGCAACCTTCTTCGCCAGCTCCCGATCATCCTCCATGAGCGCTTTACCTGCCGCTGCAATGGCATCTTCACACAGGGCGCCCATCTCCGTAAGCTCGCGATTCAGCTGCGCGAGCTGTCTGTCCGTACGGATTTTCATCTCTTCTTCCTCCTTTTCTTCTTACACGACTAGCATAACACGTTTCCCGTGCTTTGGCACGCCTTTTCTATGTTATTTTTTGTTTTCCTGCCTTGACGGATACCCCCGCCCGGTATATAATGTAAATACCCACCGGGGGTATATGATTCAGGAGGCGCGCCATGGACGGGAATAAAAAATGCCGCTGCGGGCAGAAGAAAAAGGAACGATCGCCGGAGGAATACAAAAAACTGATTCACCGGTTGAACAGGATCGAGGGGCAGATTCGCGGCATCCGCAACATGCTGGAAAACGACGCGTACTGCCCGGACATACTGATTCAGTCGGCGGCGGTAAACGCGGCAGTGAATGCGTTCAACAAGGAGCTGCTGGCGAGCCACATTCGCTCCTGCGTGGCGGACGACATTCGCGCCGGTCACGACGAGGTGATCGACGAGCTGGTCGCGACGATGCGGAAGCTGATGAAATAAGGAGTGAATACATCCATGAAGCAATACAATGTCACCGGCATGAGCTGCGCGGCGTGCAGCGCGCGGGTGGAGAAGGCGGTTCGGGACGTTCCGGGAGTCACGGAATGCTCGGTCAGCCTGCTTACGAATTCCATGGGCGTCGAGGGCGACGCGGCGCCGGAAGCGATCATCGCAGCGGTGCAAAACGCGGGCTACGGCGCGAGCGTAAAGGGCGAAAAGGCGGCCGTGAGCCCGAGCGAGGCGGAGGCGGCGCTCGAGGACCACGACACGCCGATTCTGAAAAGGCGGCTGATCTGGTCGCTGGGCTTTTTGCTGGTTCTGATGTATTTTTCGATGGGCCATATGATGTGGGGCTGGCCGCTGCCGAAATTTTATGAGGGCAACCACGTGGCGATGGGCCTTACGCAAATGCTGCTGACGATCGCCGTAATGGTCATCAACCAGAAATTCTTCGTAAGCGGCTTCAAGAGCCTGCTGCACCGCGCGCCGAATATGGACACGCTCGTGTCCCTCGGCGCGACCGCCGCGTTCGTTTACAGCACCTATGCGCTGTTCCAGATGACCGGCGCGCAGGTGCGCGGCGATGCAGAAGCGGTCATGAATTATATGATGGACTTCTATTTCGAGTCCGCGGCGATGATTTTAACGCTGATTACCGTGGGCAAAATGCTCGAGGCGCGCTCGAAGGGCCGCACGACCGACGCGCTGAAGGGCCTGATGAAGCTCGCGCCGCGCACGGCGACGGTGGTTCGAAACGGCGCGGAAACGGTGGTTCCGGTCGAGCAGGTGCGCGCGGGCGACTGCTTCGTCGTGCGCCCGGGCGAGAGCATTCCGGTCGATGGCGTGGTGCTCGAGGGCGAAAGCGCGGTCAACGAATCGGCGCTGACCGGCGAGAGCATTCCGGTCGACAAGGCCGAAGGCGATTCCGTTTCGGCGGCGACGGTGAATCAATCCGGCTTCCTCAAATGCCAGGCGACGCGCGTGGGCGAGGACACGACGCTTTCGCAGATCATTCAGATGGTGAGCGACGCGGCGGCCACCAAGGCGCCGATCGCGAAGATCGCAGACAAGGTTTCCGGCGTGTTCGTTCCGGTCGTAATTGCGATTGCGACGGTGGCGTTCATCGTATGGCTTGCGCTGGGCAAGAGCGTCGGCTACGCGCTGGCGCGCGGCATTTCGGTGCTGGTCATCAGCTGCCCGTGCGCGCTGGGTCTGGCCACGCCGGTTGCGATCATGGTCGGCTCCGGCCTCGGCGCGAAGAACGGCATTCTGTTCAAAACCGCCGCAACGCTGGAGGAAACCGGCCGCGTGAAGATCGTCGCGCTCGACAAGACCGGCACGATCACCGAGGGCAATCCGAAGGTCACGGACATTTTCCCCGCGCCCGGCGTTGCGGAGGGCGAGCTGCTGCAATCGGCAATCAGCCTGGAATCCCGGAGCGAGCACCCGCTGGCCCGCGCGATTCTCGCCCGCGCCGAATCGGACGGTCTTTCCGCCGATCCGGTGGACGATTTCCGCGCGCTGCCGGGCAACGGCCTTACCGCGAGCCTGAACGGCGAATCGCTCGCCGGCGGCAATCTCGCGTTCATTCAGACCCGCGCGAGCGTGTCCGGCGCGATGCAGAAAACCGCCGAATCACTCGCGGAGGCGGGCAAAACGCCGCTGTTCTTCGCGAGGGGCGATCGCCTGCTCGGCATAATCGCGGTTGCGGACGTAATCAAGCCGGACAGCCCGCAGGCAATTCGCGAGCTGCGCGAAATGGGCGTCGAGGTGGTCATGCTGACCGGCGACAACGAGCGCACCGCGCGCGCAATCGGCGCGCAGGCGGGCGTGGATCGCGTGATCGCGGGCGTGCTGCCGGACGGCAAGGCCAGCATGATTCGCGAATTGCAATCGCGCGGCAAGGTCGCGATGGTGGGCGACGGCATCAACGACGCGCCCGCGCTGACCTGCGCGGACGTGGGCATCGCCATCGGCGCGGGCACGGACGTGGCGATCGACGCGGCGGACGTGGTGCTGATGAAGAGCCGGCTGACCGACGTGGCAGCCGCGATTCGCCTGAGCCGCGCAACGCTTAGAAACATTCATGAAAACCTGTTCTGGGCGTTTTTCTACAACACGATCGGCATTCCGCTCGCGGCGGGCGCGCTGATTCCGCTGGGACTTACGCTCAACCCCATGTACGGCGCGGCGGCGATGAGCCTTTCGAGCTTCTGCGTGGTATCCAACGCCCTGCGGCTGAATCTGTTCAAGCTGCACGGCGCGGGTCACGATAAATCCGAACCGATTCAAAAGGAGGAAGAAACCATGTTTGGACTTGGACATTCCATCACGAAGACCATGACGATCACCGGCATGATGTGCGGCCACTGCGAGGCGACCGTGAAGACCGCTCTGGAGGCCGTCGAGGGCGTCAAGCACGCGAAGGTCGACCACAATACGAATTCCGCGGTTGTAACGCTGAAGACCCCCGTGGACGACGCGGTTCTGAAAAAGGCCGTCGAGGACAAGGGCTACACCGTGACCGAAATCAAGTAATTCCGTTCGGCATGCAAACAGCCACAGCAGCAATGCTGTGGCTGAATTTGTTGTTGCGCTTTACAGGAGCGTGCACAGTCCCGCGATCGCAGCGCAGACGGGAATGTAAATCGCGAAATGCATCAGATGCGCTTTTTTGTTGTAGCCGAACTGGTGCGGCCCGACCACGCCCTTGAGCTCCGGATAGAAATGCGGGAAGAAGCCCGAATGGCAGAGCAGCACCCAATCAAAGAATACGATATCATAGATCTCCATGCAATAGAGCATGCCCAGAAAGCGCGCGAAAAACCGGAAAAAGCCGAAATGATTCTTTACGCCGTCCCATATGGCGAGAACCGCCGCCGCCGCGAACAGCAGAACCGCCGCGCCCGCAATGAGCCAGCCGACGACATGCGCGCCGCGAAACCGCTCCTTTTTGTCCGGAATCGCCGCCAGATTCTCCTTTGGCGCGGAGGAGAAGAACCGCTTATCCTGAATAAAGCCGACCCCCGCATACAGAACCAGAAAATACGCCGCCATAATCATGAACGTCGCAAGAATCGTGATCGCCATTTCCGCCCGTCCTCCAATTCTATTGAATTTCCCAAAACACAAGGACAGCCGCAGCTGTCCCTTTTTCATTCATAGCTGTACACGCGGCTGAGGCGCACGGTCACGCGGTGCCTTCCGCCGTAGGTGCAGGTAAAGAGCGTTAAATCATAGCCGCTGTTCAGCATTTTGTCCACGTCGCCCTTTTCCAGCGTTTCGATTTTCTCCACGCTGTAGCGATAAACGCGGCCGTCCGCCGACACGAACTGCACCGGATCGCCGATCGCCAGATCCTTGATCGATCCGAAATGCCGCGAATAGTTGTGCGCGAAGATCACGAAATTGCCCTTCTCCGCGCTGCCCCAATAGCGGCATGGCGCGCGGCGCAGCTTCGGATAGCTCCAGTCCTTCATCACCGGCAGCGACCGATCCAGCGTGGGCAGCTCGATTATGCCGATGTATTCGTCGCCGTCGATCTCCATCGTCGGCAGCTCTGCGATCTGCGGCGCGCTTTCCTCTTTGCTCTGCCCGCCGGTCTTTTTAACGATGCGGCCGTTTTCGTAATTCAGCCGCCGCTGCATTTCGCCGAGCACGGCCTGCGCGCGATTGCCGGCCTCCGTTTCCTCCATGTGGTTTTCGCGCACGAGCAGCGCGGCGGCAGCCAGCAGAATCGCGCCCAGCGCCATCAATCCCGCGCCGAACCTGCGCTTATTCATGCTTCTTTCTCCCGAACGCCATCACCCAGCCGATTGCAAACACCGCGACGCCCGCGGCCGCCAGCACCGGCACCGGCCATTTCAGCATGCCCGTCTGCGGCAGGCGATCGCCCGGCGGCGTGGTCGGCTCCGGCGTGGGCTGCGGCTCGGGCGTGCGCTCGGCCTTCGGCTTCGCCGTTACATTGTAGGTCCATTCGCCCTCGACGCTCATCGGCATCGAAACCACGAACGCCTTCACCGCCTCATAGCCGTCCGCCGCGGTGGTCTGAACAATCAGATACAGCCCGCATTCCACATTTTCAAACGCCGTGCGGCCCTTTGCGTCGGCCGTCTGCACGCGGCTTTCAATCTCCGGATGCTGCGCGGCATAGGCCGCGAGCGATTCGGCCACCGCGCTGAGCGCCGGATTTTCCAGCGAAACGGCGCAATCCTGAAACGGCTCCGCCAGCGCAAAGCACAAATTGTTCTCCCGAATTTCGGCCTCGCCCACGCGATACAGCGCAAACGCGCCGCCCGGCACGATCTGGCCGGCCTCGTCCTTCATTTCCAGCGCGATCGTGCCCTTGCGGCCCAAATCGACGTCCGCAACGGCAACCGTCGCGAGCGCCGCCGCAATCGCAATCAGCGCGACGGCCAGCAGCAACTTTTTCATCGGCTCCTATCTCCTCTTCCGATATCGAATCATCAGCACAACCAGCAGAATCAGCAGCATCGGCGCGGCCACCGCCGGCGTCACCACGAACGGATCGATCTGCACCATATCCGCCGGCACGTAAATCGCCGGCTTTTCCACGGCGTTTTCGATTCTCCGGCCGCGCACCAGCAGCCGCTGCGTATTGATTCCGTAGGGCGTGCAGGTCAGCAGCGTGCAATAATCCTCGCCGTCCTCAATCGCCAGCGCGTCCACCTGCTCCGGCTCCACGATCAGCACCCGATCCACCTCGTAGGTCAGCAGGCGATTGAGCGTCGTGATCGTAAACGTATCGCCCACCGCCAGCCGATCCAGATCGGTAAACAGCCGCGCGCTGGGCAATCCGCGGTGCGCGGAAAGCACGCAATGCGTGCCCTCGCCGCCCACCGGAAGGCTCGTGCCCTCCAGATGGCCCGCCGCGATATTCAGCACGCTCGCATCGACGCCATGGTAAATCGGCAGCTCCACGCCGATTTTGGGAATATCGATATACCCCATGATGCCCGTGCCGTTTACGTCGAGCAGGCGGCTGTACTCCGTCAGCTCCGGGCGCTCGGCCAGCGTTTTGTATTCCGTAAGCGGATAGCCCAGCGTCCGCAGCGCGGCGTTGTAATCGTCGGCCTGCGCAAACAGACCGCTGTAATCCTCCTGCGTCATCGCCGCCAGCGTATCCTCATACGCGCCGATCGCGCGCGTCTGGTGCAGCGAATTCCAATAATCGCTCACCGTGGGATACAGCAGCAGGCAAACGCCCAGCAGAAACACCGCCACTAGCAGGATCGTCGCCAAATGCCTCTTCATTCTCCGCTCCGTTTCGCCGCTCGATATGCCCTCCTGAAAAAGGCGCGTCGCCTTTCTCAAGGCGGCATACCGCCGCCGGGGGCGGTCATTCCGCCCGCCGGCACGCCGTATGTCTTAAAATCTGTTCAATCAGTCCTTCGTCGCGTTCATCTTCTTGCGGGTCACCAGCAGCACAACCGCAATCAGCACCAGCGCGCCGCCCACAACATAGAACACCGTAGTGCCGATGCCGCCGGTAGAAGGCAGCTCCGCGCCGGACTGGTTGTTGACCTTCGCGGTGGGCTTCGTATAGGTCATCGTCTCGCCATTCTCAGACTTCGCAGCAGTAATCTCAACCTTCACATCATCCGCCAGCTTGTTGTAGCCGTCGGGCGCCTTGACCTCGCGCAGGTAATAGGTATCCGAGTCCAGACCCGCAACGGAAATCTTACCCGCTGCATCCGTGGTCAGAACCGTATTCGCCGGCCATTCCTCGCCCTCGCCGGGCAGATTCGTCCAACCGGTGAGCTTACCATTAACAACAGTTGCAACCTTGTCCTTCTTCTCATTCAGCAGAACGAACTGTGCGCCCTCAAGGGTCTTCGCCTTATCGCCATTGGCGTACTTGAGAACCTCCATATCCCACGTATAGGTCGTGGTCGTGGAATCGGGGGTGGCCTTCAGATTGGTGCTGTCGCCGTACTGGAGATTTGTGGTGTTGGTGTTGCCGTCCAGACCGACGACGGCATTCTCATTGACCTTGGCGGAATAGGTAACTACCAGCTCCACGCCTTCCTTGTCCGTAATGCTATCCAGATAAGACTTGGTAAAGCTCAGCTTGAAGCCATGCTCCGTTTCCTCGGTGACAGTGTAATCCGTGCCCTTGGTCAGGCCGGAAATAACCGCATCCTTCTGATAGGTCAGGCCGGCGGTCATGGTATCGGTCATCACGACGTTCTCGGAGCCGGGATACAGCTTAATGGCGGCCTTGTAGTTGACAACCTGACCAATGTCAGCGTCGTTGGTCTTGCCCCAGGAGCCGTCAGCGTCCTCCTGCACCTGCTTGTCAATGGTGGGCACTGCGTTCTTTTCCTCGATCCGGGCGTCGGGATTCGTGGTATTCAGCGAGCACAGCGTACCCAGCGTGGTATCGACCAGGTAATAGCCCAGCTTCAGATTCTCGAATTTGACGGTCGTAGAATCTGCGGTAGTGGTAGCATCTGCAGTCTTTTCGCCAATAGCCGCCTGTGCCAGTTTCGCAAAAGCGGCAACTCTGGCATCATCCGTTCCTCCAACCCACGTCACATAGCCCTGAGCATCAGTCTTCAAATAGACATCCTTGATCCCATCGCTCTCAACAAAGCTCTTCCACGCAGAGTTCGCCTTGTAAGCATAAGCGTTCGTGGTCGCATTGTAGCTCTCGATATACAGGATCTGATAGGCGCTATACTTCTGGCCGCTGACAGCGTTATCGATGGTGATGGAGCCGCCGGTAAGCGTTCCTTCCTGCACAGCAAATGCGGTGGCGTTCATTGCAAACGCCATAACCAGGGACAACAGCAGAGCGATCAGAACGGACATTGTCTTTTTCATCGTCAATTCCTCCCAATTTCCTTAACTCTTTTATTTCGGATGCGCGCGCAACGGGGCCGTTCAGCCGTTCGCCCCCTTCCCGCGCCTGCGTTTCAGCTTGCATTCGCACAAAAGGCTGATCGCCATCAGGGCGATTCCGCCGATTGCATAAAGGGTGGTTCCGGCTCCGCCGGTGGCGGGCAGCACCGGCTGCCTGCGATTCACGACCGTGTCGTGCCATTCGCCCGCCGAGGGCGTTACGGTGATTTTGTCGTAAGCGACGATCACCGAATACTTGATCCCGCTCGGCAGATAGCCGGCCGGAACCTTGGTTTCCTCCAGCGTGTAGGTATGTCCGGACGGAATGCCCGCAAACGATACCTCGCCGTTTGAATCGGAGGTCGCCGTGAAATTCGAAATGGCTACCGGCTTTTCCCCGTCGCCGCGGCAAATGCGGCAGACTTCGGTATTGTGCGCAAGCGTAAATTCCGCGCCGGGAACGGGCAAACCGCCGTCGTCCGTCTTCGAGAAGCCCAGCTCCGCCAGATAGCCCTTGACCGACGGAATGGGGTATTCGATGGTTCTTGCCTCGGAAACCTTTTTGACCCCGTTGTTACTCTCGATCACCTTGTAGGTGAGGGTGGTTTTGTCGTTGGTCGGGTAGGTCGTTCCTTCCTTAAAGCCGCTCGCCTCGTTCATCAGGCGCACGCGGTATTTGAGGGTGAAGCGGTAGGTGGTCGTGTTGCCGGAGGTCGTCTCCGTGTATCCGGACTTCTTCAAATCCCACGAGATTGCTTTTCTCTCGGTCTCAAAGCTCGCGGTATTCTCCGCGTCCAGACCGGAAGCGCCGATCACGTTATCCCCAAGCACGCCGTCCTTGTCATACAGGCCGATGAACTCCACATTGCCCGTGCCGTCGACCGGAATCGGGTCGTTGGTCACCCACATCGCACGAGCGCTTTCTTCGTGGGTTTGCTTGATTTTGGCGAAGATATCGTCATACGCAGCCTGCAAACCGCTCAGATTCGTGCTGTCGTAATAGATTCCCGAGCCGATGCTGTTGCGCAGCCAGTTCTTGTAGGCTTCCGTGCTGCTGGCGTCGCCGATCTCATAGCTAGTGCTGGTGCGATCCACCACGGAGAAGCCGTTTGCATTCTCGCTCTGCGTAATGTACTGCTGGATCGTCTGCCCGCCCACATCAACGCCGATCGAGAAAATCTGCACCCCGGAATTTTTGATGCTGACAGCCATTTTCCGCGCGCGGATGGCTGCTTCATCAGAGTAGCTGGTGCCATAAGAACACGGCTTATTCAGCACGCGATCCTTAAAAATGCTTCCTGCCGTATCGTATGTATCATAGCCCGTATAGCCGTTGCTGATATACGTAGTCGGGAAACCGTCGCTTAGGAAGATGATGTACTTATTGGGATTCGGTGCATTCTTCACCATATCCCAGCCCATCTTCAGGCCTGCTTCAACATTGGTAAAACGTTTCTTCGAATCCCCATAGCCCGCCGCATTGATGATCTTTCCCGTTTCCGTGCGCATTAGATTCTTCAGCGCATTCGCCTGACTTGTATTCGAGCACGCCTGCAAACCGAAAATCTCATGCGCGTCGGTATTGAATGCGACGTAGCCGATTTTGCTTACGCCGTTGCTGGCCCCTGCGAACTTGTCGAGAAAACTCTCCGCAGCCTCCATTGCCGCCGTATAGCGCGTGTAATCGCCAAACGCCGAATTCATCGTATTCGAAATATCCATCACGATCACGACGGCCATATCGGGTTCCTGGTAGAACTCTTCGACCTTTTGGGGCGTTTCTACCGTGAGGGTGATATCAAATACGTTCTCCAGATCCGTTCCGGCGATGGTCTTGCTGACCTTTACGCCGTCGTTCTTGTTTTCATTCGAGCCGCCCGGACTCACAATCTGCTGGCTCGACGGCGAATTGGTCGGCGCATCGCCATCCGCCTGCACGCTCACGCTCTGCGCGCGCGCCGCCTGCTGTTCGCTTTCGCGAATCTTGTTGCTCCAGTATTCGAAATAGCCGCTGTCGCGCAGCGCGCGCCAGTTGTCGCCCTCGCAGAGCTCGGCCACGGGGCCGTCCGGCACGGACACGACGCGCAGCACCAGCGAATCATTCAGCCGCATCAGCTCCGACGACGCGATGAACTGCACCTTGCCGATCCATACGAACGAATCCGCCCGCTGCTCGAGCGCGATGCGAACGCTGCCGCCCTCTGCGGTCCACCGGCCGATGGTTTCCTCGCCGGACTGCAGCGCGCCCTCGGCCGAAACGGCGTTCACGCCCGCCGGCAGCGCATAGACGTACGCGCCGGGCGCAAAGCCTTCGGGGCAATCAAACGCCGCGCCGAACAGGTATTCCTGATTGTCCTGAACGGTATAAACGCCGTCCGCGTCCGCTTCGAGCGCTTCGCCGTCCGCATTGGCCAGCGCCAGCGCGATATTGCCGCCGCGCGCGCCGACATATTCCGCCAGATTCACGCCCGTTTCGCCGGTCTCGGAAACGGCCAGTAGCGCAAACGGCGAGAAGGAATCCGCGCGGAACAGGGCAAAGACCTCGCCGCTTTCGCTCGTGATGCGCTCCACATCCAGCCATTCCCAGCCGTCCGCACCGCGATGCGCCGCGCGAAGATTTGCGCATGCCGCGAGCGAATCGGGCAGGCGCACCGCGACCTCCGCGGGAGACGCGCTGAATTCAACATTCAGCACCAGCGCGCTCTCGATGTCGCGGCCCTCCAGCGCCAGCTGCAGCGCGAGCTCGCCAAAATACTGCGCGTATGCCTCGGAGTCCTCCGCATAAATCTCGGCATTCAGCGTTTCCTGATTGAAATTGCCGCTTTCCTCGTGCGTCACGCGCACCGCGCCGTCCAGCGCCGCATACACGCACGCAATCGGCTGCGCCGGCACGCGATCCAGCATCGACTGCAGAATCACATATTCCGCGCGCGTGAGCTCGCCCGCGCCATAGGCGTTGGCCAACTGCTCGCGCAGCGCCGCCGCGAGATGATCATATTCAATCACCGCGTCCACATCCGCGCCCTCCGCCGGCTGACGGAGCGCGAAAATCACCGGATACTGCGCGCTGTAGCACGCGGACGCGCCGTTTCTCTGGCGCTCCACGACCATGATCAGCAGGCGCATGGCCTCGGTTTCATCGATGCTGCCGGAATCGCGCGCGGCGATCGCCGCATCCACGATTTCGTCCAGCTGCGCGTCGTAGGCCAGCGCAGTCTCCTCGTCCGCATCGTCCGCAGGCTTTGCGAGCGAAAGCACCCACGCCTCGATCCGCCGCGCCTCGTCGGGCTCGTCGATCGCTTCGTCGGCGGGAGCAACAGAGGGTTCGACAGAGGGTTCGACAGACGGCTCGATGGACGGTTCGATAGAAGGTTCAATCGTCATTTCAGCCGTCGGCTCGACGGTTACCTCCGCAGTGGGTTCAACCGTAGCTTCAATCGTCGGTTCGATGGACGGTTCCGCGGTTACTTCCGCAATAGGTTCAACCGTAACTTCGACCGTCGGTTCGATGGACGATTCCGCGGTTACTTCCACAGTCGGTTCAATCGTAGCTTCGACCGTCGGCTGGATAGAAGGCTCAATCGTCGGCTCAACAGTCGGTTCGACCGTGACTTCCACCGTCGGTTCGGGCGTGGCGTGCGACTGCTGCCAGCGCTCGTAGGCGGCGTTCAGGCTGCCGTAGCCGAGAATTACCGCATCGTCGCGGCGATATTCATTGCGGCGCACGCGGTTGCCGGAATTGCCCTCGATCGTCGCAATTGCGCGATCGTTTGCCGATTCCACGACGCCGACATGATCGGCGCGGCCGTCGTTTTCCCAATCGAAGAACACAAGGTCGCCCGGCTGTGGATCGGCCTGATTTGCGGGCGCGTACAGTCCGCGATCGCTCAGCATGCCAATCCAGCGCTCGCTCTTCGCCTCGCGCGGGAAGCCGCTCTCCGGAATGTTCGCGTAATTCAGGCAGAAGGACACGTACATCGCGCACCAGTCGCGATAATTCGCGCCGTACCAGTGGCCGTAGCGCGTATAGCCCTTGCGCAGACCGTCCTGATCGATGATGAAATTGACGCGGCTTTCCTCGTAATCCAGCTGCGTGCGGGCGATGGAAAGGAGATCCTCCGGCCAGTTGCCGGTCAGAATCGCATTCGAAACCGAGCGCTCCCAGCTCGAGCGCGTCTCGGTCGCGCGCACGGCGCAGGGCAGCGATGCCTCCGCGGTCGCCGTTTCGCCCAGCGCGTCCGTCGCGGTCAGCGTGAGCGCAATTTCCGTAACGCCGTCCAGCTCGAGCGCGGTGGCGCGCAGTTCCTCCTGCGCATAATTTTCGGATTCAAACAGCACGATATCGCCCTGGCGAACGGTCGCGCGCACCTGAACCGGCGCGACGCCGCCCGCAACGGACGTGCTGAACGCAATTTCCTCGCCGCCGAAGCAGGAGCGCGCGTTCGCAATCGCATTCACGCTCAGCTCGCCCATGCCAACCGCCAGACGGCGCTCCGCGCTCGCGCTGCCGAACGCATTCAGCGCCTCCACACGAATCGTATACACGCCCGATTCTCCGGCGCGATAGCGAATGCCCGGCTCCTCCAGCGAAACCTCGCCCTGCGCGACCACGCTTCCGTCCGCCGCGATAATCGCATAGCGCGCCTCGTCGGCGTTCCGGGCGGTAAAGCTCCATACGCCCTCTTCGCCCACGAGCATGCGCCCGGTTCCCGCCAGCTCCGAAAGGGCAACGGGCGCGGCGGTCGGTGCTTCCGTGATTGCGGGTTCTTCCGTAATTGCGGGTTCTTCGGTAATCGCCGGTTCTTCCGTAATTGCGGGCTGCTCGGTCATTTCCGGTTCTTCCGTAATTGCGGTCTCTTCCGTAATTGCGGGTTCTTCGGCAATTACAGGCTCCTCGGTGATTTCCGGTTCCTCCGTGATTTCGGGAGCGGGGGAGGGCTGCTCTTCGGAAACCGCAGGCTGTTCGGTCGTTTCCGGTTCGGCCGTGATTTCCGGTTCTTCCGCAATTTCCGGGGCCGGCGGGAGCGTCGGCTCAATGATTTCCCTGGGATAGCACGATTCCTCGTGCGTATGCTGCGCGCGATCGCAGACCAGCACGGTGGCATAGCATTCCGGGCCGTGCGCGTGCTGCTCGCCTTCCTCCAGGCCGCATGCGAGATGCGATTCATAGCAGGAATCCGAATGCACGTGCGCCTCGATTCCGCACTCCGGAGGAATTGTAATCGTGATTGCGGGGCGCACCAGCTCATACGTCACGCCGCCGGCAACCAGCACGGAAAGCACACAAAGCAGGGCGTACAGCCCTCTGCGGCGCGCCCTGTTATGCATGCATTCCTCAATATATTGTCTGAAACGGTTTGTCCTTTTCACTGGTCATCCCTCCAGAGACAATACGCTCGGCTTATTCAATCCATCCGAAATCCTGAATCGGCCAGATGCGCATTACGATCTGCCCGACCGTTTCGTCCTCTTTAATGAATCCCACGACGGAGCTGCGGCTGTCGATGGACGTGGAGCGATGATCGCCCAGCACGAACACGCAGCCATCCGGAACCTGCACGGGATATTCCAAATCCGTAACGCCCTTATCGCGATCGGTCACATACGGCTCGTCGAGCTTTTCGCCGTCGACATAGACATAGCCGTCGTCGTCGATCGACACCCACATGCCCGCGGTAGCGATCACGCGCTTGAGCAGCAGCTTATTATTGAAGTAAAACCCGCAGACCTGACCGCGGTGGAAGCTGCTGGTCTTCATGGCCACGATGATATCGCCGTCGTTCAAATTCGGCTCCATGCTGGAGCCGGTGATTCGGAATACCGGCATAAACAGCGTCGATACCAGCACGGCCAGCGCCGCAACCACGACCAGCACGCCCACCGTGCCGCCCAGCGCGCGGCGATATCTGCGCCGGTGCCTCAGGCGCTTCTGTTCCGCCCGGAGCGCGTCCATGCTGGGATAGGAATTCATATTCTGCATTTTTCTTATTCCTCTTTGTCAGTCGCTCATCAGGCGGCGCAGCGCCTCCTGCCCGCGCAAAAGCTCTTCGCACTGGCGCGTAAACGCTTCCTTGCGCGCCGCAATATCGCGCTCCGCGGCCGCGCGCATCGCATCGGCCTCCGCCTGCGCGTTTGCCAGCATCCTCTGCGCCTCCGCCTCGGCGGCCTTGATGCGCCGGTCGGCCTCGCCGCAATGCTGAATGGCCACGCCCATTGAATCCACCTTTTCCAGAACGCGGCGCATTTCCTCGCGCAGCGCGGCCTCCTCGGCCCTGCGCTCCTCGTCCGTGTTCTGCGCCTGCTGCACGCAGCGCGCCTCGGCCGCCTCCAGCTGCGCCTGAAGCTGGCGATTCTTTTCGCCCAGCTCATCCACCGTTTCGCGCATCTGGCAAAGCAGCTCCACCAGCTCCGAGCGCCTGAGCTTTTTCAACTCTTTATCCGCCATCTTTTCACACTCCCGGCGCGCCCTCGCGCAATTCAAATCATGCAACAGCCCTCACTCCGCGAAAGGGCGAGGTGAGGTTCTCCATTTTCCCATATATCGCCCGCAAATGCCGGCGCTGACTGCTCTCGCAAGGGAAAACCGGAGCTCCCCCTTGAGATCGCCTCATTATAGCATCATCGCCGCTTATTGTCTATGATTATTCTAGTTAAAACGGCATTAATGTTCTCATTTCTTCGAAACAACCGCATCCAAGCGCATATTTCAGGGAAGCATACAGAATATATGTCGCCCCGCAAACAGAAATTCCGGCCGGACTTTTCGAAATAAACTGAAGCGGAGCGCCGCCCAATCGGCAGCGCTCCGCTTTTTCAGTGGTGGTTCAGCCGTTCGCCGACCGCCCCGCCGGGGTGAATCAGCGCGAACTGTTCGTTTTTGTAGCCGGTGACCTCGATCAGCGCGGTCTGCAGCGCGTCGAAGATCACGCTCAGCACCGTCGTGGACGTGGTGCCCTGGCTGTTGTAGCGGTCGGTTTCCCGCGTGACCGCCATGGGAATGACGATATCCGCGCCCTCC
Organism: uncultured Clostridia bacterium; assembly: GCA_934663595.1. Classification (GTDB taxonomy): domain Bacteria; phylum Bacillota; class Clostridia; order Christensenellales; family Aristaeellaceae; genus Faecivicinus. The sequence goes on along the minus strand of CAKUKM010000002.1, from coordinate 83,201 downwards.
GCGAGCGGCGAGGCCAGGTTTTCGGTCACGGAAATCACCGTAACCTCCTTCTTTTTGCAGATATCGAGAATCGGCAGAAGCTCCTTCGTCTTGCCGCCGCGCGACGCAAACACCATCACGTCGCCCTTTTTCAGAAAACCGGTCGCGCCGTGCACCGCCTCGGCGGGCGAAATGAACCGCGCCGGCCGCTCGATGCAGCACATCAGATGCGCGAAATGCTGGCAGACGATGCCCGAATGCCCGCAGCCCGCCGCGGCAATGCGCTCGGCCTTCGAAAGCACATCCACCGCGCGCATGAAGCTTTCCTCCGGAATGGCGGAAAGCGCGTTTTCCACCGCGTTCGCCTCAATCAGAAACGCGTCCTGCGCCGCCCGCCATGCGTTTTTGCTGTTCATAGGCGTCACTTTCTGGGGCGATCCTTGATCTGCAGCGTGTAGTGGATGTCGTCGGCCTTCTCCTCGGGCACGAACTTGTGGTTCGTGTCGATCACTTCGCCGTTGTTGTACTTGCGGCTCTCGACGTCCTCGGTCGTGCCCATTACGGTCACGTTCAGCTGGCGGCGGCGCGCGCGGACATGGTCCCAGTCGATGAAGTAAATGTGCGCGAATTCGCCGGTATCGAGCTTGCCGTCCTTAATCGTGATGCATTCGCTGCGGCCGAAGAACACGCTGCGCAGGTGGCCGTCGGTGTTCATGCTGGTGAAATCGCCGGGCTCATTGACGAAGCGGCCGTACTGCGCGTGAATCGGGCCGGGATGGCGATACTGATGTTCCTCGGCGAAATCGGGGATCATCTTGCGCATGATGTCGAGCAGGTCGTGCTGCAGGTACTCCAGATCGAACGAATCGATATCATGGGAGCATTCCTGAATCATCACGGAGCAGGTGGTGTGGTGGGAAGCGACGCAGACCGTGCCGTTCTTCACGCCGGAGGCTTCAACGATCGCGTTGACCTCGGTGGTTACGTCGTGGAAAGTGGGGATCCAGCCGCGGGACTGCAGTTCGAGTTCCTTCTGTACTACCTTGAATTCCATTTTTCTTCTCTCCTTTAATAAAGTGTTTTATGAAAGATCTTAGATTCTGTGCACCTCGAAGCCCATCATCCGGCCGAACGCGAGGATTTCCTCGATGTCCGCATTGTAGACCATCGCGGAATGGTGCGTGCCGCCCAATTCCGAGAATTCCTTCAGGAATTCGGTAAGCGGCTTCTCCGGCTTCATCCAGCCCTGCACCGCGTATTTGTACGCGCCGTGGCGCAGGCCGCAATCGAGCAGCTCGACGTTCGTCGCAATCAGCGAAAAGCCCGTTTTCGCCGGCGCGACGTTTACAAACACCGCCTTGCCCGGGCGATAGCAGGTGTACGCCGCCGCAGTGTCGCCGCAGGTATTGTAATTGAACGGCACCGTGCGCAGCACCGGCTTCCACTGCGCCAGATCATAGTTGATCTCGCCCATGTGGCTTAAGAGAATCACGTCCTCCTTCCAGTCGGGGCAGAACATCTCGGTAAACGTCGTGTCGTGATACACGCTCCTGAGCGCGCCGACCAGACCCGCCGTCAGCACGTCGCCCTCGCCCGCATAGCCTAGGCCGCGCACCATCGTCTTGCTGCATTCGATAAACGGCATCTTGGGAAGCCCGCAGATATCCAGCGTCAGGAAATTCACCGTCAGCGCCGTCAGGCGATTGTCGTCCGCCCATTTGCGCACCGCCAGACCCGAGCGCACCGCCTCGCGATAGGCGCTCTCGTCCGTGAGTTCAACCTCGAAATTCTCCTTGTCCAGCGCGATTTCGCGCTCGATTTCCTCGTCCGTGACCTTCGGCAGGTATTCCTTGACCGTTTCGGTATCCATATAGGAAACCTCCGCGCCGATCTTTTCCTTATAATCCTCGTCGGAAACCAGGAAATCGCCCATGCCGGTGAACGATCCGCCGACCGAGCCGACGCGCGCGGTCTTGTACGCTTTCGCGGCCGCCGCCGCGCGGCACATGCCCGCGACCTGCGCGATTACGTCCGAATGCATCGCGTGGCCCACGCAGAGATAGTATTCAATGCCGCGGCGCTTCAGGAGATTGCACATGTCCTGAACGCCGTGAATGCCGTGGTTCGGCATGATGCCGGACTGATAGCCCGCCATGTCCAGAAGCGCGTAATCCGGCGTGGTGTCCAGCACGATCAGCGGAACGCCCGCCTTCTCCAGCGCGTCGATCGATTCCAGCGACGGGCTGTACGCCAGATGCTGCGTCACGATCGCATCCACGTTTTCCCTGTGGAACAGCTCGATCGCCGCTTCGAATTCGGGCTTGATGCGGCACGTGGGCGAGGCGACGACCTCGATATCGAACGCGCGGATCATGTCCTGAAGCGTTTTGGAATACCGGTCGAGGCCCACGCGGGTGGCCGGATTGGAATCGTCGTAGAGCTTGATATACAGCGGCAGATAACCGACCTTGATGCTCATGCTTTTGCCTCCTTATTCGCCGTAAATGCTCTTTCTCGCGCCGTCGATCAGGTTTTTGGCGTTTAAGTAAAACGCCTTTTCAATATCGCTCTTCGTAAGCCCCAGCTTTTCCGCCGCGCGCTTGAACGCGAGAATCTCTTCATACATGAAGAACGTGATCTTCTCCGCCTCTTCCGCGGTCACTTCGCGCAGGTGCCTGTCCTGCTTCGGATCGCCGTACAGTCCCGGCGGAATCAGGTTGATATACGTTCCGTTTTCCTCGATGCGGTGCGTGCGCATGCGCAGGATCGGCAAATCGCTTCCAAACATCACGCGCTCCGGCCCGACCGCCTTCAGGAGTTCCTCCATCGCAAACTGGCAGCAGTTCGCGGAGAAATCAAACATCAGATTTTTGCACGGCTCGAGAATCTCAAACGCGTTGCCGACGTCCTCGTGCGTATACGCGCGGCCGATGTGCGCGATGATCAGGCGCACGTTCGGGAACGCCTCCACGATTTCGCGGATCTGCCAGAGATTCACCGGGTCCTTCAAACGGCCGTCGCGCGGGATGTGCAGCATCACGATCGCGCCCATCTCGTTCATCTTTTCCCACTGATACCACGGGAAGAAGTCCAGAATGCGGATTTCCTTTTCCGGAATGTATTCCTTGGCAAACGAGAGATAGCTCTTCAGCCCCAGGAAGCCGCCGGCGCGAATCTTCTGCTCCAGTTCCTCGCCCGTTTCCTCCGGCACCGAATAATACAGCGCCGGAACGCCCGTTTTGCGCGTGCATTCGGAAATATACTGGTTCAGCGCCGGCGCGGTTTCGCGCTCGGTGCTGGTGAAGATCATGGGCGTGACCTCCTTGCCCGGGAACATCAGCCGATACGTTTCCTGAAGATCCTCAATGCTGTTGTCGCGCGCCACCAGATCCGGCCACGTGACCGTGCGCTTTACCTCGCCGGGCTTGAGCTCCTTCGGCGGACGCAGGCTGCTCAGCCACACGTGCGTGTGAATGTCGATCATCTTTTCGGGAAGAAAATCGCGCAGCTCGGTTTCGTAAATCCTTTTGTCGATGTCCTTGACCTCAAACAACGCCATAAATCAAACCTCCTTATACAGCTCCCGCAGAGCCCGCGCTCCGCGCTGATATTCGTCAAATACCTTTCTGTATTGCTCCGCGCGCTCGGGATCGGGCGTTACCACGCGGCCGCCCGGCGCAATCGCCTTCGCCGCCGCCTCGGTATTTTCAAACAGCCCGCAGCCCACGCCCGCCATCATCGCCGCACCCGCGCACGCGAGATCGGCAATTTCGGAAACGTGAATTTCCCGCCCGGCGATTTCGGCGATCATGTTCGTCCATACCTCGCTCTTTGTCGCGCCGCCGGCCAGAAACAGCCGCTTCATCGGCTGGCGCTTCTCCATTGCGCGCAGCGCCCACACGATCTGGCAGGCCACGCCCTCCATCACCGCGCGCGCGATATGGCCTTTGTCGTGCGAAAGATCCAGCCCGAGCAGCGTGCCCTTGCAGGCGTTGTCCGATTCCGGCGCGCCCGCGCCGTTGAAATAGGGATAGAACTTCAGCCCCCGCGCGCCCGGCTCGTCCCTTTCGGCAACCAGCGCGTTCAGCGTTTCGTAATCAAGCTCCGTTCCGTCCTTTGCGTTCAGAACCTGCTTTCGCAGCCAGTCCAGACACACGCCGCCGGTCGAGATCGACAGCATCGTGCCCCATTTGCCGTCCGTGGCCGAGATCGACTGCGCAAAGCCCGATTCGAAGTCCGGCTCGTCTCTGAGCGCGGTCACGACCCACGCCGTGCCCGTTCCGATCACCGCGTCGCCGGAGGCGCAAATGCCCGCGCCGAGCGCGACCGCATACTGATCGTGCGCGCCGGAGGAAACGACCACATTCTCATTCAGCCCCAGCTTTTCCGCCGCTTCCTTCGTGAGCGCGCCGATCGGATGGCAGGACGGAATCAGCTCCGCCAGCTGATCCTCGCGCACGCCGATGAATTCCAGAATTCGGGAATCGTATTTGCCGTTTCGAATCGCGCACAGGTGGTTGATGCCCGCGTTGGACAGGTCGACCGCAGGTCTTCCGGTCAGGAACGCCGAAACAAAATCCGGAACCGACAGAAAATACCGCGCGCGCGCAAAAATCTCGGGCTGTTCCGCGCGCATGCGCTTCAGCTGCATCGCTGGAAGGCCGCGATTCAAATGCCAGCCGCAGGTTCGATAGACATAGCCCTCGCCGAGGGATTCGTTGAATTTCCCCTTGTCGCCCGCGCAGCGCGCGTCGCTCCAGATGATCGCGTTCGCCAGCGGCTGAAAATTTTCGTCCACCGGAACGATCGTTCCGCCCTGCGTGGACAGCGAAATGCCGCGCACGTTTTGGGCGTGTTCAGGATTTGCGCAAACCTCGCGCACGATTTCGACCACCGCGTCCGTCCAGTCCGTCGCGCGCTGCTCGCACATGCCAATTCCGGGCGCAATCAGCGGATATCCGCGATAGGCCGACGCGATTCTCTCGCCCCGATCGGAAAACAGCAGCGCCTTCGCGCCCGTCGTGCCGACGTCGATTCCCAGCAGGTAGTTCTTGTTCATGGGCAAATCCTCTTTTCCGTTCTCCCTCCGCCAAAGACGGCGAGGTTGGTTTCCCCCAACCCCGCCGCATTCTCACCCTCAGCGGGCAGGCTCCCGTTTTACTTTCGAATGGATTGCTTTTTTCTTTTCCTCAAATTCAGGCCGCAATGGCGCTCTTTTCGGCTGCGAACCGAGCATGCGCACCCTTTTGGCCGCTCCAATTCGCCTGTATTGTATCATGGATTCAGAACGCTTGTCAAGGAATATTTGTCATTCGCTTTGCTTTTATTTTTTCTTATTTGCTTTTTTATTTCTTTTCATTTCGGAAGAAGTATGCTATAATAGAATCAGTCACCCGTAAAACGAAGGAGGAAACGGCATGTCCAGGCAAACCAAGGCTTCCGAAAGCGAAACGCACGCATTGAGAATCGACGCGCGGCGCGAGAAAATCATCGATCTTCTGGAGCGCGACGGGCAGGTGCGCGTGGCGCAGCTGGCGGAGCTTTTGAATACCACCACGGTCACGATCCGCTCGGATCTGGACGCAATGGAGCAGGACGGGCTGGTTGAGCGCGTGTCGGGCGGCGCCGTGCCGACCACGATGAGCCTTTACAACCGCGAATTCATGCGCCGCAAGCGGCTGAACACGGACGGCAAGCGCGCGATCGCCGTCGCGGCGGCGGACGAAATTCAGGACGGCGACACGCTGTTTATCAACGGCGGCAGCACGACCTATTTCGCGGCACTGCATTTAAAGAAGACGCGCAAAAACCTGATCGTGGTCACGAATTCGATCTCGGTCGCGACGGAGCTGGGCGCCGCGCCGACGTACACGGTCATTCTCGTGGGCGGACAGATCAATTCGTATTTCTCGTTCACGTGCGGCACCGAGGCGCTCAATCAGCTGAGCCAGTATCAGGCTGCAAAGGCAATCCTGTCGATCGACGGCATCGACGCGCGCGGCGTTATGACCATTCACCCCGAGGAATCGGCGATCGCGGAGAGCATGATTCAGCGCGCGCGGCGGCGCATCATCCTGGCGGACGGCAGCAAGGTCGGCAAGGAGGGCTTCTGCACGATTTGCGATTTATCGAAAATCGACGCGCTGATTACCGACAAAACCGCCGACCCGGAGCACCTCGAGGCCATTCGCGAACAGGGCGTTGAGATCAACGTATTATAAAGAAGGAGCAGATTCAGCATGAAACCGAAAATTCGCACCCCCTATTTTGAAATCGGCGTAAAGAACTACGTCTATGGCGACGACGTATTGAAAATGGCGCTGCATGCGGACGCGTGCGCCGAGAAATACGGCGTGGACGTGGCGATGATCGTTCCCTACACGGAGCTGCGCCGCGTATGCGAGCAGACGAAGCATCTTTATGTATTCGCGCCGTATATGGACACGCTGCGCCCCGGCCGCGGCATGGCGGACGTGCTGCCCGAGGCGATCAAGGCCACCGGCGCGATCGGCGTGGTGATCAACCATTGCGAAAAGCCGATGACGCTGCCGCAGATGAAGGCGACGATCGACCGCGCGCGCGAGCTGGATCTGCTGGTGTTCGGCTGCGCGGATTCCATTGCCGAAACGAAGGCGCTGGCCGAGCTGCACCCGGACATCATCAATCCCGAGCCGAACGAGCTGATCGGCGGCGGCGGCGGCGTTTCCAGCGCGGACTACGTTCAGACCAACATCCGCGCCGTAAAGGACATTTACGAGGACATCATCGTCGAGCAGGCGGCGGGCGTATCCAGCCCGAAGGAGGTTTACGATTTCATCTATGCCGGCTGCGAGGCGACCGGCGCGGCGTCCGGCATCTTCAAGGCCGCCGATCCCTACAAGATGGCGGAGGACATGATCGCGGCGGTTCGCAAGGCGATCGACGACCGCAAGGCAAACGGATTGGACTAAAGGAGGCGCATCCATGGTATACGCAAAGAAATTCAAGGTCATGTCGAACAACGGCATTGTGACCTTCCACAATGTGACCGCGCAGGTCAAGGAGCTTTTGAAGGAATCCGGCATTCAGAACGGCACGGTCACGGTGTATTCGCACCACACGACCTGCTGCGTAATTACGCAGGAAGCGGCGTTCGACATGTCGATGACGGGTCTGGAGACGCTGCAGCAGGACTTCGTGGAAATGTTTGAACAGATTCTGCCCACCCAGCGCAAGGAGGGCATGTATCTCCATCCGGGCCCGAAGGCGCTGAAGTTTGCCGAGGAGCACGACGAGGACGCGCGCGGCTGCCACAATACCGACGCGCATCTGCGCTCCGCGCTCGTTGGGCGCAGCGAGGTAATCGCGGTCTACGACGGCGAAATGGATCTGGGCGAATTCGGATTTATCTATTTCATCGATTTCGACAAGACCCGCGCCCGCCAGCGCACCGTAGACGTGATCATCATGGGCGAATAAACGGCAAATGGGGGGCGGAGCATATCCGTCCCCATTTATAAAGGAGAATACTATGGCACACATCATGGAAGCCCCGTGGGAATATGAGGTTTCGCCGTTCAAAATTACCGATAACGTCTGGTACGTCGGCTCGAAGCAGGTCGGCAATCATCTGATCGATACCGGCGACGGGCTGGTTCTGATCGATACCGGCTGGCCGCGCGTGCTGCATCTGCTGCTGGATTCCATCCGCGCGGCGGGCTTTGATCCGAAGGATATCAAATACATCATCCATTCGCATTTCCATATCGATCATATCGGCGGAAGCGCCTATATGTCGCGCGAATACGGCTGCCGCACGATTCTGGGCCGGCGCGATCTCCCGCTGATGAACGAGCGGAAGGATTTAAGCCTCTGCGATTATTTCCAGAACATGGCTTCGATCAACTTCGAAATCACCGATCCCGTCTCCGACGGCGACACGCTCACCCTCGGGAACACGACGTTTACCTTTCTGGAAGCGCCCGGCCATACGCCCGGCACGCTCGGCATTTTCTTTAATTCCACCGCGGACGGAAAGCCCGTCCGCTGCGGAATGCACGGCGGCATCGGCAGAAACACGCTCGAATCCAAATTCATTCGCCGCTATCATCTCGATCCGTCCGTGCGCGACGATTACTACAATTCCATGCTGAAAATGCGCCGCGAGTATGTGGACGTGGCGCTGGGCAATCATCCCGCGCAGCTTTCCGTGATCGAGCGGCACGAATCCGCGCCGGCGGGCGTGAATCCCTATGTCGATCCCGCAATCTGGACGGAATTCATCGATCATCAGCTCGAGCGCTTCGCGCTGATGCTCCAGAACGATCCGATCGTCGATCCGCGCATTGAAGCGCTCCGCAAAGTCGGGAACATGGATCAGCTCGCCGGCATTCGCCTTGCCCAGCTCGCGGAGGGCCCCGGCCGCGGCGTAACGGTCGCCGAATTCCACAATGCCGCGGGGCTGCGCTTTACCGTGTCCCCCGATCGCTGCATGGACATTTACGATTTTTCGTATAAGGGAATCAATATTTCGTTCCTCAGCCGCAACGGCATGCGCTCGCCGATGAGCTACACCGCGCTGAAGGGCGAATTCGCGCAGCAGTGGTCGGGCGGCATGCTGTCGACCTGCGGTCTGGACAACGTGGGCGGCCATTGCGAATCCGGCGCGATTTACCCGACGCACGGCCGCATTTCCGCCGTTCCCGCCGAGCGATTCGGCTATTCCGCGCGCTGGGAAAACGACGATTACCTTCTGGAGGCCTCGGGCGAGATGCAGCAGACCCGGCTCTACGGCGCGCACCTCTCGCTCTCGCGGCGCATTCAGACCTCGCTGAACGCCAAATGCGTGCGCATTCGCGACACGATTTCGAACCTCGACGCGAAGGACGAGCCGTTCATGCTGCTCTATCACTGCAATTTTGGTGCACCTCTGCTCGCCGAAGGCTGCCGCGTGCTGACCAGCGAGGCGGAACACCAGCCGCTGAACGCGCTTTCGACCGATCCGGCGCACATGCTGAATCCCATCGACGGCCGCGGCGAGGAACTGTATCTCGCGCACGCGAAGACAAAGCGCGCCGCCGCGATGCTGTACAATCCCGAGCTGAATCTCGCGGGCTATGTGCTGTTCGATACGGAGCATCTGCCGCGCTTCCTGGAATGGAAGATGATGAAATCGCACGATTACGTGCTGGCGCTCGAGCCGTGCAATACCTGGTCGCTCGACCGCAATACCGCGACCGAGCAGGGCAAAATCGCGATTCTCAAGGCGTATGAATCGATCGAAACGAGCGTTGAAATCGGCGTTCTGGATGGAAGCGACGAGATCGAAGCGTTCATCGCGCGCTGGAATATGAAGGAGGCGTCCCTGTGAACTTTTCGCTGAATGAATACTTAAACGATTTAAAAAACCTCTGCGCCATCGATTCCGGCCACTTTAACGCCGCCGGAACCGAGGCGATGGCGGATTTCTTCGAATCCCGCTATCGCGCGCTGGGCCTGAATACCGAGCGCCGGCATTACGAAAACAACGATTTCGCGCCGTTCCTGCTGGTTGAAAACGGTTCTCCCGATCAGACGATCGATTTTCTGATGGTCGCGCACATGGACACGGTCTTCCCCGTGGGCGAGGGCGCGGCGCGGCCGTTTACGGTGGATGAAAACGGGATCGGCCATGGCCCCGGCTGTATCGATTGCAAGGGCGGCGCGCTGCTGATTTACTATCTGGTGCGCGATCTGCTCGCCGAGGGCGTGAATTTCCATTTCGCAATCGCGATGAACAGCGATGAAGAGCGCGGCTCGAAGTATTCGCGCCCCTATTTCGAGGAACTGGCGCAGCGCTCGAAGACCTGCTTCATCTTCGAGCCCGGCCGCGCGAACGACGAATTCGTCAGCCAGCGCAAGAGCGGCGCGAATTATCTGGTGCGCGTTCACGGAATTGCAGCGCATTCGGGCGTAAACCCCGAGGACGGCGCGAGCGCGATCGTCGAACTCGCAAAATGGATTCCCGAAATGCAGGCGCTGAACGACTATGCCGGCGGAACGAGCCTGAACATCGGCAGAATCAGCGGCGGCGGCGACAAGGGACAGGTGCCGGACTACTGCGAGTGCACGGTAAGCTATCGCTGTCTGGCCGCCGAGGCGATGCAGAAGCTGCCCGCGCTGTTTGAAAAGATGAAGGCGAATCCGTTCGACCCTCGCACGTCGATCGAGATCGAACAGGTTTCGCTGCGCCCAGCGATGGCGATTCATCCCGCGACCGCAAAGCTGCTGGAAAATCTCGAAATCGCGGGCAGGGAAGAGGACCTGCCGATTGCGCATCTGACCACCGGCGGCGGCTCGGACGGCAATTTCATCGCGCATTACGGCGTAGCGACGCTCGACGGCTGCGGCCCCTGCGGCGCGGCGCTGCACACGGTAAACGAATATCTGAAAACCGAATCCGTTGAAAAGCGCTATCGCCTGATGAAGCGCCTGATTCGGAATATGAGCAAATGAGCAAAAGCCTCCGCAGCGTTCATGCGGAGGCTTTATTCATTTCGCCGTATCGATTTTTCCCTTATAGACCACGCATCTCTGGAACAGGTATTCCGTAATGAAATTGGCGGCCATGGTGAGCGCCAGCACCGCATATTCATTCCAGCCCGCGCCCGCGAGCGCGTTGCCCGCCCAGGTGGACAGCGGCGTAAACGCCAGATAATACAAAAACACCAGCGCCATTGCGCGCGCGACGTTCGCATCGCTGCGGAACGTGTATTTGCGATTGAACGTAAAATTCCATACGACGCTCAGCACCAGCGCGGGCAGATACGCCGCCCAATACGACCATTTCAGCCCTTCATTCAGCGCCGTGAACACCGCGACCTGAATCAGTCCCGCCGACGCGGAAAAGAGCGCAAATTTGAGCATTCGCAGCAGCGATTTTGGTTCCTTCATTCTCCGTTTTCCTCCGTTTGCGCGCCGGATTCCTGCTCCAGCTTCATTTTCAGCATCGCTTCCTCAATCGAAAGCGCTTTGGGCCGGCGCACGCGCGCCGCGTCCAGCCGATCGTCGAACAGGCAGACCGACCGGTAATTGCAATACCGGCACGGGTCGATGCCCTCGAACCGAACCGGAAACGCGCCGCAAACGCCGCGGCGAATGTCCCTGAGCTGCTCGCCCGCCCGGCGCAGCGCGCAATCGGTCATCGCGCGATAATCGCTCTCGCTGGCCGAGGGCACGTTTTTGTAGAGCTTGCCGTCCTCCGTCGCGCGCGCCTTGAACACCTCGCCGAGCCGATCGGTCATCGCGCAGCGCACCTCCTCGCTCTCCGGAATCAGGCCCTCCATGCGGAAAACCGCGCGCCGTTCGCGCTCGATTTCGCCCGAATCGAGCGATTGCGTGGTCAGAATGCCCTCCTCCAGCGGGAAATAATACACGCCCGCGCTCCTGCCGCCGCGCCGCGCCAGCGCCGAAGCCAGATACACCGGCAGCTGCAGCTGCAATCCGTAATACACGGTCGCGAGCTTGAACGTCTTGCCGCCGCGCTTGAAATCGATCACGCGCAGGTATTTATCCGCCTCGTCCCATTCGTCGATGCGGTCGATGCGCCCCTCGAGCACGCAGCCGCCGTCCAGTCGGATCGCGCGCGCGCCGTCCTCGGGGCCGAAGCTCTGCTCCAGCGCCGCGGCATGGAACCGGCTGCCGCGCATATGCTCCGCCAGCGCGACCGCCGACACGCGCATCGTGGCCTTCAGCCGCCGCGTTTCCGCGAGCGACACGGCGCTGTCGCCCAGCGGGCCGGATTCGCCCATTCGCTGAAGCAGCGTTTCCGTAACCGCGTCCATCCGCGCCTCCGCGGCGGGCGCGTCCAGCGCGTTCAGATCGCCCATCGACCGCAGCAGGAATTCGTGAATCGCCGCATGGAAGAACGTGCCCTCGTCCTTCGCGCTCAGCTCATACGGCTCGATTCGCTCCGGCCTCAGGCCGTATTCCACATAATAGGAAAACGGGCACGCCGCAAACCGCTCCAGCCGGGTCACGCTCTGCCGGCGAATCGCGCCGTAAAGCGCGCGCGCCGCCTCGGGAGAGAGCGCGTCCGCCGCCTGTGCGCGATTCAGCGCCGCCGAAAGCCGCTCCAGCCCCGCCCGAGCGGCATAAATGTTCGCATTTGCAATATCCAGCGCCGCGCAATTATCCGCGCTGTCCGCCAGCTTTTTCAGGCCTGCCAGTGCTGCGCAATCGATTTTCGTCATCGGCACGCCTTCGCCTTCGCCGGCCAATGCGCTTGCGACCAGGGCGACCGCCGCGCGGGGCGATGAGCGCAGCATTTTCTCGATTCCCTCTTCGCCCGTCACGCCGCCGCGCAGCTTCATGCCCGGATACAGCGCGCGAATCATTTCAAACACCGCGCTCGGCCGCTGCGACGCGCCGTCCGCGCCGCTCAGCGGGCACGATACCGACACGTAATCCGAGGCCATGCCGAAGCTGGATTTCAGATAAAACCGCCGCAGGCGCGTCAGATCCGCGTCGTCCGGGCCCAGATAGGCATGCGCATATTCCGAAAGCGCACGCTTCTGCGGCGGGGTGAGCAGGCCGTCGTCGCCGGTTGCGGCGCGATCGGTCATGCCGATTAAAATCAGCGCCTTCGTCTCCCGCGCGCACGCCCGCTCGGCGCTCTGCGCATACACCGCGTCCGCCGACTGCGGCAGGGGTTTGATGACCGACGCGGACAGCGATTCATTCAGCGTGTCGCGCAGCTCACGCAGGGACAGCCTTCTTTCGCCCATCAGCGCGTGCATCTGGTCGAGCGCGCCCATGATCCGGTTCCAGACCTGTGCTTCCTCGCCGGCGGCCTCGCGCTGACCGGCATCCGCGAGCGCGTTCATGCGGTTCCGGCTCTTTTCATACGCGCCCGTGCTTTCCAGAAACTGAACCAGCGCCCGCAGCTGCCCGTCCAGCGCCTTCGCGGCCTTCAGGCTTCCCTTCAATTCCATCAGCGGCGCCATCAGGCGCGCGCGCAGCGGCTCCATTTCGGCGATTTCCGCCTCCAGACCGCGGCGAAGCGCATGCGAAAAGCGCGCCCCGCGCAGGCCGTAGCGCATGGCGTAATTGATGAATCGCTCCGATTCGCATTCGTTCAGCGGGGACATGCCCGTGCCCATCAGCGCCAGCATTTCCTCCGCCGGATAGTTTTTTTCGATCGCCTTCAGCGCCGTAAGCAGGTATTCCGCCGCGGCATGGCGCGCCGCGGGACGGCTTTCGGACAGGAAAATCGGAATTCCATATTCGGAAAACGCGTTTTTCAGCATCGGCGCATAGCCGGCCGCGTCGCGGGCCAGGATCGTGATATCGTTCCAGCGCCAGTTTTTCTGAATCGCCAGTCTGCGCGCGAGCGCCGCGGCAAACCGGCATTCCTCCTGCGGATTGCGCAGAAGCGTGAGCTGAATGGCCGGGGTCGCCTCCTGCGCGCGCTTCGCCGGAAATGCAAACAGCTCGCGCTCGAGCGTCTTCAGCGCGTCCCTGCGTTTCGGCGCGCGTACGGAAAGCTGATCGCCGGAGCGAATCAGCCGCTCGTCCGCCTCGTCCGATTCGGCGGTTTCGATTCTCCGCACCGCGCAGCCGCACTGCCGCGCCGCGGCCATGACCTGCTCCATCGCGCGCTGAATCGGCAGAAACGCATCGAAATCGCGCGCGCCGGTATCGTTTTCCAGCGCCAGAAACAGCCCCGCCTGCGCGCTCCGGGCCGCAACTGCCGCAATCAGGCCGTGCAGCGTGGGCGGCATCATATCAAATCCATAAAACCACACGCCGCAGCCGGAGAGGAATTCCGCCTCCTGCGCGCGCGCGATGGCCGAGAGGAATTCCGCCTCGCCATCCTGATACCGGCCGGCGATCAGCGATTCGTATTCCTCCAATATATAGGACAGGTCCATCAGCTTCAGCTTTGCCGCGCCGCGCAGTTCCTCCGCGCACGCGCGCAGCGTTTCGCCGCTTAAATTCGCCTGGCGGATTCGCTCCAGCTGGCTGGCCGCGCGCTCCGGAAAACCCCGGCGATTCTGCGCGCCGCGATAGATCGTGAGCCGCTCCTCCGCCGCCCGCACCGCCGCGCGCACCAGCATCACGCGCCCGCGATCGTCGATTCGCGCGCCGTCCGGACTGCCGGCGGATTCAAAGATCCGCGCGCACAGGCGCTCCGCGCTGAGCACCTGAATGCGAAACGACCCCTTCAGGCCGAGCTCGCCCAGCAGCAGCTGCTCCGTCGCGAGCGTGAGCTGCTTGGGAACCACGATCAGCTCCGTTCCGTCGTCCGCGCAGCGCACGCATTCCACCAGCGCCCGCGAGAGCAGGCGGCTTCTTCCCGTATAGACCTTCAGCATTTACACGACCGCCTTCACGCCCATCGTCATCAGCATCGTAATCAGGCATGCCGTGGCGTTGCCCAGCAGAATCGCAATCGCCGATTTGCCGCGCGGCATTTCAAACAGCGTCGCAATCGCGCTGCCCGTCCACACGCCCGTTCCCGGAAGCGGCACCGCCACGAACACATACAGCGCGATCAGCTCCAGCGTATCCGCGGAGACGTGCCGGCCGAGCTTGCCCATCAGGCCCTTCTGATTGTCCGAATGCATCTTTTCGCGCTTGCGCGCGCTGCGCTTTTCCAGCCACGCGGCGAATTTCTGCACGGGCTTAATCGGCAGCGTATAGAACCAGTCGAGCACCGGCCGCAGCAGCAGCAGAATAAACGGCACCGGGATCGACGAGCACACGAATGCGATCAGATAGGCAAATCCCGCCGGCAGGCCCATCGCCGCGCCGGTCACCAGCGCGTAGCGGCCCTCGTAGGTCGGCACCATGCTCAACAGCGCGGTTCCGATGATCTTTCCCATATGCTCCTGCCAGACGAACGCCGCCTGCGCCGCCTCGGCCAAAATTCGAATATTCATGTCCCTTCGCCTCCCAATTCACATTTTACCAATTCTATCATATCACAAAATCCCGAAAAAAAGAATCCTCGCCGGGTTAAGTTACGCGCGGCCGCGATTTGCAATGTCACATTTTCATGTTATAATATAAGATAGAATGTTTATATCCATATCAGGGGGATCGATTCATGCGCCCGAATTATATCGTGTTTGACTTTGATGGAACGATTATGGAAAGCGCGCCGGGCATTACCGGCTGCGTGCGCCATGCGCTGGTGACGCTCGGCTTTCCCGAGCCGGACGAGGCGACCTTGCTCAAATTCATCGGCCCGCCGCTGCACCCGGCGTTTTGCGAATTTACGCACCTTACCGAGGCGCAGGCGGACGAGGCGCTGAAGGTCTATCGCGAGCGCTACGCGGCCGCGGGCCTGTTCGAGGCCCGCGTATATCCCGGAATCGCGCCGCTGCTGCGTGCGCTGAAGGCCGACGGCCGGTATCTCGCGATCGCCTCGAGCAAGCCGGAGGCGCTGGTCAAGCGCATCGCCGCGCATTTCGGGCTGGACGGCTATTTCGACCGCATCATCGGCGCGCATCCCGACAGCCATTCGGCCGACAAGCGCAGTCTGATTCTTTCCGCGCTTCCGGAGAATGCAAATCCCGCCGAGGTCTGCGTGGTGGGCGACCGCTGCTTCGATATCGACGCCGGCCGCGCGCTTCAAATGCATACGATCGCCGTGGAATACGGCTATGGCAATCGCGCGGAATTTTTAAATTCCGGCGCAGAGGCGATTGCGGAAAGCGCGGCGGCGCTCGGCGAGCTGCTCGAGGCCCCGAAGCTGCGCGGAAAAATGATTTCGTTCGAGGGCAGCGACGGCTGCGGCAAATCCACGCAGATTCGGCTTTTGGCCGAATACCTGACCGCGCGCGGCGAAATCGTGAATCTCTCGCGCGAGCCGGGCGGCTGTCCGATCTCCGAGCGCATTCGCGAAATCATATTGAGTCTCGATTCCAAGGGCATGAGCGCCGAATGCGAGGCGCTGCTCTACGCGGCCGCGCGGGTCGAGCACGTAAAGGAAACGATCCTTCCGGCGCTTCAGCGCGGCGAAATCGTGCTCTGCGACCGATATTTGGATTCAAGTTTCGCATATCAGGCGTCCGGGCGTGAACTCGGAGACGAGTTTGTACGTCAAATAAATAAAGCGGCGAGCGATCTGGCGCAGCCCGACCGCACGCTTCTGTTTGACATTTCCCGCGAAACCGCGCGCAAGCGCATGGCCGGCGGCGCGCCGCTCGACCGGCTGGAGATCGAGAAGGAGGACTTTTTCCGCCGCGTTGCGGAACGGTTCGACCGCCTCGCCCGGGAGAATCCCGATCGCATTCGCCGAATCGATTCCGGCCGATCGATCGAGGAGGTCTTCCGCGACGTGATTGAGAACATCTGACCAATAACAAGGGGTTGAAAGAATGGCTTACGAGAATCTTTGCATGTACTGCTTCGAGGACAACGGCGGCGAAAGCGTTTGCCCGCATTGCGGCCGCGATTCCCGCGCCGCAGTGCCCCAGATTCAACTGATGCCCGGCTCGCTCGTGTATCACGACCGATTCCTGGTCGGCCGCGCGCTCGGGCAGGATGCGAAGGGCATCGTATACGCGGCGTTCGATACGAAAAAGGAAAACCGCCTGCGTCTGCGCGAATATCTGCCGCGCGATTGCGCCGAACGCTTAAGCGACGGCTCCGTCGCGCCGATTGCCGGCATGGAGGACGCGTTCGAGCAGGGGCTGAACAAGCTGCGCGCGAGCGTCGAGGGCGCGGAGGATCCGAAGAAGCGGCATTTCTTCTTTGAGGAAAACGGCACCGCTTACATTGCGCAGCGCAAATCCGCGGCCCACGCCGCCGAGCCCGAGCCGGACGAGGAGTCCGACGGCTCCGGAAAGAAGCTGGGCCTGATCGTGGGCGGCGCGGCGGTGGTGGTGATCGTGATCGCCGTGCTGGTTATTCAGCTGGTCGGCGGCGCGCTGAAGCCGAATACCGACGTGGTGCAATCGCCCACGCTGAATCCGAGCGCGAGCGCATGGGCGCCGCCGGAATCGCCCACGCCCACGCCCTACGTAACGCCCACGTTCGCGGCGCTGGTTGATCCCGAGCAATCGTGGATGGACTACACGTCGAAGAGCGATCCGAACAAGGACTTTGATCAGCAGCAGGAGAACGTGCGCGCCACGCCCTCGCCCGTGCCGACCGTAAAGCCGGACACGCCCAGCTACAAGACGATCAGCTCCAAGTCCTCCAAATCCGAAATTCAGCAGCTGCAGCAGCGCCTGGCGGCGCTCGGCTGGCTGAGCTCGTCGGGCGTGAACGGCTCCTACGACAGCGCCACCCGGCAGGCGGTCAAGGACTTCCAGTCCTATGTAAATCAGACGCTGAATCCGTCCGAGAAGCTGTCCGTGGATGGCGCGGCGGGCCCGAAGACGCTGATGTGGCTCTACGGCACCGATTCCGTCAAGCCCTCGCCTTCGCCGACCCCGGCCGTTACGCCGGACCCGAAGCAGGAAAACACCGTCGACAAGAATTCCACCAAGACGGACATCCGCGCGGTGCAGCGCAAGCTGATTGCGCTGGGCCTGCTGAATGCGGGCGGCGACGACGGCGTATATGGAAACAGCACCGTCGCCGCGGTCAAGCAGTTCCAGCAGCGCGTGAATGTGCTGCAGGGCTTCGGCGCGCTGCAGGTAACCGGCAGCGTGGATCCCCTGACGATGGCCTACCTGAACTACTATGTGGACTGGTGGGAGCAGATCAAGCAGGAGCAGGCCACGCCCGCGCCGACCCAGGCCCCGACCGAGGCCCCCGCGCCCAGCGTAGATCGCAATTCCTCCAAATCCGAAATCCAGACCCTTCAGCGCCTGCTGGTGCGCGTGGGGCTGATGAAGACCGGCGCCGACAGCGGCAGCTATGATTCCGCAACCGTCGCCGCCGTGGCCGCGTTCCAGGAATGGTACAACACGCAGTCCGGAACGCAGGCGCTGAGCGTGACCGGCATCGCAGATGCGACCACCTATTCGTATCTGCAGTTCGCCGCGGCGCAGGGAATCAGCGCCGCCACGCCCGCGCCGACCGAGATCCCCGATCAGCCGGAAACCGGCGATTCGGTCGATCGCAATTCGCCGAAGGAATCGATTCAGTATCTGCAGCAGATGCTGATTCAGGTGGGCCTCATGCCCGCCGGCTCGGACGACGGCGTTTATGGCAATTCCACCACCTCGGCCGTCGCGCAATTCCAGGAATGGGTCAATCAGTCCGCGGGCGGCAAGGTGCTCGACGTGACCGGTTCGGCCGATTCGCTCACGCTTTCGTATCTGGAGGAGGCCGTAAGCCGCGGCATGGTCGCGCCCACGCCGACTCCGCAGCCGACCGAAGCACCCGACGAGCCAGAGGGCCAGATCGTCGTGGATCGCAATTCGCCGAAGGAATCGATTCAGTACGTGCAGGAGATGCTCGCGAGCGTCGGCCTGCTCTCCTCCAGCGAGGCCGACGGCGTATACGGCTCCGGCACGGAGCGCGCCGTGCGCAGCTTCCAGCAGTTCGTCAACGACCGGCAGGGCGCGGGCACGCTCGAGGTCTCCGGCATTTGCGACACGCTGACGCTCTCCTATCTTGAAACCTACGTAAGCCAGGGCGTTTACGCCGGCCCGACCGAGGCGCCCACACAGGCTCCCGCGGCCGTATCGAACGTGACGCTGACTGTGCTGAACGCCGAGGAAACGGACGGCGTATACCAGATCACCGGCCCGAAGGCAGACTTCAAATGGTCGGCCGACGGCGCTGTGGCGAGCTACGCGCTGGACATTTACGACGCGAGCGGCGCGGTTGTGATGACGTATCGCGACGTAACCGACACCCACGGCTCGATTGAAACGGCGAAGCTGAATGCCGGCGAGACCTACGAAATCCGCCTGGGCGCGCTGCCGAAGGGCGGCGCGGAGGCCGATATCGTCTGGACGAGCGCGCGCTTCCGCACGCCGGGCTCCGTCTCTGCGCCTGTGCTCACGATCAACGGCCAGAGCGTATCCGCCGACCCGATTGAGATCGACGCAAATACGTACCACTTCCAGTGGAGCGCCGGCGGCAGCGTCGAAAGCTACACCTTCCGCATTTACGAGGGCGATTCCGAATCCCCGCTGAGCGAATTCTCCGGCAGAAATCTGACGGAAGGCGCGCTGCAGCGGAGCGACCTGAAATCCGGAACGACCTATCGCGTCTCCATCGGCGCGACCGATGCAAACGGCGAAACGGCCTGGGCGGATTATCGATTCACCGTTCCCGCCGAGCAGCCCACGCCCGAGCCGGTCACTCCCGCGCCCGCCACTGCGCCGCAGCTGGCCGTAAACGGCGTTCCGGCCTCGGATTCCATCATTGAGATCACCGGCGCGGACTGCACGCTCACCTGGGCCTCCGACGCCGAAAACGCGCGCTACACGGTGCGCATCCTCGACGCGAGCGGCAAGCAGGTGGCTGCGATTGATTCCACGCGCGAAACCACGCTCACCTTCCCGGCCGCGAATCTGAACGTGGGCGAGACCTACACCGCGGGCGTCGGCCTGATCACGGACGACGGCACGCTCTGGACGACCGTTCAAATCGTGCGCCCTGAAGGCGCGATCGCAACGCCCGAGCCCACCGAGGCTCCCGCGCCGACGGACACGCCCGAACCGACCCGCCCGCCGATTGCCGCGCCGGTGCTTTCGATCAACGGCATTCAGTCCAGCGATACGGTTATTGAACTCGTCGGCAGCGAATGCGCGCTTGCATGGAGCGCCGGCGGCGACGTATCCGGCTACAGCATTCGCATCATTGATGCAAACGGCAACGAGCTGGTCAACGAAGCCTCCACCACCGATACGCAGCGCTCGTTCAACACCGCGCTGCTCACGCCCGGCATGGTTTACACCATCGGCATCGGCGCGATTCCGGCGGATGGCGGCGACACCGTCTGGACGACCGCGCAGTTCATGCTTCCGGCGCAGCCGACCGAAGCGCCCACCCAGGCGCCGACCGTCGCGCCCGTGGCGAAGCCGAGCATTCAAATCGGCAGCCGCGCCACCAACGTAAACGACATCCCGTACCTGATGGACGCGACGGCGATCTTCAGCTGGCAGGCCGAGGGCGAGGTGCAGGGCTATCGCATTTACCTGACCAACGAACAGGATCAGCGCGTGGAAATCGGCGACACGCAGGACACGAGCCGCACGCTGCCGGTGGGCGATCTGCCCGCGGGAATCTATCAGATTCACGTCGGCGCAATCCCGTACGGCGCGACGGGGGAGGGCGACATCGTATGGAACACGCTGACCTTCGGCATTGGCAGCGTCGCGCCCACGCCCACGCCCGAACCGGAAGCGACCGCAACGCCCGAGCCGTGGCCGATCACGCTGTCGGCAATCAGCGCTCCGAACGACATTCAGCTCGTTCAGATGAAGCTGTATCAGCTGCAGCTGCTGCTGAATCCCGAAACGCAGCAGGGCGTGCTCGATTCGTACACGCTGCAGGCGATCGCGAGCTTCCAGCAGGCGATGAACGAGCAATACGATCTGCAGCTGCCCGGCATCGACCCGACCAACCCGGATTCGATCGTCGATGAACAGACGCTGCTGGCGCTGCAGAACGCGGTTCTGCAGGACGGCGTAATCGTAATCGTACCCCCGACCAACGGTTAAACGCAAAACGGCCTCCGGCGAGATTCGCTCTCACCGGAGGCTTTCTTCTCGAAAGCGAGGCCAGGCATGAAGGGATTCTTCCAGGGGCTCGTGCGCAATGGGATTTGCCCGCACGTCCGGGCCTACGCGACGCATTACTCCTTCGAGGATTGCGTCGGTCTGCTCTGCAGGAAAAACGCCTACGACACATTCGAATACCGCTTTTTCTGGAAGGAAGCCTACTTCATTCAGCTGAACGAGCCGCTGATTCCGCGCACGCTGGACATGCGCTTCTGCAAGGGCTCGGTATACTCAATTGAGTTTGAGCGCCGGGATGGCGGAACGCGATTCGTCGTGCGCTTTGATCACATTACCTGGCTGCCGGACGGCGGCCCCTATATCAGCCAGACGCTTCTCGATTCGTTTTTCAGAACCAAGCTGGACGCAAAGCCGTGCTGGCCGGAATACTGATTTCATTGCCTTCGCCCAAAGCAAAACGCTCCCGAAATACATCGGGAGCGTCTCTTTTATCGCATTACGAAGAAATATCCGGCCGCGGCGAGGATTACCAGCGTGACGAGCGCTGCCGGCAGAATGGTGATCAGCCCGGCAATGATCATCGCCAGCGTATCGCCCTTCTCCATGACGTCGGTCAGCTCGAGGTCCTCCCGACCGTTGCAGTCGCTCTGGCGCGCCGCGTTTTTCTCCTTTTGGAGCTTGCGCGCGCGCTCGAACTTGCGCTCGAACAGAATCACAGCAGCGGATGATGGCAGGCGACGAAATGGTGCGGTTCCACCTCCACCCAATCAGGCACCGCGTGCTTGCACTCCTCGGTGCAATAGCGGCAGCGGGTGTGGAACTTGCAGCCCTTCGGCGGGTTGATCGGACTCGGAATGTCGCCCTCGAGGATCGGCAGTTCCTTGTTCTGATCGGGATCCGTGGTCGGAATCGCCGAAATCAGCGCCTGCGTGTACGGGTGAATCGGGCGGCGGAAGATGTCTTCCGAATACGCCAGCTCCACCATATTGCCCAGATACATAACGCCGATGCGGTCGGAAATGTATTTAACGACCGACAGATCGTGCGTGATGAACAGATACGTCAGGTTCCGCTCTTCGCGCAGGTCGTAGAGCAGGTTGATGATCTGCGACTGAATCGAAACGTCCAGCGCGGAAACCGCCTCATCGCAAACGACGAACTTCGGCTGCACCGCGAGGCTGCGCGCAATGCCGATTCTCTGTCTCTGGCCGCCGGAGAACTGATGCGGATAGCGATGCAGGAAATACGGCGCGAGGCCGCAGCTCTCCATCACCTTCAGCACTTCCTCCTGCATGCGCGA
The DNA here is from genome assembly GCA_934663595.1 of uncultured Clostridia bacterium. Classification (GTDB taxonomy): domain Bacteria; phylum Bacillota; class Clostridia; order Christensenellales; family Aristaeellaceae; genus Faecivicinus. The sequence goes on along the minus strand of CAKUKM010000002.1, from coordinate 61,310 downwards.
ATCGTTCTTCTTCAGCAGGCCGTGCGTGACCATGCCCTCGGAGATCGTCTGGCCGACGGTCATTCTCGGATTCAGCGAGGAATACGGATCCTGGAAGATCAGCTGCAGGTCGCGGCGCAGCGTGCGGATCTCGTTGTAAACCAGGCGCGCGAGATCGACGCCGTCGTCGATATTCTGCTGATACCGATCGTAATCCGCATGGCCGGCATACTGCTTATGCAGCTCGGCGATCTTCTTTTTGCAGCTCTCGAGCTCGGCTTCGCAGCTCTGGATCTGCTGATCGCAAACCTTCAGCTTCGACTGGGGCTTGGATACGTCCTTCTTGCGGTGCTCGAGATCATCGAGCTCCAGCTGCCACCTGGCGCGCAGGCGTCTGGCGTCGCGGAGCTTCGCCGCGGCGGTATACAGCGCGAGATACGCCTCCTTGACCGGCGCGAGATTCTCGGCGACAATCAGACCGCCCACCAGCATCGTTACATTCAATTCCGCATCGCGCGCTTCCTTCAGGATATGATCGCGCGTGTTTTTGAAATGCATCTGCTTCTCGGCGGGCATCGCCTGATATTCCTTCTCGGTCTTGGCCGCCTTCTGTGCGGTTTCGTGCATGTGCCGGCGGTATTTATCGAGCTTGCGGATGGTATCAAACGCGTATTTCGGCGCCATGTCCAGCAGATTGCTGCCGTAATACATGGTTCTGCCGTCGGTCTGGCGATAGAGCTGGAGAATCGTGCGGCCCAGCGTAGACTTGCCGCAGCCGGATTCGCCGACGAGGCCGAAAACCTCGCCTTCGTAGATGTCCAGCGTGATTCCGTCGTTGGCCTTAACGGTCAGGCCGCCCTTGAGCGGGAAGTGCTGCTTGAGATTCGTAATACGGAGCAGCGGCTTGGCATTTTCGTAATTCACTTAACGCTCCTCCTTCCCCGGGTAGAAACAACGCACCTGCTGGGTCGGGCTGACCTGCACCAGCTGCGGCTCCTCCGCGCGGCAGCGATCGGTCGCATACTTGCAGCGGGGCGCGAATTTGCAGCCCACCGGCAGATCCGCCGGATGCGGAACCGAGCCGGGAATGACCTCCAGGCGCGTGTGCGCCGCGGTGTCCAGGCGCGGAATCGAATGCAGCAGGCCCTCCGTGTACGGATGCAGATACGGGCTGATCGACTGATCAAAGATCGTGCGCGCCGGGGTCATTTCGACCACCTGGCCGCAGTACATGACCGCAACGTCGTCCGCCATCTGATTGATAACACCCAGATCGTGGGTGATGAACAGGATCGCGGTGCCCTTTTCCTTCTTCAGGTTGTTCATCAGGCGAAGAATCTGCGCCTGAATGGTCACGTCCAGCGCCGTGGTCGGCTCGTCCGCAATCAGAATCTTCGGCCGGCACGCGAGCGCCATTGCGATCATCACGCGCTGGCGCATACCGCCGGACAGCTGATGCGGATACTGCTTCGCGACCGCTTCCGGATTCGGAATCTTCACGTCCGCGAGCATCTCGACCGCCTTCTTCGCGGCCTCCGCCTTGCTCATGCCCTGATGGATGATGAACGGCTCGGAAACCTGGCGCTCGATCGAGAACACCGGATTCAGGCTGGTCATCGGCTCCTGGAAGATAACGGAGATCGCGTTGCCGCGCATTTTGTACATCTCGTTGCGGGTGAGCTTGGTCATATCCGTTCCTTCGAACAGGATTTCGCCGCCCTCGATCCAGCCGTTGCTGTCGACCAGACCGAGGATGCTCATCGCGGAAACGCTCTTGCCCGAACCGGACTCGCCGACGATGCCGAGCGTTCTTCCCGCCTCTACCGAATAGCTTACGCCGTTTACGGCCTTGATTACGCCGCGGCGGGTATTGAAATAGGTCTTCAGATCCTTAACTTCGAGCAGTGCCATCTCGTGCACCTCCTATCAGCGTCCGTTGGACTTCGGGTCTACAGCGTCGCGCAGACCGTCGCCCATGAGGTTGATGCAGATCGTGCACATGCCGAAGATCGCCGCCGGGAACACCCAGCGCCACCAGTACTGCTGAATGACGATGGAGTTGTTCGCGCCCGTTAAGAGGTTGCCCCACGTCGGCGTGGGCAGCGGAATGCCGAAGCCCAGATACGACAGCGTGGATTCCGTCAGCATGCAGGTGGCGAAGTCGAGCGTCATGCTCACCAGCAGCAGGGAAATGACGTTCGGCAGGATGTGCTTGAATACAATCTTGACCTCGCGAACGCCCATGGCCTTCGCCGCGGTGACGTATTCCATTTCGCGCTGCGCCAGAATCTGCGCGCGCACGAGGCGGCAGGTGCCGGTCCAGCTCAGCACGCCCAGAACCACCATAATCAAATACATCTTCTGTGTCGGCTGCAGGCGCGATCCGATGACCGCGGAGAGGATCATCGCGAACGGAATGAACGGAAGGCCGCCCACGATTTCCGCAATACGCATGATCAGAATATCGACCTTGCCGCCGAAATAGCCCGCCAGACCGCCGGTGATAACGCCGATGATCGTGGCGATGATAACGGAGATCGCGCCGACCAGCATGGTCACGCGGCCGCCGTTGATGATGCGGGTCAGCATATCGCGGCCCAGATCATCGGTGCCGAGCACGAAGCCCTTCAGGCCCCAGGTGAGCACCTTGCCCTCGGTGGTCACGGCGTAATTCTGCATATAGCCGACATAGATATCCGCGATTTCGGCCTTTTCCACCGACGCGGGAACCGACGCCTGGCCATAGCTGTTGTCGCCCCAGCCGACCACGTCGCCGTTTTCGAGCAGCGCGGTGTAGTGGTGGCGGCCGCCGTAGATCTTAACCGGCTTGCTCGGCAGTTCCGGAACGTTATTTTCGCCCTTCAGCGCGTTGCCCCATACGAACACCTCGCCATCGGCGCTGACCGCGGCCATCGTCTGCGCGGACGCAGCGATATCCACGATCTCCTTGCCCTCCATCGCGGCGGGATACTTCGTATACGGGCTGTTCTTGCCCTTGCTGCCCGCATAGGCGACGGTGCCGTCGTCGAGCAGCACGAAGTATTCGGCGCTGGTGAGCGCGAACTTCTTGATATGGCCCTGATATTCCTTCTTGATCTTGATATCCGCCATATTGGAATTGCCCCACAGATACAGAACGCCGTTCGACGAAAGCGCGCCGGAGAACTGGTTGCTCGCCTCGAGCTGGATGATATCCCAATCCTCGCCGCCGGCCTTCATGGCCTTCTTCATATCGTTGGAGAACTTGTCCTGCTGCAGGCGGGTATTGCCCCAGACATAGACCTCGCCGTTGACGTCGAGCGCCACCGCGTGGTCGTCGCCGACCGCGAGCAGCTCGATATCGGCGTTATGCACCTCTTCGGGAACATCCGCGATATTGACCTTATCGGAAATGCGCGTGTCGCCCCAGGTATACAGCTGGCCCTGCTCGTCGATACCGACGCCGAAGGTCTTGCCGCAGCCGATGTCCGCAATGCCGTTATTCACCAGCGCCTTCGGAAGCTTCAGCATGCTCTGGCTCGGGGCCAGGTTGGTCAGCGTGCTGTCCGCGGCGCTCAGGTCGATCTTCCAGATCATCGGGCCGATCAGCACGAACACGAGAATCAGCAGAAACACAACCATGCCGAACATCGCGCTCTTCTTTTCGCGGAAATTGCGAAGAATCACGCGCAGCGGGGTCTCGAGCTGCTCCTCGGTCAGGTTGTCGACTTCCTTATGCGCGCCAAGGAACAGGCGCTTGAACCAGCGAACCAGGAAGAATTCCTTTTTCTTCATTTTCGCGCCCCTCCCTTACTTGTCCACGCGCACGCGCGGGTCGACCAGGCCGTAGCTGATATCGATCAGGAGCGATCCGAGCAGCGAAACGACCGTATAGAACATCTGAATGGCCAGCACCAGTTCATAGTCCAAATTGTTCAGGCCCTGCCAGTACAGCTTGCCCATGCCGTTCAGCGAGAACGTATTCTCGATAACGACCGAGCCGGAGAAAATCGACAGGAACCAGCCGATAATACTGGTAATGATCGGCAGCAGCGCGTTTCTCCACGCGTGCGAATAAATCACGACCTTTTCCTTTACGCCCTTGGCGCGCGCGGTGCGGATATAATCCATGCTCAGCGCATCGATCATCGCGGAACGCACATAGCGCGTCATGCCGCCCAAGGACGCGAAGGTCATGACGATAACCGGCAGCGCGATGTGGTACAGCATATCCACAAACTCCTGCCAGCTGTTTGCATATTCCATGCCCGGCGTCTTCGTGCCCATAATCGGGAAAATGCGGAAGACGACGCAGAGCAGATACATCAGAACCAGGGCGATGATATAAATCGGGATCGAATATCCCAGAATCGTAATTACGCCAACCGTGGAATCGAATTTTTTGCCCTTATGCACCGCGCAATAGATGCCCAGCGGGATCGTAATCCCCAGCGCGGCGATCGTAGAGAAGATATTGATGAAGATCGTGTTCTGCATCGGCGCGCCGATGACGTCCACGACGTTCTGAGAGAAAAACTGGGAATAGCCAAAATTACCCTGCAAAAGTCCACTCCACTCGCCATTGACGTTTGGGCAAAGGCCCATCCATCGCGCATAGCGCACGATCAGCGGCGCATTCAGACCCATGGATTCGCGCAGATTGTTGTAAAGCGTTGTGTACTCTTCAGGCTTCAGCGACTTTCTTTGTCCTTCAAGCTGTGCGCGCGCCGGATCCGACGGAATCAAATTGTACAGGGCGTACATCAGCAGGGACACAATCAGGAACACGACCACGATGTATCCCAGACGCTTGAGAATATACTTGCCCACTCGATTTCTTCCTTTCTGATGCGTCGAATGCAGCGACGCACTGTATTTTCCAACGATGCTTCAAAGTGGGATGGGCGATGAAGCCCATCCCACGCGAAGTTTTCCCTATAGGCTTTGCGAATTATTCGGCAGCGTAGCCGGCAACATTCGCGTACAGGATCGCCTGAGAGAAATCCCAGAAGGAATCCTGAGTGTAGCCTTCCAGCCAATCCGGGAACATGGAGATGTACACGTTGGAGTACAGCGGGATTTCCGGCAGCAGCTCGTTCCAGCGGATGACGAAATCCTGCCAGAGCTTGAGGTAGCCTTCGGTGTCGTCAGACGCGGTGCCGTAAACCATATCCATGCTCAGCTTGTCCAGCTCGTCGTCGAACAGGTAGTTCTGGTTGTAGCCCTGAGCCACCATGTCCGGATCGGAGGTGAAGGAGTAGGACTGGTCATACGCCGGCTGGAAGCCCGTCGCGAGGTTGTACATGCCGTAGGTGGGAACGCCGTACTGATCGCCCTGAGTCGCGTCGCGATACATGTAGTTCAGCAGCTCGGAGAAGGTCATAACGGTCTGCTTGATTTCCATACCGGCCGCCGCAACATCGGGGTTGTTCGCCAGCATGACGACCAGCAGCTCGGAAACGGGGTTGTTTTCAGAGGAAGCCCAGTTGATGACCAGCGGCATCAGGATGGTGCCGTCCGCCAGGGTCACATTGCCCTCGTAGTCGCCGGCTTCTTCTTCGGTAACCTTCTTATAGCGGGTGCCCTCGGTGTAATCGGTGCCGTCCGCATTGTAGACCCAACCGTCCGCAACCAGCAGATCGATCGCGCCCTGCGCATCGTACGCATAAGCGTTCAGCTTCTCATCGAGAACTTCTTCGGAATCCTGGAACTGCCACAGGCCGGTGCCGTACGGGCCATTGACGACGCCGCCCCAGCCCTGGCAGAACGTGTTCGCGAACTCGTTGCGGTCGAGCATCATCGCGATCGCATGGCGAACCGCGATAAACTGCGTCGGGCCAAAGTCGCACTGGAACATCAGCTTGCCGTAGCCGGCGCGATCGAACTGGACGTAAGAGAAGCCGCCCGCATCGATCATGTCCATCGCGGTGTTGATGTCGTCGCCGTCGGTGATCGTGTCATAGAACTCGATCGCGCCGGTCTTCATCGCGTCCGCCCAGGTAGAATCCTCGGCCTTCACGATAACGATCTTCTCGATGCTCGGCTTCTGGCCCTCGAAGTTGCCCGCGTAGTTCGGGTTGATCACGAGAGTCGCCTGCAGGGACTGCTTGTCGAAGCTCTGCAGGGTGTACGGGCCGGCGGAGCGACGATTGTCGGAAGCGTAGCGAGCGGTGTTGACCTGATCGCCAATCGCAGCCGCGGTGAAATCGCCGGTGAAGTAGCAGCCTTCGCCGTCATCCGCAATGGTGACGCCCTCGCCGAACCAGTCGGCGACGTTCATCGGAACGAAGCCCGCGTAGGTGACGTCATAGAAGTAGGGCAGATACTGGGCTTCGATGGTGATGGAGACCGTGTGGTCGTCCAGAATGCGCAGACCTTCCACGGTCTTCGCTTCGCCGTCAAAGTATTCCTGACCGCCAACGACCTTCATGTACGCAGTGGACTTAACGCCCAGCTCCGCGGACACGCCGCTGCAGCAGAACAGAGACTCAGCAACGAAATCCTGAACGGTGATGGGGGTGCCATCGTTCCAGGTCAGGCCGTCCTTGATCTTCACGGTGTAGGTCTTGGAACCATCCTCGTTGTCCTGAGTGGTGTATTCCTCAACGACGGTGGGGTTGATGATGTATTCGCCGCCCTGATTGGACACTACGGTGCTGTAGTCGTCGATCATATCGCGGATCAGCTTGTCGGTGGCATTGTTGGTCCACAGAGCGCGGCCCCAGTCGCCGGAGATCTCGGTCGTGGAACCGTAGATCAGGGAATTGGCGTGGGTGGGTTCTTCAGCGTAAGCAACGCAGCTCATCAGAAGAGCCACGACCAGCGCGAAGACCATGAAGCGAGAGAACTTCTTCACAGTTGTTTCCTCCTTATAAATTTCTTTCAGCCCTGCCCGATCGGTATAAAACGAACAAGCCTGAAATATGTGATTATTATAATAGATTTCTCCGCACATTGCAAGAGGAAATCCTCGAAAATGCAAAAACGTAACTTAATTCCAGCGTTTCAGGTCGAATTTGTAACATCCATTTACCTGAAAAAGCCGAACGTTTCCCGTCAAACCTTCAGATACAGCCATTTGCCCTTGTGAATTCTGCATAAATCAAACGCCGTACGCACCACGAGCGAAAGAATATTCGCCAGCTGCACCCCGAACGCGCCCATATTCAGCACGTAGGCCATCAGATATGTCAGCGGCAATCGCACCAGCCACACCGCGCCCATCGTATAGAGCATGACATATTTGACGTCGCCGGCGGTTCGAAGCACCGGATCGTTTGCGTTCAGAATCGTTCCGAACAGCGCAAAGCCGGTCATCAGCCACATCAGCCGCGCGCTTTCCGCCTGAATCGACGCGTCGCGCGTATACAGCCCGGCGAGCGGAAACGCAAACGCCGCAATCGCAATCGAAAGCGCCATCGAGCACGCAAGCGCGACGCCCAGCACGCTCCTCTGCAGCTTCTTCGCGCGCTCGTAGTCCCGCGCGCCCAGCGCCTGGCCGACCAGCGTAATCACCGTTACGCTCGAGATCGACTGCGGCAGGCTAGAAAACGAATTCAGCGTGTTCGTGACCTGATACACGCCGGCCTCGTGCGTGCCCAGGCCCATCGCCATGGAATTGGCGATCAGATAGGCGAGCTGGACGCTGACGCTCTCGGTCATCGTGGGAATTCCGAGGCGCGAAATGCGCTTGACCAGCGACCAGTCGGGCCGGAGCGCCTCGCGGAAGCGGAATTTGAATTTGCGATGGCCCGTCGCGCACATAAGCATCAACAGCGCCGCGCCGATCAGCCGGCACGCGCCGTGCGCAAGGCCCGCGCCCGCGACCTCCATGCCCATTCTGCCCACCAGCAGCCAGATGAAAAACAGCTGCGAAACGTTCATCGCGATCATTCCGCGCATGACCGGCGCGGCGTCGCCCGACGCGCGCAGCACGCCGCCCATGGTATTGGCAATCAGCAGCAGCGGGAACGACGCGATCATCGTTCGATAATAGATCAGCCCCTCGCGGAACACGCTTTCCTCGGCCGTGCGCATCATCAGGCGCAGAATCGGCTCGGCGAAGATTTCGCACGCGAGCATGATCGCAACGCCGAACGCCACCGCGAGCATAAACGCCTGCTCGACCGCGCGGGAGGTCTTGTGCGCGTCGCCCTCGCCGGCCAATCGCGCCACCAGCACCGATGCGCCCGTGGTCAGAAACGCCGTCGCCGCCGCAATTACATTCAAAAAGGTGTTCACCAGCCCCACGCCCGCGAGCGCGGATACGCTGATTCCGCCGATGATCGACGAAACCACCATATTGATGCTCGTCGTCGCCAGGTTTTCGGCGATGACCGGCGCGGCAAAGCGCAGCGTCGGGTTTTCAGACCAATGGCGCATTGTATTGTATCCTCCCGGCATTCGTTTCAAACTGTTTTAGTTCGCCGCCGCCGCGCGTTTTTCCTGCTGATGCGCGCTTTACAATTTAACGGCGTTCCTATATAATGAAGAAAAGCATTCCATCATGGAGGCGAAGGGATATGGATCGCGAATTTACCGCCGAGGACATGGAGCAGAACCGCATGGTCGCGGCCTTTGGCTATCTCGCTTTTTTCGTGCCGCTGATCTGGCGGCCCCGGTCCAAACTCGGGCGCTACTGCGCCAATCAGGGGCTGATGCTGCTGATTGCGATTGTGCTGGCGCGGCTCTTGTTTGAAATTTTCTCGATCGTTCCGCTGATCGGGTGGCTGTTTTCGATAATCGGCGGCGTGGTCGCGCTCGCGGGCGTGCTGGTCGGCCTGTTTTGCACGGTGCAGCTCACGACGTTCTCGCGCGTGATGGAAATTCCCTATATCGGCGCATTTCGCCTGATTCCGGAGGTAGAGGATTGATCATACTCGGCATTGACCCGGGCCTTGCGACGATGGGCTACGGCGTAATTGAGGCGTCGGGCGACAAGCGCAGGCTGATTCAGTACGGCGCGGTCACGACCTCGCCGAAGCTCGCCATTCCGTATCGCCTGCGCGCGATTGCGCAGGGCGTGCGCCAGCTGATGGACATTTATCAGCCGGACGACGTGGCCTTTGAGGAACTGTTTTTCTCCAAGAACATCACCACCGGCATGGCGGTCAGCATGGCGCGCGGCGTTGCGCTGGCCACGGTTGTGGAGCGGACGGACAATCTCTATGAATACACGCCCATGCAGATCAAGCAGGCGGTCACGGGCTATGGCGGCGCGGACAAGCATCAGGTGCAGCAGATGGTCAAGCTGCTTCTGAACATGAAGGAAATCGCGCGGCCGGACGATGCGGCCGACGCGCTCGCCGCGGCGCTCACGCACGCGAACAGCATGCATCAAAAGCAGCTGTTTGCCATTCACTGATTATTGAGGAGGCGCGCAATGTTTGCACATATCTCGGGCGTTATCGCCGAAAAAAACGCGGACTCGATTGTAATCGACGCGGGCGGGATCGGGTTTCTCTTAAACGTGAGCGCGGCGACGCTGTCCGCTGCGCCGGCAGCGGGCGAGAAATTCAAGCTCTACACGATTTTCAACGTGCGCGAGGATGCGATGGAGCTTTGCGGCTTTGCGACGCGCGAGGAAAAGCGGATGTACGAGCGTCTCCGCTCGGTCGGCGGCGTGGGGTCGAAGCTGGCGCTCTCGGTGCTGTCCTCGCTGAGCGTGCACGATCTGTCCGTTGCGCTGGTGACGGGCGATGCGGCGGCGCTCTGCCGGGTGCCGGGCATTGGCAAAAAGCTGGCGCAGCGGCTGGTTCTGGAGCTGAAGGACAAGGTGGAGGATTCGCAGCTGGCGTCCTCCGCGGCGCCCATTCCGCCGAAGTCCGCGGGCATTGAGGCCGAGGCGATTGCGGCGCTCGTTGCGCTGGGCTTTTCCTCCGCAGAAGCGGCGAAGGCCGTTTCCGCGCACGCCGCCACCGCGACCTCCCTGGACAACCTGATCTACCTATCCCTCAAGTCAGCGACTTGAGGCAATTGCTGCCGCGCTTGTTCACACGATTTTGAGTCGGGTAGCGACTCAAAATCTGAGCTGTGTGAATTCAATCCCTCTTCCCAACAAACCGGTCGCTGCGCCGCCGTGGTGGCGGCTTGCGCCCTTTCTGGTTTGCTTAAAGCGTTTATTGCGGTTGGAATCAGGATGGGGAGCGGCTCCTTTTTGCTCGGGCTTTCTTTATGGAAACAGGCGCAGCTTTTTGGCTGCGCCTGTTTTTCAGATTTCCGGGATTAGACGGAGTATTTGCATTTCAATCGGCGCGCCGCTTTCGCCGGGCGTGAAGTCCAGCTCGAAGGCGGCCTTTTTCTCGGTGAATTCGAGCCGCAGCGGTTCGCCGTCGGCGAGCTCCGCGCGATAGCCCTTCAGCGCCTCGGGCGGGATGGTGATTCGAACTCTGCCTGTCGGCTGCGTGCACGCGCCGCCGTATTCAAATGCGACGCTCATGATTTGCTCGCCGCACACGAGCTCGCCCATGCGCAGCACGATTTCGCCCTTCGGCAGCTTTTCCGTGGCGGCCTCCGCATAGACGCGCTCGGGAATCAGCAGATGCGCGCCGTCGCTCGCCTGACCGCAGACGGGGCAGATGGCGCAGGTATAGGGCATTTCGGAGCCCTCGGGGATCACGCTGAATTCGCTTTCCGCGCAATTCATCGTCTTGACCTGTTTGCAGCCCGCGCGGCGGCATTCGGCGGTGTGCGTTCCATCGCCGTTCGGCCGCCATTCGCCGTACCAGTGGCCGAGCGCGCGCATTCGCTGATCGACGCGCGTTTCTCCGCAGCGGGTGCAGGTATAGGTGGTAAATCCGTCCTCGTTGCAGGTGGGCGCGGTCACGGTCGGGATTTCCTCATGGCCGGTTTTGGAATTTTCATCCGCGATGGTATCGGTCGCGTCGCAGCGATCGCATTTCGCGGTTTTGGTGCCGTCCTTTGTGCAGGTGGCGTTCTGGTCGGACACGTATTTCGTAAAGCTGTGGCCGAGCGCGCTGCCCGCGTCCGGGATGGTGTCGGTTGCGTCGCAGGAATCGCACTTCGCGGTTTTGGTTCCGTCCTGCAGGCAGGTGGCGTTTTGATCGGAGACATATTCCGCAAAGTGGTGCTCGTGCGCTTCGCCCTCGTCGGGGATCAACTCGCCTTCGGCCAGCGCGGGCAGCGCCAGCAGCAGCGCCGCGAGCAGCAGGTAAATCATCCGTTTCATTTTTTCCTCCTCTCGGCATTCCGGGAATGCATTCGGATGCGTTCATTATACAATACGCCCCCTGATTGCGCAAGTTAAATCCCCTTCGGCGGTTGATCTTTGCGCGCAATTGCCGTATAATAGAAACAGAACATATGTTTTATTGGAGGTGCGCATGGAGAAGCGGCGAACGATACTGCACTGCGACTGCAACAATTTTTTCGCGTCCTGCGAATGCCTCGATCATCCGGAATGGAAGGCCGTGCCGATGGCTGTGGCGGGCGATCCCGAGCGGCGGGCGGGCATCGTTGTGGCGAAAAACGAGCTCGCAAAGCGCGCGGGCGTAAAGACCACGGACACGATCTGGCAGGCGCGCGAGAAATGCCCTGGCATACTGTTCGTGCCGCCGCGGCACCATCTGTATTCGCAGATTTCGAAATCGATCAATCGCATTTACCGCGAATACACGGATTATGTCGATCCGGCCTCGATCGACGAGAGCTTTCTCGATCTGTCCGACTGCCTCGGATACTACGGCATGAGCGGCCGGGAATTTGCCGACATGCTGCGCGCGCGCGTGCGAACGGAGATCGGCGTTACGATTTCGGTGGGCGTGTCGTTCAACAAGACGTTTGCGAAAATGGGCAGCGATTACAAAAAGCCGGACGCGACCACGGTGATCACCGAGGAGAATTTTCGCGCGCTGCTCTGGCCGCTGCCGGCCTCGGACATGCTGTTCGTGGGCAAATCGGCGGCGGTGCGGCTGGAGCGCGCGGGCATTCAGACCATCGGCGATCTGGCGAACGCGCCGGCGGAGCGGCTGCGCGAGCTGCTCGGCAAGGGCGGACTGCATTTGCGCGACGTTTGCAACGGGCTGGACGCATCGCCGGTGCGGCTGTACGGCGACCGGCCGGAGAGCAAATCGATCAGCCGCGGAACGACGTTTTCCCACGATCTGACCGACGAGGCCGAGGTGCTGCGCGGCGTGCTTTCGCTGTCCGACGCGGTGGCCGCGCAGCTGCGGCGGGAGCGTTTAAAGGGCTCGAGCGTGCAGGTATTCCTCAAATCGCCGCAGCTGAAGACCATTTCGCGGCAGGCCACGCTGCGCTACGCCACGAACGCGCACCGCGAGATTCAGTCCTGCGCGATGGAGCTGATTCGCGCGAACTGGAAGATCGGGCCCGACGCGCCGATTCGCGCGATCACCGTGGGCGTTACCCGGCTCGCGCCCGCGGAGGAGGTCGCCGAGCAGCTCAGCCTGTTCGACCTGTGCGAGCCCGGCGAGCATTCGCTGGAAAATCGCGAGCGGCAGGAAAAGCTCGAAAGCGCCATCGATCAGATTCGCCAAAAGCACGGAAGGAGCGCGATTCTCCGCGGCTACAGCGTGCGCGACGGCAAAAAATAGTCTCTTCCGCCTTTTCGGGCAGGAGAGACTATTTTGTATTCCAATTACAGCCGCATGCCGCAATCCGGGCAATAGCTTTCGCCGGAATGGATCAGCCGCCCGCATGCGGGGCATCTGTAAATGCTCGACGCGCGGCTCGCCCCGCGATAATCCGGCCTTTCGGCGGAAGCGTCCGAGGGGAGCTTGGCGATCAGCGCCTTTACGAAATCCACCAGCTCGCGAACGCGATCGTCCGTCATGCTGTCGGCGTTTTTGCTCTGCGCGCTGGCGCGGCCGGCCTCATAGGCGTCGCGATTGCGCTTCTGAACCTCTTTGAGGGCCTTTTCGACCTCGCGCATGCGCCTGTCGAGCTGGCGGGCGCGCTCCGCGCGCGTATCCTCGCGGGCGATGCGCTCGGCGCTGGCGATGTCCTCGCGAATGCTGCGCGCGAGCTCGGACGCGGACTGCGCGCCCGCCTTTGCCGCCTCGCCCGACGCCTCTTCATGGGCAACGCCGATTTGGGTAAACGACTGCGCCTTTGCGATTTCCACATTGCTGCGCAGCTCGTCGCGGCGCGTTTCGCCGCTCTGCCGGCCCATCGCCTCTTCGTGCGCGTGGTCGAGCTTCTTTTCCTCCATCGCCTGCGCGTGCTCGGCGAGGCGCTTCATGATCTCGCGATAGCGGTCCTCGCGCTCGCTTTCGGCGCGCAGGAGCTCCATTTCATGGGCGATTTCCATGCGGCGCTTCTCCATTTCGCGGGCAAATCGCGCGCTTTCGACGCGCTCCGCGCGCGCATCCTCGCTCTCGGCGAGCTTTCGGCAGAGCTCGAGCTGCTGCTCGGTCAGCACGTTTTCGACATGGCCGAGGCTGTATTGCGCCCTGGCCTGCGCCTCCGCGCCGTCGGTCGTGCGGCGCAGCTCGTCGTCGAAATCGGCGTTTCTCTTCAGCCGCGCATACGCGTCCAGCTTTTCCGTGATCTCCAGATCGCTGGCCTCGATTCGATGCAGAATATCGCTCAGCATGCGCTTGTAATCCGCATCGGCCAGGCCGTTCTGGCGCAGGAATTCGCTCTCCAGCCGCCGTTCCTCGCGCTGCGCGGCGCTCTGCGCGCCCGCGTATTTCGCATCCGCGCCCTGAATCGTGCTGCGGCGGTTCAATTCCGCGCTCAGCTGCGCCTCCTGCTGGCGATTCTGCAGCTGCCAGAGGGCAAACGCGCTCTCCTGCTCACGCACGAGGCGCTCCGCCTGCAGCTGATCGCGCGCGCGATCCGCCTCGCCGCCGCGGGAAATATCCGCCATTTCGATCTGGTGCGCGCCCGCGCGGCGCGCCTGGGCGAGCTCCGTTTCGCGATCGATTTGCTGAATCCGCTTCAGATGCTCGCGGGCCTCCCGATCGTCCTGCTGCTGGTTTTCGAGATTCTGAATATAGCGCCGCTCCGCCGAATTGCGCTCGGCGTCCTGCCGGCGCGCCTCGGACAGCGCGTCCTCCTTGCCGCTGCGGATTTGCGCAAGGCGCGTCTGCAGGCGGCTGTCTTCCTCCGCCTGATCGATCGTCGCATCGCTGTTCATCCGCCGGTCGGTCTGCTCCATCTGCAGCCGCGCCTGCTTGAGCTGCAGCGCGACCTTCTGATCGTCCAGCTGTCTGGCCGTGCGCAGATTGGCATTCGGCTCCCAGGCAATCAGCTGGAGCATCAGATAGCCCACGTCCGCGCCCCATTCGCCGAGGCGGCGCTTCACTTCATCCTGAATCAGATTGCGCACATCGCGGAAGCAGGGGGCGAGCTCGCACAGATCGATCTGCCGCTCGTCGATCAGATACTGCAGGTAATCGGTCTGCACGTTCTGAACCAGCATCTTCATTTCCTGCTCCAGCTCGCGCGTCAGCCCGTCGGCGCTCTCGCGCTCCAGCCACGGCGCAATCTTTCGCGAATTCAAAAACGCCTCGCGATCCACGACCTTCAAATCGCACTGGCCGCCCAGCGTGACCGTGGCCTTCATCGCGTCGTTGCCCGCCATGTGCACGGTAATCGGGCTGGCCGTCCAGTTCAGCTTGCTCTGCGCCGCCTCCAGAATGCTCTTTTCGCGCGCCGCGCGCACGCGGGCCGTCTCCATCGCCTTCGCGCCCTCTTCGGTCAGCGCCGCATGAAGCGCGCCGATCGTCGCGCCCGTGGCATGCAGGCCCCAGCGCGCCATTTCCCGATCCTCATTCAATCTGTCCGCCAGCATCCGCTCGAGCTCCACGCGGTGCTCGTCCAGCTGCTCCGGCCGCCAGGAACGCCCCTCGGCCTCGTGAATGCACGCGTCGAACGCCCGATTGGCGGCCGCGCGCACGGCGACCACCAGCGGCGAAGGCGCAACGCCGCCCACATCGCCGATGAAGCTCGCCTGTTCGCACGTGAGCGAATGGAAATCATTCTTCGCGGCGAATTCCCTCGCGTCCACGATTTCGAATCCGGCCGTGCCGTTCGTGGTGATTCGGTATTTCAGCAGCGGATTTGCGCAATCCGTCATCACGACCGGATCGGGCGTGCCCCATCTCAGCGCATCCGGAATGCGCGCGCGCACATACAATATCGAGATATCGAAAACCGCCTCTTCTCCGCCCACGGCCATCACGAGCCTCTTATCCAGCGGCAGCAGCGAATCCTCCAGCACATACGCGCCGGGGCCCAGCGCCATTTCGCACTGGCCGTTTCGCAGCAGCAGCGCGTACTGGCCCTCTTCGACCTGCATGTGGCTGCCGTAGGCGTATTCGCTCTGCGGCATGCGGTAAATCAGATACCGCTCCCGCTCGCTCTCCGGCCATTTGACCAGCTCTGCGGTTCTCCTTGCGACCGGCGGCCGGCGCGTTTCCGCGGTGATTGCAAACGTCCGCCCGCAGCCCGTGCAGGTGCATTCCTCCGCGCCGATGGGCGTTTCATTTTCGCTTTTGCAGTACGGGCAATACGCGTTTTCGTGCTGCTGCTCATAAACGGAATTGATCAGCGCATGATTGCACACGGGGCAGACGTTTTTATCGCCCAGCTTTACGTCATAGGCCACACTGTTTCCGCATTCCGGGCATTTCACAACCTCCACGCCGATTTCCTTCATCTCCAGCGTTTTCTGGCAGCCCGGGCATTTTTTCTTTTTCCAGCCGATAAAGCCGCGCTCCATCTGCACGACCATTCCGCACGAGCAGCGAACCAAAGCCGTCTTCCCCATGTTCTGCATCCTCCTTTTGCGGTTGCCTTTATGTTAACAGTTTACCAGCCTGCGCGCGCTTTGTCAATCGATATTCCGCGCGTTTTCTCGTAGAAAACAACGCACGCACAGCAGAAAAAGTTCCGCGCAAACCGCCTTGCATTTTAGGAATGCATATGCTATCCTGATTTTGCGGCCGGAAAAACGCATTTTTGAAAAAAACGGCAGGCTTCGCGGGATTTTCCTGCGCGCGGGCGCGTCTTTTATAGAAAGAGAAACAAACGAGGTGTGTTTATGCTGTACCAGGGGTTTGATATTTCCATCGTCCATCGCGCGGCGCTGCCCTATGCGGCGGTGCTCTGCGGGCGCGCGCGGCCGATCGAATCGATTCGGATCACGAACGTGAGCGCGCCGGCAAGGATCGGCTGGCTGAACATTTCCATTTCGCTCGGCGGCCCGGACGGCGCGTATTTCCGCCGGCGAATCAGCAATCTCGCTCCCGGCCGGACGCAATGCATCGCGCCCGACGCGCTTCCCGCGCATCTTCAGCCGGGGCAGTACGAATGCGCGATCGCCATTCGCTCCGCGGCGGGGGAGGAAACGCTCTCGCAGCGCGTGGCCATTCTTCCCATTCACGAAGCCAGCATGCGCTTTACGGACGCGCCGCTGCTGGCCGCGTATCTGCAGCCGGAAAGCCGGAAGCTGCTCCGGTTTGCGGACAGGGCGGTCGGCTCCGTCGGCGCGCGCGACGTGCGCGGCAAGGCCGAGGCGCTCTACGAGGCCGTTCGCGCGCGCAGGCTTCCCTATATCGACGTGCCGGTGCTGGTCAATCAGAATTGCCAGCTCGTGCGCTCGCCCGAGGAGGCGCTGGAAACCGGCGGCGCGTGCGCGGACATGAGCTTTCTGCTGGCGACGCTGGCGGCCGACGTGGGCGTCGAGCCGATTCTGATTCTGATGAACAGGCACATGCTGACGGCGATGCGCGTCGGCGAATTCCGCGATGTGGAATCCGGAGTGGCCTCGGGCGCGCTGCTGCCGGTGGAGACCACCTGCGCGCTGAGGGACGAACCGTTTGAACGCGCGGTCGAGGCGGCGCGCGAGCGCATTCGCGCCGCCGGAGGCGCGCTCATGGCGGTGGACACGACGAAGGAGCGCCGCGGCACGGAGGATCAGCCGGGCGTGCGCTCCGTATGGCTCGGCGCGGGCGAGGCGCGGCCGTTTGAGGCGCTGCGCTGTCCCAATTGCCGCGCAAATCTGACGGCCGAGGCGCTCGATTCGGAAAACGGCCACACGACCTGCCCGTCGTGCGGAGAGGTATTTCGAATTGCCGCGCCGCTGAAGCCCGAATCTCCCGAACCGGTTTCGCCGGACGCGCCCGAATCTCCCGCGAAGCCGCGCGACGCGATTCCGCGCCCGATGGGCGTTCGCAATTGCGCGCGATTGGTGCACGCGGGCGATTGCATCGAAGTCGTCGGCTGCGCGCGCGATGCGGACGAGCTGATTCTGGACGATGAAATCGACGCGCTTCCCATTCGAAAAATCCGCGAGGCCGCCTTCTGCGGCGCGCGCATGCGGCATGCGCGGCTGCCGGCGGGGCTTCAGTTCATCGGCGCGCGCGCGTTTGAGGATTGCACGCAGCTTTCCCAGGTCGATATGCCGCTGGGACTTTCGTTTCTGGGAACCGGCGCGTTTCGCAATTGCGCCTCGCTGCGGGAAATCCGCGTGCCCGGCGCGCTGCGGGTGATTCCGGTCGCCGCGTTTCAGCGCTGCGGGGCGCTGGAGCAGGCGGAGCTGGGCGAGGGGATTGAATCGATCTCGCGCCTTGCCTTCGCCGGCTGCGCGTCGCTGAAGCGCATTCGCATTCCCGCCTCCGTAAAGCGCATCGACGAGGACGCCTTCGCCGGCTGCACGGCGCTGAGCGAGGTCGTTCTGCTGGGCGGAGACACGATCGTGCACCGCCGCGCATTTGAGGATTGCCCGGCGAAAATCTGATTTACCGCGGGATTTCCTTCCCGCCGCCGCGTTTTATAAGATGAAAGGAGCGCATTGCCATGGCCAACAGTCCGCAAAGCTTTCAGCTGCACACCCGCGAGTTCTACGATCGAATGCGCCGGGAATTCTACTCTTCGAACAACGAACCCATTCACATGGAGATTTTCCGCTCGCTGAATCGGCTGGTTGGCGCGAAGGCGCGGGAATACTTCCCGCCCAGGCGGAATTCCGCCCTCTACAGCGACGCCGTTGCCGATGTAATGGGCAAATTCTTCACCGTCACGATTCACCACTACCTCTCCGACGAGTTTGCCGAGTCGCACCCCACGGACAACCTCCGCCTCGCGTATCTGTACCGCGCCGTCAACAACGCGCTGATCGACATTTACCGCGCCGAGCGCGCGCGCGGCAACGTCTCCCGCGCGCAGCCGGAGGAGAATTCCGCGCCCCGGCGCATTATGAATGTAAGCCTTAATAAGGCGCTTCCGAACGGCGGCGAGCTCGGCGATCTGATTGAGGATCGGAGCGAGGATTTCACGAAGCTGCTGGAACAGTGCGAGGACTGCAGCGAGGCGCTGGAGCGGATTCTGCTGAACAATCGCTCGTCGCCGGACAAGCGCGTGACAGTAGTCTATTCGCTGCTACGGGGAAAGTCGCACAACAGCACCGTGGAGGGAAATCTCCTTGAGCTCGTCTCCAATGTGCTGAATGGAAAGCCGCTGGACGCGTGCCTCGATCTGGTATACGACGAATTGAAGGCCTATCACTACAACTGCGATATGGTGAACACGCTCCGCGCGCAGCTGACCGACGAGCAGCGCCGCGCGCCGATGCAGACCACGCCGCGCAGCGTCACGAAATGGCGCAACACGAATTTGAATATCATTCGCCAGAGCTGCGGCAACGACCGCGCCGACAAGACCAGAAAGGAATGAATCTCATGAACGAGTGCTTAACGAATCGAGATTTGATTGAATATATGACCCCCCAAAGATTGACCCCGGAGCGCCTGCAGTTCCTCGCCCGCGTGCACGCGCACATGGGCTCCTGCGAGGCCTGCCGCGCGCTGATTACCGATGCGGCCCGCTTCCGCTCGCTCAATGGGGATCGCGAATTTGCCGCAAATCGCGAAACGGAAGCCGATTTCGCCTACGCAGCCGTCGCCTCCGATCAGGCGGACGACGATCTGTCCGAGCCGGATTTCCTGTCGATTCGCGCGGCGGCCGGAACGGGCGCGCAATTCCTGCGCGATTCGCTGGTTCTAAGCGGCGATGCGGGCAAATATGAATTCGCTTTTTCCGAAAACGACGCGCAGCTGACCGACGCTTTCGATCCCGCCTGCACGCTCCAAATCCGCGATAACGCGATCGAAATTTCGCTGCCGGACAATCCGGAGCGCGTCTGCTTTGCGAAGCTGTACCTCGCCGACCGGGTAATCGCCGAAGCCGCGCTGGATACAGAGGGCCGCGCAACGCTGAAGCTGCCCGATTCCGGCGTATACCTGCTGGTGATCGCGCTGGGCTAAATCGGCGAATAACCGCCGGATATCGCGCTAAACCATCAAATTAGTCGACCGCGAAAGCCGGATATGCTGCGATTTTCAATCCCCAGCCCCATCAATAGTCAAACAGGAGGGGAGGAAGCCCAAAGGGATTCCTCCTTCATGACAGACGAACAGGCGGAACCTATTTCGAGCATGCCTCCATGACAACCAAACAGGCGGAACCCCTTCCGGGGTTCCGCCTGTTTGGTTGCCTAAAGAAAGCTTCCATTTAAAACGAGCGATTCTTCGAACAAAGACGATCTCGCCGCCCAAAAGACAGCAATAGCATTGCCACCACGGCAATGCTATTGCGTCAGTTCGTTCTAACCCATCGCCAGCGCACTTACATAGCGCGTGCAGGTGCGACCACCGCACCTGTGCGCGCGTCGCATGAACGCGGCAGCAACTGCCTCAAGACGCCGTCTTGAGATTGGCGTAGAGGATCGAAACGCCCCAGCTGAAGTACGTCCTGGGCTTGTAATCCTCGAGAGCGTCGGTGAACAGATCGCTGTATTCGTTCGTGTAGAGCGGAACCATCGGCAGATCCTCCACCCACTTCTGCTGGAACTTCAGCCACTTGCCGGCGTACTCGTCGAGATAGCCGTTCTTGGTGGCGTTCATGTCGTTCGCAAGCGCCTCGAGCTCCGGATCCGCAATCGCGGTGGTGTTCCAAATGCCCTGCATCTCGGGCGCAAGCGCAACCGCCGGATACGGATTGAACGTCAGGCCAAAGTTGCTCGCCAGGAAGAACATGTCGTACTCCGAGCGATCGCTCTGGCGATAGTAATACTTGCTGAGCTCCTCATAGGTCATGCGGGTGACGTTCAGGCCAATGCCGGCCTTTTCGAAGTTCTCGGTCAGCATCGCTTCCAGAGCGTCCGCGACCTCGCTGACCTCGGGGCGCACCCAGTTGATCACGAGCTCCGCGCCGTCCTTCGTGCGCACCTTCGCGCCGTCCTCCAGCGCCCAGCCGTCTTCCTCGAGCAGCGCGATCGCCGCATCAACATCATACGGATACAGATTCAGCGTTTCCTTGATCTTCTTTTCGCCAATATGGCGGGTCATCCACTGGCCGTTTCCATAATAGCCGTACACCGGCGTGCCATAGCCCTTCAGATACGTCTCGCACAGCGCGTCCACGTCCACCAGGCGATCGATCGCCTTGCGCACATTCGCGGAGGAAACGGGCTCGTTCTCGCACGCAAACGCGAGGAACGCGAGACCGTCGCGCGCATAGCTCTTCGCAACGACGCCCTTTTCTTCCTTCGCCGCGTCGATTACGTCCGCGGAGGAAACCTTGTTGACCAGATCGACCGTGCCGTTCTTCAGCTCGTCCAGCAGCGTCTCATTGAAGACCTGCTTGAACGTGATCTTGTCGATGCGCGGCTTCTGGCGCTCGTAATTGCCGCGATAGTTCTCGTTCTTTTCCAGAACCGCGACGTTGTTTTCATACGAAACCAGCTTGTACGCGCCGCTGACCACGGACGGATGGCTGCAATAGCCGGTCTCGGGGTCGAGAAGCGTCGTCTCCAGCAGCTCGGTGGTGAACTGGCCGTCCGTCTCTTCCGCGGGCGCGATGTACGCGCCTTCGCCGTCGTCGCGAACCTCGCAGTCCGGCGCGATCACGAACATCGGGCTCGGGGTCACGTTCACCAGCATCAGCTCATGGAAGCTGGGCAGATACTGCGCGTTGATCGTGAGCGAGAAGGTCGTATCGTTGATCAGATGCACTCCCGCAAACACGTCCGACATGCCGGTGAGGTAGGCGTTCTGGCCCACGAGATGCGCGTATTCCATCGTGTTCGCGCCCAGCGCCGCAAATTCGGGGCTGGAAAGCAGCAGCACGGTGAATACGTAATCCGCTGCGGTGATCGGCGTTCCGTCCGACCAAGTCATTCTCTTGGAAATATAGAAGGTATAGGTCTTGTTGCCGTCGTCGTCCGTATCGGGATACGCGCGGCCGACGCTTTCGTCAATGCCGTAATGCCCGTTGGTGAACATCGCGACGGTGGAATAGCCGTGGATCAGCGTGCGCACGTCGATATCCGCGGTATTGTTGCCCCAGCAATTCGTGAAGAAATTGCCGCTCAGCTGCGTCAGCGAACCGACGGTGATTTCCTTCGGCTGCGTCTCCGCATAGCCGACACTCGCGAGAAGAACCAACACCAGTAACATGCAGGCAAACCTGCGAATCAGCTTCGTCATCGTGTAACCACCTTTCTGGCTGTGCCGCGCGCGCGGGCAGCGCGCGCGGCGGTCCAATTCTCTTAAGGATGCTCGCGTTATTCGATGCAATCGCCGACATTATGCGCGCCGAGATATCCGGTCAGCGGAATGTGGACGTAGTACACGCGAATGACGTTCTCCTCCTCGTTCAGACCCAAGGTCAGCGGGAAGTTATCCACGTGATCGAACATCATATCCCTGGGCTTATCGCGATACTCGGTAATCTTGGTCAGCACCTCGCCGGTGCCCTCCTCGGTCGCGCCGCCATACAGCACGCCGTCGTAGTAGTACTGCACTCTGTACTTCACGATCACGGTGTTCACCACCAGCTTGCCCGGCATGTATTCTACGCGGTAATCGCCGGTCGAATCCGTGCCGTCCGCATGGGTGATCTTCAGCGTTTCAGGCAGGAAGCTCGCGGTCAGCTCGCCCGGATACAGGATCGCGTCGTCCTTCATCGTGAGCGCGGTGATCTTATCGGTCTCCGCCAGGCCCTCGGCCGTGTAGCCCACGCCGTGCCATTCGCCGTCGTAATCGCCCTCGTAGGAGCCCGCGGTGATGATCAGCGCTCTCTGCTCGATCGTCAGCCGTCCGTCGCGCTCGATCACGAACTTCACATTGGTGAAGTTGGCCGAAACGTTCTTGAACTGCTTTTCATTCAGGCCCATCGCGTACTCGCCCGCATGGACGCCCTCCGCCACGGCCTTGCCGCCGAACTCGAAGCAATCCTCGGTGTACAGCGCGTTGCTGATCGCAACGTCGTAGCCGCTGACCGAATGCTTCGCGCCGTCATACTGCGCGGAATCCTCGCGGCCGGTGATGGTGACAACCACCTCGTCGGTCACAGGCGTTACCTTCAGCGTGCCGAACACGGTTTCAATCGTGTAGTTCTGCGCCTTCGTGTTCGCCTTCAGCGCGTAGGTGAACTCGTTCTCGCTTTCGCCTGCATTCAGCTGACTGCCGGTCACGGTGTAATCCGCGCCCTCGCCGTCCGCGAAGCCATCGCCCGAAACGGTTACTTCGCTGTTCGTGAGCGGGTTGCCGTCGTAGACCTTCTCGCCATCGCCGGAGGTCAGCGTTACCTTGCGCGGATCAATCTTCAGCCAGCCGTCGGTAACATCGAACTTGACATTCGTGAAGTTCGCCGAAGTGTTCTTGAACTGCTCCGCCTTCAGGCCCATCGGATACGTATCCGCGTCAGTGCCCTTCGCAGCCGCTTCGCCGGTGAAGGTGAAATCGCCCTCAGTATACAGCGGGTTGCTGATGCTCTCCACCGTATAGCCGGTTACGCCCTTCTCCGTTCCGTCGTAGGTTTCCGTTTTCGTCTTGCCCACGATCGTTACGACTACCTCGGTGGTCACGGGCGTGATCGCCAGCGTGCCGGACAGCTTCGTGATCTTCCCATACTGGTTTTCATTCTCGACAACCAGCGTGACGATTGCGTTGTTGCCCTCCTCGGTATCGGAAACGTTCTTTACCGTCTTCGTGATCGTCGCGGTTACCTTGTCGCCCGTAGACAGCGTTGCGCTTTCGCCCGCTTTTACGGTGTATTTCTCCGTTCCGAACTCCACGGTATAGCCGCCGTTCGAATGCTCTTTTCCGTCATACGTCCAGCTATTGCTGTTCGCAGTGACTTTCAGTTCGGTTTGGCTGGCGGTAATCGTCAACGTGCCGTTTACCGTCGTAACCAGATAGTTGCCGATCTGCTTCGCTTCGCCGGTCGTTACAGCCTCGCCGTCCACAGTCGCAATCACGTTCGCCTTCGTACCGACATTCGTGATCGTGCTGTCCTCAGTCATCGCAACCGCGAACTCATGCGTGTCGCCGCCTTCGAGCGCCGTCGTCGTGAACTCCGGCTGCGTCAGCGCGTCGCCGTCGTACTCCTTGCTCGCATCTTCCGCAGTGATCGTAACCGGCTTCGGATTAATCGCCAGCATGCCGTTCACGGTAACAACCTTGAACTGCGCGGTTACGTCGTTGCCGTCCGCATCCTTGACGACCGCGGTTCCTTTAACCTCAACCGCGCCGCTGTCGGACACATTCGTGCCGGTCTTCGATGCGGTCAGGCCCTCCACCGTGTACTGCAGTCCGTTCACAGTGAACGTAAGCGTCTCGAAGTCCTCCACCGTCAGCGGAGTACCGTCATAGACCTTCTCGCCGCTGTTGGCCTTCACCGTGATTTCGTACTGAGTCGTGCGATCCTTCACGGTCAGCGTGCCGGGCTTGCAGGTGATCGCGTAGTTCTGCGCCTTGGTGCCCGTCTTCAGCGCATAGCCCGTGATCGTGTTCGCGCTGGAGCCAACCAGCGTCTGGCTGCCCTCAACCGTCACGCTTTCAAGGCCCTCGCCCTCAACAAACTTGCCACTGGTGATTTCATAACCGTCATCAGTCAGCGGAGTGCCGTCGTATTCCTTTTCCGCAGACTTCGCAGTCAGCTCAATCGCGATCGGATTGATCGTCAGCGAGCCGTCGGTCACTTCGAACTTGACGTTCGTGAAGTTCTTCGAAATGTTCTTGAACTGTTTCTCGCTCAGGCCCATCTGATACGTATCCGCATCAGTGCCCTTCGCAATCGCTTCGCCGGTGAATCCAATGTACTCACTCTTATACAGCTTATTGCTGATGCTCGTCACTGTATAGCCGGTTACGCGCTGTTCCTTTCCGTTGTAGGTTTCCGTCTTCGTGTTGCCCACGATCGTTACGACAATCTCGTCGGTCACGGGCGTGACTTTCAGCTTGCCGAACACGGTTTCAATCGTGTAGTTCTTCGCCTTCGTGTTGTCCTTCAGCGTGTAGGTGAACGTATTCTCGCTTTCGCCCTCATTCACCTGGCTGCCGGTCACGGTGTAAGTCGCGCCCTCGCCATTTACGAAACCATCGCCGGAAACGGTAACGGTATCGTTCGTGAGCGCGGTGCCATCGTAGACCTTCTCGCCGCTGCCGGAGGTCAGCGTTACACTACGCGGATTGATCGTCAGCGTGCCGTCCTCGTAAGTGACAGTATAATAGGAAGAAGAAATTGCTTTCCCATTATACTTGGCCGTGCTCTCATCGATTACGTTCTGCTGCGAGCCGACATCCGTGATCGTGGAACCTGCGGTCATGCTCAGGGTGAACTTGGCCTTAGTATCACCATTCACGAGGCCGGTTACGGTGAAGTCGGGCTGAGTCAGCGCCTTGCCGTCGTACACCTTGGTCGCATCCTCCGCCTTAATCGTCAGCGGAACGGTGTAGTAGACCGTGATCACATTGCCGGTTGCAGCGATGGTGATCGACTGCGACGGGTCATAGCTGGCTACTGTCGCTTCCTTATAATCTGCATACAGCGCATCGCTCCTGCCCGCCGTCAGGGTATGGCCGATGGTCATGGTGCCGGTTTCATCATCGGCAACCTGAACCGTCGTGCCCTTCAGGTAGTGGTGAATGGTGTAGTTTGCGGTATTGAGCTTGAAGTACAGCTTCAGCACCAGCGAACCCGTTGCCGGGATCACGCCATTCAGCTCATTGAGCTCATTGGCCGCATCGAAGACATACTTGCCGTCGTAGGTTTCAGCCTTGTCGTCTTCGGTAACGGCAACCAGTGCATCCGTCTTCGCAGTGCGAAGATCCGTCTTCTTCAGTTCATATTCACCGTCAGTCGTTTCATAGTAGAACTCAACGGTGTATTCATGATTATCCGCCGTCCACTGCGCGTAGAGGTCGTTGCCATCGCCTTCCAGACGCACGCTGTCGTTGGGCTTATAGTCAGTGCCTTTACCATCCGCTTGGGTGTTCCAAACGGTGAAGGTGTAACCTTCGCGGGTGGGCATTTCCAGATCGGAATCGGTGTAATCACGAATCTCAACACCCGTATTATTCGGCAGGTTTTCGAACGTCTTGGTCGTCTCTTGCTCACCGAAATTGCTGTGGTAGGTGAGGGTGACCTTCGTGCCGGGGGTGGCCCAGATGGCGTAGAGGGTTACATTTCCCGTGATCTCAATCTTGTCGTTCGGGTAATAGCGCTTACCCGTACCATCCTCATTGAGACTCCAATAGAGGAACATCTTGTCTCCGTTCGTAAAGCCATTCGGCTTTACATCGGCGAACGCGCCCCTGGCATAGGTATTGTCGTCCTTTACCTCGCCAGCCGCGTCTTCGGCGTTTGCATTGTAAATAACCTTGAACTTCGAAGTGTTACCGACCTTGGCATAGATATCGTAGTCCTTTTTGATCTCGGTGTTGAAGTTGAACGGAGTGCCGTCTGCAAGCACCCAGCCGAGGAAGACCTCGCCCTCACCGAGAGTAACCTCGGGCATAGCTTCTTCATCGATCTTGCTGCCGTGCGGGATTTCAGGAATCGTCTTCAGCACCGTAGTCCTGTCCGCGGCATACACGGTGACGGTATGTACGGGAGCAACCCACTTGGCGTATACGGTGATGGGCTGCGCGGGCATGGTCTTGCCGGCGAATGCGTAAGGATCGCCCTCGCACAGTTCATTGTCGTACCAGCCGTCGAAGATATACCCTTCCTTGCCAGTGGGAGCAGTATCGGGCTCGTAACCCGCATACCCGGCAATGCTCGCCTGATACTTTACGCTTTGGGAATTGACCGTTTTGCCTCCGCTGATGAACTTGATCGCGTAGCTGTTGCGGTCGTAGTAGAACTTGGCGCCGTTATACCAATCGTCATTCTTTGCGCTCAGCTTCGTATTGCAGGTGAAGCCCGTAATGGGATAGCGATCCTCATTTGTAACGGTAGCGCCTCCGCCCGCACCTGTATCCGTGTGATGGAGCACATATTTTCCGTTCAGATCCTGCAGATAGTAGTAAGCCTTCGCGTTGCCCTGTTCGGTTTCGAAGAACTCATCGCCGCCGAGAGGCATTACGTCGATATTCGCCTGGAAAGTACTTCCTCCCGCAGAAATGCTCCAGATTCCGCCCGGCCAATTGTCGCTGATATTCTGGCCGTACTTCGCAGTGATGCGCTTGTCGGTATACTCCTTGTCCTTAACATAGCTGCCTAAAAGGCCTATGCCTTTCCATTTTACGGACCAGAAGGTTACCGTATACACATTGCGCTTATAGTACACGCTTACGATCGTGGAGCCGTCGGCGGCGATCGTCTTCTGGGTGATCGTCTGCGCGGTAAAGCCGGGATAGCTCTTCGCGACGGCAGCCGTCTGAGCGCCGGTCGTACCGGTCTTCGTTTCGCTCTCATGATACGAATACTTGTCGTCGTCCGCGTTCTCCCAGAAGTGGATTACGGTGTAGGTCGTAGACGCAGCCGTCCACTTTGCATGCACGGTGGTGTTCTCCGTGATGCTGCCGAAATTTGCCGAAACAGTCAGC
This sequence comes from uncultured Clostridia bacterium, assembly GCA_934663595.1. Taxonomy (GTDB): domain Bacteria; phylum Bacillota; class Clostridia; order Christensenellales; family Aristaeellaceae; genus Faecivicinus. The sequence continues at coordinate 34,530 of CAKUKM010000002.1, read as the reverse complement.
GCATCATCCGTATACCAGCCGCCGAAGTTATAGCCGGGACGGGTCGGGTCGGCCGGAGCTTTTGCCGTCGTGCCCTTGGCATAGAACGTGGGCTGAATGTAAGAGCCGCCCTTGGAATCATAGGTGATCCAATAGCCCTTTTCGACCTTCGCGTACAGCGTGACGTTCTTATCCTCGAGCGTTACACTGTCGACCTTATTGGTAAACGCTTCATCGGTATACCAGCCGGTAATGGACTGGTCAACGTCTACGGGGAAGGACACGCCGCCCGTCTGGATGGAGTCGTTCGTCTTGCCTTCCTTGGTCTCGACGATGCGGCCATTATTATCCTTGAAGAAGACATAGTAAACGTCCGAGTACCTCGCTTCCACGCGCACGGTCTGCGTACTGCTATATCCCGTTACGGGGCCGAAATTGAACGGGACATCCTCAACATACCAGCCGAGGAATTTCTGGCCCGGTTCGGTTATCGGCGTTTCAGGCTCCGTCACGCTGCCCGCGTCGTTCTTGACGATCTGGGTATCTACGAGTTTTTCGCCTGCGTAGAATTCAAACGTGACATACACGCCCTGATCCGGCATGATGCTGCGGATGCTTGCGGACGTGTTCGACGCGGCCGTGATCTCCGCGATCGCGGACGCGGGCACAACGCTGACCAGCATCAGCGCCGTCAGCAGATAGGCCAAGAATCTCTTCAAATTGAGTTTCATTCCGTTTCCTCCTCAATTCAACGTTCGACTCTGAAAACGTATTTTAACCGAGCGTAAGCTGAACGCGCCATACGTCGTCCACGTTGCTCTCGCTCGCGATTACGGTCAGCGTCTTTCCGAACGCGCCTTCCACATCCTTCCAGCCGTCGCCCGGCGCTTTGACCTGCCACTGGATCTCCGCGTCCGCCAGCGCGTCCGGGATGTGCGCAACGAGCGTTACCGCGTCGCCGTAGGAGACCGAATCGCCCTCGTAGCGGAAGGTGATTTTGATTTCGCCGACCAGACTGCTGAACGCCTCGGCGGTCATGCCGGTTTCGGCGGGCTGCTCGCTGACCTCTTCCGGAGTGAAGAGATAGACGCTCATCATGGTGCAGATTTCGCCGTCGATCAGCACGTAAGCCCAGCGGCCGCTGCGATCGATCACGCGCACGGTTTCGCCGGATTCAATGCAGCCCTCGACGGTGCCGCTCTTCGCGCTGCGGTAATTCAGCGCGGGACCGGACGTGACGACCACGCACTTCTCGGTGGAGACGATCGCGCCGTCCGACATGCGGACGACCTTGCCCTCGTCGTTTACGGAATACTTCGTCTTCGCCGCTCCGGGCGTCGCGCCGGTTTCGGGATCGATGATCACCGCGGGCAGCACGCCGTTGTTCTGGAACGAAGCCTTCGAAAGGCCGACGCCGCCGAGGATGAACGGGCCTGCGCCGGTGGAGCCCTCGACCTGCGCCGCCTGAGGCAGGCGGATGTAGCCCTCGAGGACGCCGATCAGCGAGCCCTCTTCATACGCGAACGCGATCTTCAGCCAGCCCTCTTCGCCCGTTCCGATGCACTCCTGCACGTATACGTAGGAAGAGGAGTTGAACTGGCCGATGCGCGTGGAGTCCGAAACGACCGGCTCGGTATACGCAACCACGCCGCCCTCGACCTTCGCATAGCCGACGCCAACCGGAGTCTTGGTCGGATCGGGCTGCTTCGTGGGCGCTTCGGTGGGATCGATCGTGGGATCCACGACCGGCTCGACTGTCGGATCAAGCGTGGGATCAATCGTAGGATCGACGACCGGTTCGGCCGTGGGATCGATCGTGGGATCGACCGCGGGCTGCTCCGTCGCTTCCTCCGTGGGCGCCGGGGCTTCCGTTTCCTCGGCCGGCTGCTCCACGACCGGTTCGGCCGTGGGCGTTTCCGGCGTCTCTTCCGGCTGCACCGTCTGCTCCGCCGTGACCTCCGGGAGAACCGGCGTCTCTTCTGCGGGAGCCTCCGCAAAGGCGGCGCCGCAGCTCGCCAGCATCACAACAGACAGAATAATGGATGCCATCTTACGGATCTTAGACATCTACTTTCCCTCCATTTCAAAAGTTCCTGAAGCTAGATAGAACATTCTACTGTATATTCTATTATATCAGCTTCATGCCTGTTTGGCAATGTTTTTTACGACATTGTAATATTCTTTTAATTCACATCTACCTAATATCGTTGATTACTTTTTATCGGTATGTATACAAGATGAGCTATATATAGTGGCATAAGAGCCAATTCATGGGCACAGGTTGTATGTCCGGCGCAGGCGGAGCGGATATGATGCGGATGTTAAAAAGGTATACAGAAAATTTAATCTGCCGTTCGGCGCGTTTGAATCCCCCCGCCCGGCTTGTATCGCGCGCAATCGGGTGTTACAATGCGGAGGAATAAAGGCAATGGAGGTTCATAAAATGAAAAAGCTGCTTTGCATTTTGATGGCGCTGATGCTTATGGCGGGCATGGCCTATGCGGAGGGAACGACGCGCGTGCTGACCGACGCGCTCGGCCGCGAGGTGGAGGTTCCGGAAACGGTAAATCGCATTGTGTGTACGGGCGTCGGCGCGCTGCGGTACGTGTGCTATCTGGGCGCTGAGGACAGGGTCGTCGGCGTGGAGGAACACGAGACGGAGCCGGTGATTCAGCGGCTGTACACGTATGTAAACAACGATCAGTTCTCCAAGCTTCCGATCATCGGCATGAAGGACGAGCCGGACCCGGAGGCGATTCTGAACATCGAGCCGGACGTAATCGTGATGAGCGCGTATCTGGACGGCGCGGACGCGCTGCAGGAAAAGACGGGCATTCCGGTGTTCGTCGTTCCCGGCAGCGACACGACGCTCGACGACAAGGCGTATGAGACGTTCCGGATGCTGGGCGAGCTGCTGGGCATGCAGAGCGAGGCGGAGGAAATCACTTCCTATTTAAAGGGCGTGGCCGAGGATCTGGAAAACCGCACGGCGAACATTCCGGATTCGGAAAAGCCGGGCGCGTACGTCTGCGGCGTGTCGTTCAAGGGCAGCCACGGCTTTGAGGGCACCGAGGCGCACTACGGGCCGTTCGAGCTGATTCACGCGCGCAATCTGGCCGATGAGACGAGCGAGACGAACACGGCCTTCAGCATCGATCCGGAGCAGGTGCTCGCGTGGGATCCGGAGGTGATCTTCGTGGATTTCAACGGGCTTGACCTGATCAACGAGGATTACGCGAAGAATCCGGACTTCTACAACGCGCTCACGGCCGTTCAGAACGGCAAGGTCTATTCGCAGATTTCGTTCCGGCACTGCGCGAGCAATCTGGAAACGGCGCTGGCGGACGCGTACTACGCGGGCTGCGTAATGTACCCGGACGCGTTTGCCGATATCGATCCCGCGGAAAAGGCGGACGAAATCTTCACCAAGCTGCTGGGCAGGCCGGTATACGGCGAGCTCGAGGAGGCCGGATATGCATTCAGGAGCATCCAGATCGGTCAGTAACCGATTCAAAGCGCGCAGCGCCGCATTTCTTGCGGCGCTGCTGGCTGCGTTAATCGGCGCCGTGCTGCTGTCACTGCGCGCGGGCTCGTACAACACGAGCGTGGGCGAGCTGATTCGCGGCCTGTTTGGAAAGGCCGCGGACAACAAGATCAACATCATCGTGCGCAACAACCGCCTGCCGCGGATTTTGACGGCGATCATTTCCGGCGCGGGACTGGGCGCGTCCGGCTGCGTGCTGCAGGCGATACTGCGCAATCCGCTGGCGAGCGCGTCCACGCTGGGCGTATCGCAGGGCGCGAGCTTCGGCGCGGCGCTGGCGATTATCGTATTCAATCTAGGCTCGTCGGCGTTGGCGGGGCTGGCGGTTCCGCTGATGGCGTTTGCCGGCAGCATGGGCGTTGCGCTGATTATACTGGGCCTTGCGCGAATTCGGAAGGTCTCGGCGGAGGGCATCGTGCTTTCGGGCGTGGCCATCAGCTCGATGCTCTCGGGCGGAACGGCGCTGATTCAGTATTTTGCCGACGAGGTGCAGCTTTCGACGCTGGTTTTCTGGACCTTCGGCGATCTCGGCAGCACGAATTGGGCGGACATTCGCCTGCTGGCGGCGGTGGTCGCGCTCACGGGCGCGTATTTCCTGATTCACCGCTGGGATTACAACGCGCTGATGAGCGGCGCGGAAACGGCGCAGAGCGTGGGCGTAAACGTAAAGCGCGTAACGATGATCAACATGGTGCTCTGCTGCCTGACCGCGTCGGCGATCGTGTCCTATATCGGCCTGATCAGCTTTATCGGGCTGATTGCGCCGCACATGGTGCGCCAGGTCACGGGCAACAACCATGCGGTACTGATTCCGGGATCGATGCTGGCGGGCGCGACGCTTCTGCTGCTGGGCGATCTGGTGGCGCGCACGGCGGCCAGCCCGATTCTTCTGCCGATCGGCGCGATTACCTCGCTGCTGGGCGGGCCGCTGTTTCTGTATTTGCTGTTTAAGGGGAAAAAATAGGGCATGCTGAATGTAAATGGGCTGAGCTTTCGCTATCGCGGCGGCGAACCGCTGCTGAAGGGCGTTTCCTTTTCGATCGGGGCCGGGCAGTGCGCGGCGGTGCTGGGCAACAACGGCGCGGGCAAATCCACGCTGATGAAGTGCGTGGGCCGGCTGCTGAACGCCAACGCGGGCTCCGTTCAGCTGAACGGGAGCGAGCTTACGCAGCTTTCGCATCGGGAAATCGCAAAGCGCGTGGCGTTTGTGGCGCAAACCGCGCCGCAGACGCGGCTGACGGTATACGATTCCGTGCTGCTCGGGCGAAAGCCGTATATGAAATGGACGTTCTCCGCGGAGGATCGCGCCATTGCGGAAAACGCGATTGCGCAGATGCAATTGAGCGGCCTTGAAGAGCGATTCACCGACGAGCTGAGCGGCGGCGAGCAGCAGAAGGTGATGCTCGCGCGGGCGCTGGCGCAGCAGCCGGAGCTGCTTTTGCTGGACGAGCCGACGAGCAATCTGGATTTGCAGAACCAGCATCTCGTGCTGGGGCTGGTAAAGGAAATCTGCGAGCGCACCGGAATCGCCGCGATGGTGATCATTCACGATCTGAATCTGGCGCTGCGGTTCTGCGACCGGTTTCTGATGCTGTCCGGCGGCGAAATCTGCTTCAGCGGCGGCGCGGAGGTCGTCAATCGCGAGAGCATCGCGCGCGTATACGGCATTCCGGCGAAGGTCGTGGAGCTCGGCGGGCGCAGAGTGGTTATTGCGGACTGAATTCAACAGGCGGGAGGAAAATAACATGAATCTGTGGGAAAAATGCGTATCCTTTCACGGCCACGCGTGCGGCGGGCTGACCATCGGCTACAAGGCGGCGCTGTATGCGATCGACCTGCTGGGCATTTCGTTTTCGGAGGACGAGCAGATCGTGTGCATCAGCGAAAACGACGCGTGCGGCGTGGACGCGATTCAGGCGGTGCTCGGCTGCTCGATCGGCAAGGGCAATCTGCTGTTCCACCTGCGCGGCAAGCAGGCGTTCTCGTTTTACAACCGGACGAACGGCAAATCCGTGCGGCTGGTGCTGAGGGATCGGCCCGAGGGCATCACGCGCGAGGAATCGTTTGCGTATTATCAGAGCCTGGAGCCGAAGGACATGTTCGATGTAAAGCCGGCGACGATCGCGCTGCCGGAGTCCGCGCGGATCTTTGATTCCTACAAATGCGACTGCTGCGGCGAAATGACCGGCGCGAACTGGATTCACCTCGTCGGCGGAAAGAAGCTGTGCCTGGACTGCTATTCGGCCTACGATCGGTTTAACGTGTAAATTCCATAGCGAAGGCCCGCATTTGCGGGCCTTTTAAACTGTCGAAAAAAACTTAAGAGAGCTCGAGAGGGCCGAAGCCCTCTCGAACTTTCAATCGAGCTCAGCGACATGCGCGGTGAGCGCGGGGCTATTTTATCGCAGGGAAATCCCATTTCCCGGAGAGAAAATAGCTACTTTGCAGATTTTGCGGCCGGAGTCTGAAAGACTCAAGCAAAATCTGGAGGGGGTGGCAGTGGCGGGGGAGCTTGCTCCCCCGTCCACCAGCTTGTCAAAAACTTGTTTTTGACAAGCTGAAAAGGCCCGCATTTGCGGGCCCTTTTTTTATCGATTGGCCGTGTAGAGCGGCTGACGGCCGACCTCGGTATTGTCCTTTTCGCGGTTCTGAAGCGCCTTTACGGGATTCGGCGCGGTTTCGAAGCGGTAATCGCGGCCACGATCGCGGATATACTGCTGAATGAACGCGTGGCTCACCACATTCTCGATCGGCTCGTTCACCTGATGCTGGTAGTCCTCGAACGTATCCGGCGGCGCAACCTTGTTCAGATCGACATAATTTTCGCGCGCTGCGGTGAAATCGGCCGTCGCGCCCAGTATGTCGCGCACGTATTCGATATTGCTCTCCAGCTGAAGCGGCGCGGGGAATTCGGCGTCCGGCAGCACGTCGGGCCAGTCCTTCTGCTCGTAATCGCGCAAAAGGCCCAGCGCGATATTCAGGTGCATCAGTTCCTTTTCAAACATCTCGTCCCACAGCTCGCGGATGCGCGCGTCCGTCTCCGTTTCGCGGCAGCTCCAGTACAGCCAGCATTCCACATACTGATGCAGCAGCAAATTCTCCAGCGGCGTGCAATTCGGGTTCAGCAGGCTTCCATACTGCGACACGTGCTGCTCCTCGATCATGCCGATCTCCTGATAGAGCCGGCGGCCGGTTTCCTCCGGCCAGAGCGCGGAGGTATTCATATAATAATTCATCGTCTGCTGTTCGGCGGCGGTGATGACGTTCGCGGCCAGCACGTCGATCGTGGCCGGGCGCGGGTTGATCATCGGCCGGCGAATGGAATCGTAGGGATGGCGATGGTGCGCGATGGTCGGCCGGCCGGGCATAATCTCCGTATAGCCGCCCACCAGCGTCTCCGCATGCGCGCCGGAGGTGAAATCCAGATAATCCGCATAGCGATACAGGTGATCGAAATCCTCCAGCAGCGCGAAATCCAGTGCGCCCTTGACGTTCGGATCGGTCACGCGCTCGGCGAGGTGCGCGGTCAGGTCCACGGCCAGCTGCTCATAGCCGATCGTGTGCTCCAGCGCGGTTTCGTCCGCGGGCTTTAAGTGCGCGATCAGCTTTTGCTGCTGCTGCTCGCTGCGGCGAATCAGCGCCAGCTTTCTCCTCAGCTCGTTGTCGCCCAGATTGCGCGACAGCTGATGCGAAAACCACACGTTTTCAAATTCCGTGCCGTTCATCAGGATGATGCGCGTGCGCGTATACGGGTCTACCTCGTTTTTATTGTAGGGCGCGGCCCACAGCTTTTCCCAGTTCACGATCAGCTCGGCCTTTTTGCCGGGTCTCATTTCAAACGGATTCATATTCATCCCTCCCGCGCCGTATTATGCGCAAATTTCCGCCGCATATGCGTGTCTTTTGAATTGACGCGCGACTACATTTGTATTACAATTACCTTGGAGAGGCGGGATGAGTATGGACGATAAGAGATTCAAGATTGAGCCGCGCCGCTATGTGGAGCCGTCGGTGGTGGTATCCATGCGGATTCCGAAGGACATGCTTCGCGATCTGGATCGGGCGGCCGAAATCAGCGGGCGCACGCGGAACGAAATCATCTCAATGAGCCTTGAATACGCGTTAAAGCATATGGATATCGAACAGAAGTAAATGGGGGAGAGGAACATGGCGATCATCAAATGCAAAATGTGCGGCGGGGACATCGAGCTTTCTCAGGACAAGACCTACGGCGTATGCGACAGCTGCGGATCGATGATGACGCTGCCGAAGATCGACGACGAGCAGCGCGCGGCGGCGTTCAACCGCGGCAATCATTTCCGCAGAATCGGTGAATTCGACAAGGCGCTGGGCGTTTACGAGCGCATCGTTCAGGAGGACGAAAGCGACGCGGAGGCGCACTGGTGCTGCGCGCTGTGCCGGTTCGGCATTGAATACGTCGAGGACCCGACCAGCCACGAATGGCTGCCGACCTGCCATCGCGCGAGCTTCGACAGCTTTCTCGAGGACGTGGATTACCTCGCGGCGCTCGAGCATTCGGACGGCGTGACGAAGCGCCAGTACCAGCGCGAGGCGGCGAAGATCGCGGAGGTGCAGCACGGCATTCTCGCGACCTCGCAGAACGAAAAGCCGTTCGACGTATTCATCTGCTACAAGGAATCGGACGCAAACGGCGAACGCACGCGTGATTCGCTGATGGCGCAGGACGTCTATTACCAGCTGACCGAACAGGGTCGGCGGGTGTTCTTCGCGCGCATTACGCTCGAGGACAAGGCCGGCGCGCAATACGAGCCCTATATCTTCGCCGCGCTGAATTCGGCGAAGGTCATGATCGTGGTCGGCACGTGCCCGGAGCATTTCAGCGCCGTATGGGTGAAAAACGAATGGAGCCGCTTTATCGCGCTGATGCGCAAGGACAAGCATCGCGTGCTGCTGCCGTGCTATCGCGATATGGATCCCTATGATCTGCCAGATCAGCTTTCGGCGTTCCAGTCCTACGACATGAGCAAAATCGGCTTCATTCAGGATCTGATTCGCGGCGTATCGAAGGTGCTGGACGCGGACAAAGCGCCCGAACGCGAAACGGTGATCGTGCAAAACGAGAGCGGCGCGAACGTGACCGCGATGCTGAAGCGCGGCAACATGGCGCTGGAGGACAAAAACTGGGGCGCGGCGCGGGAATTCTTCGATCGCGCGCTGGACATGAACGCCGAATGCGCCGAGGCCTATCTGGGCCAGTTCCTCGCCGGAGAGCAGGTTTCCAGCCTGAGCGCCTATGCGCAGAAGCGGCTGAATCTCTGGAAACTGAGCGATGCAAAGCCGCTCATTGCGGTTCAGACCGTGGAGGCGGACGCTCAGAAGGCCGTGGAGCGCTATACGATCGAGAACTATTTGCCCGCCGACCGGATTCGCGATCTGTTTGCGTTTGATCCGAAATACAATTCGTATCTTGCGCAGGCGACGGCGCTCTGCGCGAAGGAGAAGCAGCTTCTGAATGAAAACAGGCTGTTTGCCCGCGCGCTGCAGTTTGCGAAGGGCGAGCTGCGGCAATCGCTGGAGAAGGAGCGCGGCGCATTCTATGCGAAGCTGGATTCGCTCGCAGAGGCGCAGCGGGAGAGCGACCGGAAAAACGAAGCCCGCCTTCAGCAGCAATACGCCAAGCAGCTTGAAAGCGCAAATCAGAAGGCCGAAGAGCTGCGCAGCGCCGGACTGAAACAGAAGGAAAAGGACGAAAGGCGCGCAAGGGAAGCGCAGGAGGAATATTACCAGAAGCTGTGCGCCATGAACCCGGAGCAGGAGAGCGCCTCCAGCTGCGGGCATGTCGCGGGCGAATTTGAGCGCATGGGCGATTACAAGGACTGCGCGGCGCGCGCGGCGGAATGGCGCGAGCACGAAAAGGCGGCGCAGGATCGCGAATACGCCGCGCTCGAACAAAAGCGCGTGCAGGAGGAAAAGGCCGCGAAGGCGAAAAAAATTCGAATTGCGATCGTCGCGGTCATTGCGGTTGCGGTCATCGTATTCCTGGTGGATCTGTTCGCGCGCGTCATTCCGGAAAACAACTACAAAAAGGGCGAATCCCTGCTCGCCGCGGGCGACTACGAGGGAGCAATTGCCGAATTCCAAAGTCTGGGAGATTATAGGGACGCGCAGGAGCTCATGGGCTACGCAACTGCGGAGAAGCTGCTTAAGGACGGCAATACCGCGGAGGCGGCCATGGCTTTCGGAAAAATAGCCGATTGTCGGGATGCGCGCGAACGGAGCTTCGCCCTTTGGGATGAAATCGCTGTACGCGATACGATCATCGCAGGAGCCAGTCATACCGTCGGCCTGAAAGCAGATGGGACTGTTGTTGCTGTAGGGGATAATGATTATGGCCAATGCGACGTTTCCGACTGGAACGACATTGTTGCGATCAGTGCAGCCACTTGGAACACCATCGGACTGAAAGCGGATGGTACTGTCGTTGCTGCGGGAGATAATATTTTCGGTCAATGCGACGTTTCCGACTGGAGCGATATTGTCGCAATCAGCGCTGGAGATTATCACACTGTCGGACTGAAAGCGGATGGAACTGTCGTTGCTGCGGGAGAAAATGATTCTGATCAATGCGACGTTTCCGACTGGAGCGATATTGTTGCGATCAGCACTGGTTGGTACTACACCGTCGGACTGAAAGCGGACGGAACTGTTGTTGCTGTGGGAGTTAATAATTATGGTCAATGCGACGTTTCCGACTGGAGCGATATTGTCGCGATCAGCGCTGGAGATTATCACACTGTCGGACTGAAAGCGGATGGAACTGTCGTTGCTGCGGGAAGGAATGATCATGGTCAATGCGACGTTTCCGACTGGAACGATATCGTTGCGATCAGTGCTGGATATTATCAAACCGTCGGCCTGAAAGCGGACGGAACTGTCGTTGCTGCGGGAAGGAATAATCATGCTCAATGCGACGTTTCCGACTGGAACGATATTGTTGCGATCAGTGCTGGATCCTATCACACCGTCGGTCTGAAAGCGGATGGTACCGTCATCGCGGTCGGAGATAACGACGACGGCCGATGCAATGTTTCCTCCTGGACCAATATCAAACTTCCCTGACTTTTTTGACGATTTGAACGGAGAGGTGCTTACATATGTCTAAATTCGTGATTGAATGCCCGAAGTGCGGGCGGTTTGCCGAGGCGAAAACCGGCTTCTTTTCCAGAAAAAAGATCGACTGCGCGTGCGGCTACGTGATCGACGTGCGCACGGATAAGCTCGCCAGCCGCGTTTGCCCGCATTGCGGAAACAACGTGGTGTTCGACCAGTCCAAAGGCGCGGACGCGAAATGCCCCGTTTGCGGCGAGAGCATCAACACCCGCGCCGAGCAGGACAGGATGATTGAATTTTCGTGCCGCCAGTGCGGCGTGCGGCTGCGCGCGGCGAAGGGCGCGAGCACGTTCGTTTGCCCCGTTTGCGATTGCGAAAACGACCTGGGCGAGCGGATTCAGGCCGAAAAGATTCGCAAGGACGGGCTTGCGAGCATCATTAAATACGAGGGCGCGGAGGACGCGATCGTATGGAAGCACCCGATTGAGGATTTCAATTTCGGGTCGCAGCTGATCGTGCACGAGAGTCAGGAGGCGATTTTCTTCCGCGACGGGCAGGCGCTGGACGCGTTCGGCGCGGGGCGATACACGCTGGAAACGCAGCAGCTGCCGGTGCTGGAAAAGCTGTACAAGCTGCCGACCGACACGGAGGGGACGTTCCATTCGGAGGTGTATTTCGTCAATCTCGCGGTGCAGATGGCGGTAAAATGGGGCACGGACAGCAAGGTGCGGCTGTTTGACCCGGCGAGCGGGCTGCACGTGGAGCTGGGCGCGAGCGGCGAATTCACGATGCGCGTGATCAACGGGCGGAAATTCCTGCTGAAGGTGGTCGGCACGGGAAGGGCGTTTACGCAGGAGCAGCTGATGGGCGGCAACGGCAAGGGCTATTTCCGCGCGATGGTGATGGCGCAGGTGAAGAGCTATCTGGCGAGCGCGATTCGCGAAAACGGCATCAGCGTGCTGGAAATTGACGAGCGGCTGATGGAGCTGGGCGACGCGTTGCGCGAAAAAATCAACCCGCGGCTGGCGGAATACGGCCTGGAAATGCCGGAATTTTATGTAAGCCGCGTGGTTACGCCGGACGACGATCCGAATTTCCGGCGCATGAAGGAGCAATACGCCGAGCAGTATCTGCTGGTGCGCGACGAGCAGATCAAAAAGCGCGAGGCGGAAGCGGCGGCGCAGCGCAAGGCGGTCGAGGCGCAGACGGCGGCGCAGATGAAGGTGATCGGCGCGCAGGGCGAGGCGGAGGCGCTGCGGATTCGCAAACAGGCCGAGGCGGACGCCTATCGCATGCAGGCGAGCGCGGAGGCCGAGGAAATGCGCATGAAGGGCTACACCTATCAGCAGGAAACCGCGCGGCAGGTGGGCATGCAGGCGATGCAGAACGGGCTGACCGGCTCCGCGGCGGGCGGACTGGGCGATATCGTGGGGCTCGGCGTGGGGCTGGGCACGATGAGCGGCGTAATCGGCATGACGAAGGAGGCCATGTCGCCCGCGATGAGCGCGATGAAGGACGGCTGGAGCTGCGATTGCGGGCAAAGCGGCATTACCGGCAATTTCTGCCCGAACTGCGGAAAGAAGAAACCCGAAGCCGGCTGGAGCTGCGATTGCGGACAGACCGGTATTACCGGCAATTTCTGCCCGAACTGCGGAAAGAAGAAGCCCGAAGCCGGCTGGAACTGCGATTGCGGGCAGACCGGCATTACCGGCAATTTCTGCCCCAATTGCGGTAAGAAACGGCCCGAGGCCGGCTGGAGCTGCGAATGCGGACAAAGCGGCATTACCGGCAATTTCTGCCCCAATTGCGGAAAGAAACGGCCCGATCCGGCATGGAACTGCCCGGAATGCGGACAGACCGGCATCAAAACGAAATTCTGCCCCAACTGCGGACACAAGAAGGAGGAAAACTAAATGGCGGCGCTGACCTGTGAAATTTGCGGTGGAAAGCTGATCGGCAAGCCCGGCGGGGTGTTTGAATGCGATTCGTGCGGCATGGAATACTCCACCGAATGGGCGCGAAACAAGATTCAGGAGATCAAGGGCACGGTCAAGGTCGAGGGCACGGTGGAGGTCACCGGCAAGGTGCAGCTCGACGGCGGCACGGTGAACGTCGAGGGCGCGGCGACGAAGGAGAGCCTGCTGAAGCGCGCGAAGATGTGCGTAAACGACGGCGACTGGACGCGGGCAAAAGAGCTGCTCGAGCAGGTGCTGAACGCCGATCCGGAGTGCGGCGAAGCGTATCTCTATCGCGCAATGGCCCAGAATTCGTGCAAAACCATCGAGAAGCTGAAGGAGAAATACATCTCCGGATCGTGGCAATCCGAAAATGATTTTGCCAAAGCTCTTCAGTTTGGCGCAATCGATATCGAGCAGGTGCGGGAATGGAAAAAGGCGCGAGAAGAAAAACGCGCTGCACTTGCCAGGGCGCGCGAGGAAAAGCTGGACAGGCTTGCCAGGGCGCGTGAGAGAATCAAGGGCGCGCAGGGGCTGCTTAATCGCGACCTCGGCGTAAAGACAGACGGAACGGTTTATTGTCGTTACCGTAGTGCCTGTAATGACTGGGAAGATATCGTGGCTGTAAGCGATGAAAGTACAATCGGCATCAAGGCGGATGGAACCGTTGTCGGTGTAGCCATAAATACGTTTGGAATTGAACCCTATATAATAGAGGACTGGCACGATATTGTTGCGGTCAGTTACGACTGCCAGCGTAGACTCGGTCTGCGGCGCGATGGAACGGTCGTTACGAAAAATGGCTATCCTGAACTCAATGCATCCGACTGGCATGATATCATCGCCATTCATGAAAAATACCCCAGCACAATTGGAGTGAGAGCCGATGGCACCGTTGTAATTGTCGGAGACAATTCTCATTACCGGCAGAGCGACGCATCGGGCTGGCATGATATCGTTGCGGTCAGCGGCAGTAACCAATATCTGTTGGGGCTGAAAGCCGACGGCACGATCGTCACTGTCGGCGATATTCCCAACAAGCTGCGCCCCGTGCTGGGATGGAGCAATATTATCGCAATCAGCGCATCTCAGCAGCTGGCGGTCGGGTTGAAAGAGGACGGCTCCGTCGTATGCTGCGCGAATGATGATGCTCATTCGTCGTGGGTGACCGTGATAAATAAGGACGGCTCCGTCGTACACCGCGCTAATGATTATAAAATCCCCAGCGAGCTTGACTGGCGTGATGTCGTCGCAATCATTGTAAAAGCCGATGAGGCTTACGGACTTAAGTCGGATGGCACGGTCGTATCGTCCAAGGCAGATTCCCCCATGAACAGCTGGAAGCTGTTCGACAATTTGGACAATCTCGAGGAAGAGCGCCGCGTCGCCCGCGCGAAGAGAGCGGAGGAAAAGCGTCTCGCCGAGGAACGGGCGCGCGAGGAAAAGCGACTCGCCGAGGAAAAAGCGCTTCAAGAAAAGAAAGAGCGGATTCAGGCGCTGCATCAGGAGATGGATTCTCTGCAGGCGGAGCTGGCGGCGCTGCGCGGGCTGTTTAACGGCCGGAAGCGCAAAGAGCTGGAGGCGCGCATGGAGGATATGAAATGGGAGCTGAGAAAACTGGAGGCGAGCGTAAGATGAAAAACAGGCGTTCCGTGCTGGCGGCAGGGGCGATTCTGCTGGCGGTTGTGCTGCTGATTGCGTTTGCGGTTCCGTTTGCGCGAACGGGCGTGTTCTATATCGCGCTGGGGTTTGAAATCGCGGCGTTTCTGGTCGCGCTGTTTGCGGCACACGTGGCATTTGAAAAGGGCGAGGACACGCGCAGCCGGTTTTACGGCTTCCCGATTGCGCGGATCGGCGCGGTCTATCTGATTGCGGAAACGGCGCTGAGCCTGATTCTGATGGCACTTGCGAGGATTTGCCCCGCGTGGGCAGCGGCAATCGTGCAGGCCATTCTGCTCGCGGCGGCGGCGATCGGCATGATTTCGGCCGACGCGCTGCGGAGCGAGGCGGTGCGGCAGGACGTAAAGCTGAAGGCGGACGTTTCGCGGATGCGGGCGCTGCAATCGCGGGCGCTGACGCTGCCGGGCCGCGCGGCAAGCGCCGAAACGAAGCGCGCGCTGAACGCGCTTTCGGACGCGATGAAATACTCCGACCCGGTCAGCTCCGAGGCGACGGCGGAGGCGGAGGAAACCCTCGCGGGCCTGCTGGACGAGATTGAAAAATCGCTGGTCGACGGCGATGAAGCGGCGGCAGGCGCGCTGTGCGCCCAGGCCGGCGCCGTCCTGACCGAACGCAACCGGATCTGCAGGCTGAATAAATGAGAAATTGGAAAGCGGCCGCGAAAAGGCTTCCATAATTTTGCCGGGCTCCGTTTGGCGGGCCCGGCTTCTGATTATTTCGAATATTCCCTTTCCAATCGATTCAGGATTTCCGCGCGCTCATCGTACGAATGGAAGGAGCTGGAAAAGTCGCGCGTGTTTTCCGGATGCGCGCAAAGCGCCGGCCAGACCTGCTCGGGCGCGAGGCGCTCCTTCAGCGCGGCGATGTATTCCAGCGTTCCCGAATAATACGAAAACAGCACGAACCATTCGCGCTCGGCAAACGCCTCCAGCGCCTTCGGATTCGGCGCGATTGCGGCCAGCGCGCGGCAGATTTCCCGCAGCGTTTCGCAATCCGCCCATGCGCCGGAGAGGTACATCTCGCGATAAACGCGCATTCGCGCCTCCGCATCGGGCAGGAGGGCGCACAGATCTGCGTCCAGCTCGGGCTTTAGATCGCAGAAAATCGTCCAATTCAGCGGGTTTTCCCGGTATTTGCGCGTTTGCTCCGCCGAAAAGGCGTATTTTTCCGGAATTGTTTCCAGAAACGCGTTCGTGCGCGCGTCCCTTTTCAGGAAAATCGCGGCCAGCGGCGGCAAATTCTTGAGCCCGGACGTGCGCCTGAGCAGTTCAGCGTTTGCAAAAACGTCCTCCGAGAGCGGGCAGGGCAGCTCGCCGGTGCGAATCATGATGCGGGAAAACGAGGCGTCGAAGCCGAAGGCGATCAGCGCGTCGGCCGCGCGGGTTTGCATTTCGTTCATGGCGCGTCTCCTTTGCGGAATTTTTGCTGTTCTTATTATACAATATGCGGCGGATTAACGCAATCTTTCATTCGCAAATCGCGCGGGATTTAACGCGCCGGCGCGCCGTTTACCAATGTGAACGACAAAGAACGAAGGGGGACGGAAAAATGATGATTTACGAAATGAACGGGCGGATGTATGAGAGCATGATCGACGCGCAGGCGCTGTTGAGTCGCGCGACGAAGCACGGCTTTGTGCGCGCCATGGAGCGCTCGGGACGGAGCGACCAGCAGGCGGCGCGGATGATTGCAAACGCGTGGGCGCGCGGCAAGGGCGCGGAGCAGCTTCCGCAGACCTGGCAGCGGCGATACCTCGCGCATTGCGACAGCCTCCTGAGCGACGGGAGCACGAATCTGCGGGTTTACGACGAATACCTGTTCATCTTTTCAGCCGCCGGGCGGCTGATTACGATGTACGCGCTGCCGAAGGGGTTTGGCAGAAAGCGCGTTTACGACGGCAAAACCCGCGTGCGCAACGCGCGCCGATACGCCCGGAAATACGCGCGATTCCGCGATTGCGCCGCCGATTACGAGCTGGCGATTTAGAATTGGCGATTCAGACAAACGGGAGCCAACGATTACGGGCCGGCCGATTCAGACAAATAGGAGTCGCCTCCATGCCGAGGCGGCTCCTGGTTTATTGATTTACCCAACAGGCCATGAACGGGTCTTCGCCCTTCGTCTGGCTCAGGATCAGGGACAGGGGGAATGCCAGCGCGCAGTTTTCGCGGCTGTTCGGATCGTTGATCAGTATTTTGCCGCTTTCCGTAACGCCGCGCAGCACGATGAAATGGCCGACGTCGGTAAATACGCCCGGGCCCATATGCGCGATCACCGGCTTTCCGGCATTCAGGTATTCGCGAATTTGCGCCTCGTCGCCGGAAAACCACTGCGTTTGAACGCCGTAGGCGTGCGCGTAGTGCGCGAGCGTCTCGTGGCTCCAGCCAAAGCCCTTATAGCGACCGGATTTTACCGAGGTGGAAAACAGCTGAAGCGGGTTCTGCTCGGTATTGCCGGTCAGATATTCGATCACCATGGATACGCTCGTCGCGCCGCAGCCGGAGGTTGCGACGCTGCGGTCCACGCCGTCGACGCGACAGACGATTTCGCTGTAATCAAATTGAAAGCGCTGCGGAATCTCCATGCCGCGCTCGTCGGTTTCCTCCACGCCGAGCCGGAGCAGTTCCTTCATACTCGGCCGCCATTCGTCGCCGGCCGTTTCGGCAAGGCATGAATGAAGGCAGAGGCCGAAAAGCAGCGCGAGGGCGAGAATGCGGATGTGCTTTTGCATGTTGCTCTCCTATTCGAACAGCTCGTTCATCTGCTCTCTTGTGATCAGCACGCTTCTGGGCTTTGCGCCGTCGGCCTCGGAGACGATGCCGCGCTGCTCCATTTCGTCGATCAGGCGGCCGGCGCGCGCATAGCCCACGCGCATTCTCCGCTGCAGCATCGACACGCTCGCCTGGCCGGCCTCGACCACGATTTCCACCGCTTCGGGCAGGCGATCGTCGTATTCGTTGTTGTAATCCTCCTTTTCCGCGTCCGAAAGCGTTGCCTTTTCCATGCGCTCGATCATGTCCTGATCGTAATCGGTTTCGGAATTGGATTTGATATAGGTCGTGATCGCGTGCACTTCCTCGTCCGACACCCACGCGCCCTGCACGCGCATCGGCTTGTTGATTCCGGACGGCACGAACAGCATATCGCCGTTGCCGAGCAGCTTTTCCGCGCCGCCATGGTCGATCATCGTGCGCGAGTCGATCTGCGAGGCGACGGAGAACGCGATGCGCGTCGGGATATTCGCCTTGATCGTGCCGGTGATGACGTTTACGGACGGGCGCTGCGTGGCGATGACCAGATGCATGCCCGCGGCGCGCGCAAGCTGCGCGAGGCGGCAGATGCTGTCCTCGACGTCGCCCTGCGCCACCATCATCAGATCCGCCAGCTCGTCGATGATGATCACCATTTGCGGCATCGCCTTTTCGCCTTCGTGGAGTTCCTTATTATAGCCCTTGATATCGCGCACGCCGTTTTCGGCAAACACCTTATAGCGGCGCTCCATCTCCGCGACCGCCCACTGCAGCGCGCTGGCCGCCTTTTTGCAATCGGTAACGACCGGGCAGACGAGGTGGGGGATGTCGTTGTAAATCGACAGCTCGACCACCTTCGGGTCGATCAGTATGAGCTTGACCTCGTCGGGTGTGGCGCGGAAGAGAATGGATGTAATGATCGCGTTGATGCAGACCGATTTACCGGAACCGGTCTGGCCGGCGATCAGCACGTGCGGCATTTTCGCGATATCGGCCACGATATAGCGGCCCGAATTGTCCTTGCCGAGGCCGACCGCGAGCTTCGACGCGCTCTTACACGCCTCCGCGGATTCCAGAACGTCGCGCAGGCGCACCGTTTCGACCTTGCTGTTCGGAATTTCCACGCCGACGGCGGATTTTCCGGGAATCGGCGCCTCGATGCGCACGGACATGGCCGCGAGATGCATGGCGATATCGTCCGCCAGCGCGGTGATTCGGCTGACCTTGATGCCCGCGGCGGGCTGAACCTCGAATCGCGTGACTGCCGGGCCGTGCGCGATGCCGGTCAGGCGCGTGTTGATGCCGAATTCCTTCAGCGTCGTTTCCAGCAGCTGCGCCTTTTCCATATCGCCGTCGCGATAGTTTTCATCGATCTTTTCGCCCTCCGCGAGCAAATCGATCGGCGGGTAATTGTAGGTTTCCTCGTCGGCGGACGGCTCTTTAACCGGGCGCTTCAGCTTGCCGAGCGGCTTTTTCGGCGTTTTCGGAATCTCCGGCGGCATATCGCCCTCCAGTACGTCGGCATAATCCGGTTCGATGGTCAGATCGTCGTCGGCGACCTCGAACAGCAGATCCGGATCGTCGAGTTCCTCCTGCTTGCGGGCGGGCTCGCGCGATTTGGGCGCCGAATACGGCTCGTCCGTGATTCTGGCGCGGCGCGGCGGCTCTTCTTCCCGGCTCATGCGCGCAGAGCGCGGCGAATCGTCCTCCAATCGGACTCTCGGCGCGCGCGGTTCATTTGCGGTGCGAAGCGGCTCTTCCTCCGCGCGGCGGCGGCTCGGGCGCGGCTCGTCCCCGCGATCCACGGCGCGGCGGCTCGCATTCGGGCCCTCGATCGTTTCGGTATACATTTTGCGGCGCGGACGCGCGGACTGCGCCGGCTCGGACCGGCGGCGCGGCGGCTGCGGGTCCAGATTTTCGCCGCGAAGCGAATGCATGGAATCGCCCTCCGCGCTGTGGCGCAGAATCTGCGGCTCCGGCGGGATTTCCTCCTGCGCCTTTTTGCGCGAGCGCTTCTTTTTCGGCTCCTCCTCGATCACCTCCACGCCGCGAATGGGCGTTTCGGTGCGCATGGCGCGCGCGGAGCGCTTCGGCTGGGGCGCGGGCTCGTCGTATTCATCGAACTGATGTTCGTAATCAAACGGCAATTCTTCCTCCTGGCGGCGGCCGCGAAGGGCGCCGATCCAGCTGCGGAGCTTGCCGGACGCGAGTAGCGCGAGCGCGATCAGCACGACTACGGCGATCACGCCGCCGGCCACGCCGAGCTTCTGGCTGAGCGGCCAGGCGAGAATCGCGCCGATTGCGCCGCCGCCGACCTCGTGGTCGAAGCTCTGCTTCAGATGATTCATGAAGGTATGCAGCGTCATGAATCGATCGATGATCTGTGGAACGAAGAACAGGTGCAGCAGGGTATGCAGCAGCGGAAAAATCAGCGCAAACATCGTGCTCTTTACCGGCGAAACCTTCTTTCCGCGCAGGTTTGCCAGCAGCAGCGTCGCGATCCACGCAAGAAACAGCGGAATCAGAAACGCGAGCACGCCGCCCAGCCCGCAAAGCACGTGCTTTACGCCCGAAAGCGGATTCGGCTCCGGAAGGAACATCGAAACCAGCAGCAGCGCTGCAATGGCATAGAACATGCCGCAGGCGATCACGCGCGGCGCGCGGCCGACCTCCGCTTCCTCCTCATAATGCTCGATCGGTTGTTTTCTTCCAGCCATAATACCCCTCCAAGGCGATTTCTCCCATATTAACCATTATATCCCGCGAATTTCCAAAAGCAAATCGTTTTCCGACGCGACGGATTTTGTCGGAATTCCTTCATGATTTGATCAAAAAAGAACGCCCGAAATATCGAGCGCCCTTGAATGGATTTTCTCAGCCCTTCAGCAGTCCGCGGATGAGGCCGCCGGCATTCAGCAGATCGAACTTCTGTGCAAATCCGATCAGCGCCGAGCCGCTCATCAGCTTTTCCGTAAGCTCCGGCGCAATCGAGCCGGCGACGCTCGGCAGAATGGCCAGCACCAGCGCAACCACGACCGTGGCCTTCAGCAGCCCCAGCACGCCGCCCAGCAGCCAGTCCACGCCGCGCAGCACCGGGAAGTTGATCACATGGTCCAGCAGATTGACCACCAGATTGATCACGATATAGATCAGCAGAAACGCCGCCACAAACGCGACCACATTGAATACCGCCACCCACAGCGTCTGGTTCAGATAGTCCGAAAGCGTCGTGATTCCGAGATTCTGAAACGCCTCCTGGCGAATGTTGTTGCTGAACGCCTCGGTCAGGAACGTGAAATTCTTGCCCAGCGACGCAACCGCCGACGAAATCGCCGCCTCGCCGCCGGAAACCACCTCCGCAACCGTGGTCATTGCCTGCTGCGGCGTCGCGAAGAATTCCTCCGGCTCCAGATACTGATTCAGCACCGCCATCAGCGTCTGATTTGACAGCGCGAAATTCGCGATTCGCTCATACAGACTCTGCGCGCCGAACCATGCGGCCACAAAGCCCACCGTGGACAGCCCTGAGGCGATCAGGCCCTTGTGCATGCCCGCGAGCACACCGAAGGCCAGTATGGCCACAATCAGAATATCAACGATGTTCATTCAAAACCTCCGTGCCCTTTTTCCCATATTTTTCCCGCCGGCCGCGCTTTTATACCTCCTGCAGCGACACAAAATACAGCGTATTTCCGCTTCCCACAACCGCGACGTTTCCATTGATCACGCCGTAGACCGTATCGAACGATGCGTTGATACGATAGGCGTTCACCTTCTGCACGCCCAGCTGCGCGATCATGACATAGCCGCTCGACGAAAAGCCGTACACGTGGTCGTTCTTCGCGACCAGCGAATCGCAGCCAAACGGCATTCGCACCGTCTGATCGCTGGTTCCGCGAATCATGCGCACGTCCTTCATCTCGCTCGAGCCGTCGTACTGGCCGGTCGGCGCGAACGCCATCATCGGATTCTCGGACGAATCATCGACGCTCGCGAGCACCCAGCCGTACACCAGCTTGCGCCGGTCCGTATTCTCGCGGCAGCTGTAATCATACGAGCGCAGGAACACATTGCCCACCGTGCAGATCTGCGCGGTCTGAAACGTCGTATGGTAAATGACCTGCTCGCTATCCGTAATCTGGCCGACGATGCGCCGCCCGGGGCGATAGGTCGACAGCGTGCAGCTCGGCGCGGTGCCGGACGTATCCAGCGCCATCACCCAGAACAGCGAATCATTCGTATAGAAAAAGCCGTAATCGACGACCGTTTGCCCGGACAGCGTGATGCTGTCCACGCGGCGTCCGCCGTTTTCCATCAGGACAATCGTGCTGTTGTGCTCCGGTTCGAGCACCACTGCCGTGTATTGCGCGCCCATTCGGGCGGACAGGATGTTTGCGTCCATCTTGCCGCTGAAATCCGCAGCGCCGGTGCTTCCGTTGATCAGCGTGAGCGACTGGCCGCTCCAGGCCGCGACGCCGGCTTCGCTCGCATTCAGCGAAACGCCGCCGCCGAGCATATACGACCAGCGCGGCGTGCCGGAGCTTCCGAGCTTTGAAATGGTGCCGCCGTCGTAAACAATCACGCCGTCGGAGACGGTTTCCACGCTCTGAACGGTATTCAGCGCCACCGTTCGCACGCTGCCGAGCGCGCCGGATTCCTTTGCGCCGCGGATCAGCGAGGCCGCGCCCCACGCAATCAACACAGACAGTGCAACGATAAATAGTACAATTGCCCATGGAAGCCTTCCTTTTCGGTTGCTTTCCATGGTTATCCTCCCAGCCATAGCGATCAAAATCGCCTATGTCCCCTTGTATAACATTGCCTTTCTTATTATAATAGATGTATCTCGCCGTTGCAACGGCAGTGCTGTGACGTTTCCGAGAAAAAAATCAACTTTCGCGCACACGAGCATCACATTCTCATCACAGGAATGTTTCACGTGAAACAGCGTCGGGACGGTAAAATGGCAAAAAAAGCGATTGAACAAAAGAAAAAGCCCCGCTGGCGGCGCTGGCTGGCGCTCATACTGAATTGCGCATTGCTGATTGCGCTCGGATGGATGCATTTGACCGCGAGCGTCGTGCATGTGCGCCGGGCGACGGTGCGGCTGCGCGATTTGCCGCAGGCGTTTTCCGGAACGACGGTGCTGTACTGCTCGGATATCGATCTGTGCGGAATTTTCGATTCATCGCGCATGAACCGCATTTTTGATCAATTCAAGGCGCTGAATCCGGATATACTGCTGCTGGGCGGCGATTATGTGTCGCCCACGCTGCTGGAGCGCCTGAACCGGAAGGGCGCGGAGCTCTCGCGTGCGGAGGATTTTCTGCAATCACTGGGCGATTTTCCGGCTCCGCTGGGCAAATTCGCCATTTCCGGCGAAAACGACGGCGGAACGGACGCGCTGCGCGCCGCGCTCGAGGGCACTGGCGTGGAGGTGATCGACAATTCGCTTGCAATCGTTCAGAAGGACGGCGCGGCGATCGGCATTGTCGGCGTGGGCGGCGATTCCGCGGCGCTTTCGGCCATTGCCGGAAATATCAGCGCCGATCAATGCGCAATCGCGTTGGCGCACAGCCCGGACAAGATCGTGGACATTCGCGTCTGCGAGGCGGCGGGCGGCGGCGTTTGGGCGGATCTCGTGCTCGCGGGCCACACGCACGGCGGGCAGATTCGGCTGTTCGGCCGATCGGTGCTTTCGCTGAACGCGCAGGAGCGGCAGCGACTCGCCGGCTGGTATCCGGACGCGCTTCCGATGCTGGTGACGACTGGGATCGGCTGCGAGGGCGCAAATCTGCGTCTCGGCACGCAGGCGGAGGTCTGGCTGATCACGCTCGAGCGCGCGGACGGCACGGTGCAAATGGAATTTGGCGGCTGATGTTTCACGTGAAACATGCCGAATGGAATCACGCGCGGAATTGTTCCACGTGAAACACGTCGAAGGATTTCGCCGCGGCGAACTGTTTCACGCAAAACAGTTCGATTGGGCGCGCAGTTTGTCGAAAGGAGCGTTCACGTCGGCATTGTTCCACGTGAAACAGAAATATGGAAGCGTATATTTGCTCGGATTGCCCGCGCAGGTGCGGCGCGCGGCGCGGCGAAACCGGAAACGGCTTTTGCGGCATGGGCGCGGAGCCGGTTCTGGCGCGCGCGGCGCTGCATTTTGACGAGGAGCCGGTCATTTCCGGAACGCGCGGCGCGGGAACCGTATTTTTCTCGGGCTGCTCGCTGAAATGCGTGTTCTGCCAGAATTACGAAATTTCGCACGGCGGATTTGGAAAGCGCGTGAGCGTCGACCGCCTGCGCGAGATTTACTTTGAATTGATCGATCAGGGCGCGCAGAACATCGATCTCGTGAATCCCACGCACTTTACGCGCGCGATTCTGGAATCGCTGAAGGGCGGGTTGCCGGTGCCGGTCGTCTGGAACAGCGGCGGCTACGATACGGTCGAGACGATTCGCGCGCTGGACGGCAAGGTGCAGGTGTATTTGCCGGATCTGAAATACATGCGCGCGCGCAGCTCCGGGCGCTATTCGGGCGCGGCGGACTATTTCCAATCGGCCTCGGCGGCAATTCGGGAGATGCTGAAGCAGGTCGGGCCGGTCGTGCTGGACGAAAGCGGCGCGATACAGTCGGGCGTGATCGTGCGGCATCTGATTCTGCCGGGCTGCGCGGACGAATCGATGGCGATTCTGGACTGGATTGCGGAAAATCTGCCGGGCGCGTGGGTGAGCCTGATGGCGCAGTACCTGCCGTTCGGCGAGGTCGAGGGCGTGGACGAGCTGAATCGCCGACTGACGCAGGAGGAATACGACCGCGTGTGCGATCATCTGCTGGAGCTGGGGCTGGAGGACGGATTTGTGCAGGAGCTGTCGTCCTCGGACGAGAAATACATTCCGAAATTTGATTTAACGGGCGTTTGACGGAGGAAGGCATTGGAACTGCGATTTGCGCCGCTCTTCAGCGGATCGAGCGGCAATTCAATCTATGTGGGCACGGACAGGACGAATCTTTTGATCGACGCGGGCGTATCGGGCACGCGCATTCTGGAGGAACTGAAGAAGATCGGCGTGAATCCCGCCGATCTGGACGGCATACTGGTCACGCACGAGCACAGCGACCACATTAAAGGCGTGGGCATACTCGCGCGCAAGCTGGGCGTGCCGGTATATGCGACGGACGGAACCTGGGCCGGCATGGAGGACAAAATCGGCAAAATCCCGCTGAAGCAGCAGGCGATCATCGACTTGGAATCGCCGTTTTATCTGGGCGATCTGGATGTGACCGCGTTTCCGACGCCGCACGACGCGATGGAGCCCTGCGGATTTACATTTTCGTCCGGCAGCGCGCGATTTTCCGTGGCGACGGACATCGGCTATGTGCGCGAGGGCTGGATGAAATACGTGGTTGGGTCGGACGCGGTGCTGCTGGAATCGAATTACGATCCGGACATGCTGACTGCAGGGCCGTATCCGTTTGAACTGAAAAAGCGGATTCTATCGCGCAAGGGACATCTTTCAAACGACGATGCGGGCGTTGTGGCGGCGAAGCTGGTCGCGGCGGGCGCGCGGCAGGTGATTCTCGGGCATTTGAGCAAGGAAAACAATTTTCCGGAGCTCGCCTATCGAACGGTCGAGCTGATTCTGCGGCAAAACGGAATCGCGCCGGGCGACGATGTGGATTTGCGCACGGCGAACCGCGATTGCACCACCGGGCTGTTCGCGCTGAGCGCGGAGATGGACTGAAGCATATATAATAGGTAGAAGCCATTCAAGGGGGCCTGATTTTGAAGAGCAAAAGCGTTTATTTTGCCTCGGCGCTCGCGCTGCTCGGCGGCGTGGTCTTTCGATATTCTTCGTTTGCAGCGACGGTCGGAACGGGCAGAATTCAATCGCTGTTCTGGTTTTGCGCCGCGCTGCTGATTGTAAATGCGCTCTCGCTGGGCGCGTCCGAGGCGTTTCGACTCGCGTGCGCGCGGCTGACCTCGATCAAAAAGCTGGCGTTCAGTCTGATTCTCGCGGTCGTAATGTGCTTTTTGGGTGGCGGAATATTGGTTGCAGGACTGCATTTTTCAGATCATATCGAACAAACATTCGATATAACGCGCTCGGAAGCGCTGCATTTGCCCGTTTCAGCGGCATTTTTCGCCGGATCGCGCTGCTTTTCCATATGGTTTTCGGCGCGGAAGCAGACGGCGCGCGAGGTCGTTTCGGAGCTATTGCCGGTGATCGGAGCAATTGCGGCGCTGCTGATCGGGAGAACTGCGGAGGCGCGCGCGGCGCTGCTGGCCGCAGCGATGGCCGCGATATTTGCCATTCTGGCTCTGCTTGCGCTGAAGGATCGGGTGAAGCCCCGGCCGTGTGGGACACTGTTCCGGGGCGTGGGACTCGGCATGCTGCGGCTTTTCGCGTATCCGGCGCTCGCGGCGGGAATGATCGCCGCATCGGCTCATGCAATCGGTGGCGAAGCGGTTTTCCCGCTAAAAAGCGAGCTGTTTTCCGGCTCCTTCTTCCCGCCCGCGTTTCTCTGCGCGAGTATCGGCGCGTGCGCATTGGCGGACAGCCGGTATTACTATCGTGTAACGGACAATGAATCGGAAAACGGCGTGTTCGCCTCCGCGATGCTCGGCACGCTGAGCTTCGGATTGATGGCGATCGCGGGCCTCGCGGGACTGGATGAAAGCCCGGCCGCCGCGTGCGTTTCGGTCTATCTGCTGGCAAACGCGGTGTGGGCGATGCTGTATGCGTCGCCGCGGCGGTGGTACCTGGCGGCGCTGATGCTGGCGGCGTGCGGATCGTGCACGGCGATTGCGGCGCTGGGCATTGCAAATCCGGCGCTTCGGATTGCGCCCGGCTTTGCGCTGTTTCTCCTCGCGGCGCTGCTTTCGTCGCGCGCTTTGCTCCGCAGACGCGGATTTTAAGAAAGAGCCTCCCAAAAGGAAAGCGCTTTCCCCAGCCGTCCACGTGAATACACACAGGTTATCCACATATTCTCAACACGACAATAGTGTGACAAAATGCCCGCAGGGCTTGATTTCTGCCGCGTCGTTTGCTAGAATACTTCTGGTTATCCACATTTCCACATTGTTTTCCACATTCGGTGTGTGGATTGTGGAAAAGAGCGCTATTGAATAAGGGGTTGCGGGCTGTGCCTAGATATACGAATGCCGATTTGGAGAAATGGAATCAGATCAAAACCGCTCTGAGCGACGGCAAGGTCATCAACAAGGTCTTCTTTGACCAGTTCATTCAGCCGCTGACACTGTTTGCGGTGACGGACACGGAGGTCATGGTGACCTCGGAGGCGGGGCAGATTCTGCCGATGCTGCTGAATCGCTATCGCACGACTCTGGACGGCGCGGTGCGAACGAGCTTCGGCATGGGCTATTCGCTGAAGATTCTCTCGCAGGAGACCGCGCAGCAGCAGTCCGAGCAGAGCAGCCAGCAGGTGCTGAATCCGAAGTACACGTTTGAGAATTTCGTGGTCGGCAATTCAAACCGGTTCGCCTATGCGTCGTCCCTCGCGGTTGCGGAGGCGCCGAGCGACGTTTACAATCCGCTTTTCATTTACGGAAACGTCGGCCTGGGCAAGACGCACCTGATGAACGCGATCGGCAATTACATTCTGCACGCCAACCCCATGGCGAACGTGCTGTTCATGACCACGGAACAGTTCACGAACGAGTTTATCACGCTGCTTTCGGCGAAAAAGACGCCCAGCGGGCTGCGCGAGCGCATGCGCAACGTGGACGTGCTGATCATGGACGATATCCAGTTCCTGTCCAAGACGAACGCGACGCAGGAGGAATTCTTCCATACGTTCAACGATCTGTACAATAAGGGAAAGCAGATCATCGTATCGTCCGATCGCCCGCCGAAGGAACTGCCGACGCTGGAGGAAAGAATCCGTTCGCGCTTCAGCATGGGCCTGATCGTGGACATTCAGAAGCCGGATTTCGAAACGCGCGTGGCGATTCTCCGCCGCAAGGCCGACGAGGAATTCATCGATATCCCCTACGACGTGATCGAATACATCGCCTCGCATCTCGACCGCTCGATCCGCGATCTCGAGGGCGCGCTGGTGCGCGTAAAGGCGGAGGCGCGCGCGATGAATTCCGAAATCACGATGGAAAGCGCGATGCGGACGCTGGAATCGATCGTTCAGGTGCAGGACACGCGCGAGGTGACTTCCGAGCTGATCCTCAAGACCGTCGCGAAGCGCTACGAGCTGGAGCCGGACGACCTGATTTCGTCCAAGCGCAGCCGGAATATCGTGCTGCCGCGCCAGATCGCAATGTATCTTTGCCGCACGATGCTGAATATGACCACGACGGCGATCGGCAAAACGTTCGGCAATCGCGACCACACGACGGTGCTGCACGGGTGCGACGTGGTGACCGAGCAGATCCGGGACAACTACGCGCTCAAGCGCACGGTCGAGGAGCTGACGGAGCTGATCAAAAACGGGTGACGGGCATGCGTGTGGATAACCGGATTCCTTTTCCACGTTTTTCCACATCCGTATCCCGGGCCAAAACCGCGCGTTTTGGGGCAGGTTTTGGGTTATCCCCACAATCCACATACTTACTGTTACTGCTGATAAATATATTCTACTAACGATATCTGTTTTGGAGGAGGCAACCATCATGCGTTTCAGCTGTTCGGTAAACAAACTGATCGAAGGGCTTCAGATTGCAACCAAGGCGCTCGCGCAGCGCACGACGAACCCGATTCTCGAGGGCGTGCTGATTGAAACGGATGCGGATCAGGTGATTCTGACCTGCTCGGACGAGCGCATTACGATCGTGACCCGCATCGAGGCGACCATCGAAGAACCCGGCCGCGGCGTTGCGCCCGGCAAGCTGTTTAATGAAATCATTCGCCGCCTGCCGGAGGGTGCGGTTTCGATTTCGATGAATGAAAAATACGTATTCAATATCCGCTCGTCGGCCTCCAAAATGAATATTTCCGGCCAGGACGCGGATCTGTTTCCGCCGCTTCCGAAGCTCGAGGATGTGCGCGAGGTTTCGCTGCCGCAGGATATGCTGCGCGACATGATCCAAAAGACGGAGTTCGCCATCGCGGCCGACGACATGCGCGAGGTGCTCACCGGCTGCCTTTTGGAGATCGAAAACGGCGACGTAAACATGGTGGCGCTGGACGGCTACCGGCTGGCGCTGTGCCGCATGAAGTGCTCGGACGTGCTGGAGAAATTCTCCGCGATCATTCCGGGCCGCGCGGTGGGCGATATCGGAAAACTGCTCTCGGACGATGAAAACGCGTTTGCGAATCTGTCGTTCGGCGGCGGCAAGCTCCATATCGGCCTGGATCGCACGGACATTTACGTCATTCTGGTCGCGGGACAGTATGTCAATTATCGCCAGATTCTGCCCAAGAGCTTCCAGACGAAGATCATTACCGATCTCGAGCCGTTCCGCCGCTGCGTGGATCGCGCCCAGCTGATCGCGCGCGAGGGCAACAACAATCTGCTGCTGCTGCGCATTGCGGACGGCGAGCTGGTGATCGAGGCGCATTCGCAGATCGGCGACGTGCACGAAGAACTCGACATTCAGCAGGAGGGCGCGAACGTGAATATCGCGTTCAACGTCAAATACCTGATCGACGTGGTGCGCTATATCGACGCCGAGCAGATCGAGATTCACCTGAACAACGCCATCAGCCCCTGCATCATCAATCCCGTGGGCAATCCCGATTATATTCACCTGGTGCTGCCCGTCAGAACCAGCGCGACGAACTGATTCAGAGCCTCCGCTTCAAACGCGGAGGTTTTTCTTTTGCCCCAAAGCGCCCTCAGAAGCGCCTGCGGCGCGCAGGACGGGCTTTTGCGGCGCGGGCGATAATTACCCTTAAAACCAATAACGCCTCTGCACGCTGCGCGCAGAGGCGTTAAAAAACGGAGGCGCGATTTAAAGCGCCTCCAAGGGAATCAGGCTTCCTCTCCGGTCAGCTCGCCCTGCTTCAGCAGGGACATGAATTCGTCGCCGGAGATGTTTTCGTTTTCGAGCAGGTACTGCGCCAGCCGGTTGAGCGAGGCGGCGTTGTCGCGCAGGATCTGCTTGGCGGATTCATAGGCCTCGGTAATCAGCCGGTGCATCTCGCGCTCGACCTTCGCGGCCGATTCCGGCGAGCAGTTCGAGCGCAGCTCGCCGCCGAGATAGGGATTGACGACCGTGTCCAGCGCCATCATGCCGATTTCGTCGTTCATGCCGAAGCGGGCGATCATGCTGCGCGCGATCGACGTGGCCTTTTCGATATCGTTGGATGCGCCGGAGGTGCAGGTTCCGAAGATCAGCTCCTCGGCGGCGCGGCCGGCGGTCAGCACCTGCAGCTCGTTGATCAGGTCCTCGCGCTTCATCAGCACGCGCTCCTTTTCCTCGGCCTGCATCGTAAAGCCCAGCGCGCCGGACGTGCGCGGAATGATCGTGATTTTGCGAATGGGCACGCCGTTTTTCTGCTTCGCGGCAACGAGCGCATGGCCGATTTCGTGATAGGCGATGATGCGCTTTTCGTCCTGCGAGATCACGAGGCTCTTCTTTTCGCTGCCGGCGATTACGTATTCGGTCGCGTGGTCGAGATCCGCCTGCGAAATGCGGGTGCGGTGCGCGCGCACGGCGGCGAGCGCGGCCTCGTTTAAGATATTCGCCAGCTCCGCGCCGGAAGCGCCGGGCGTCGCGTCGGCAACGCGCTTGAGATCGACGTTCGGCTCGAACAGCTTCTTCTTCGCGTGCACGTTCAGAATCTCGAGGCGGCCGTTCATGTCCGGCAGCTCCACGGGAATGCGGCGGTCGAAGCGGCCGGGGCGCAGCAGCGCCTTATCGAGAATCTCGGGCCGGTTCGTCGCGCCCAGCACCATGATGCCCTTGCCGGGCTCGAAGCCGTCCATCTCGGCCAGCAGCTGATTGAGCGTCTGCTCCTGCTCGTCGTTGGTGGCGATGCCGCTGGAATCGCGCTTTTTGCCCACGGCGTCGATTTCATCGATGAAGATGATGCACGGCGCCTTCTGCGCCGCCTGCTTGAACAGGTCGCGCACGCGCGCCGCGCCGGCGCCTACGAACATTTCCACGAATTGCGAGCCGCTTACGAAGAAGAACGGGCAGCCCGCCTCGCCGGC
This sequence comes from uncultured Clostridia bacterium, assembly GCA_934663595.1. Classification (GTDB taxonomy): domain Bacteria; phylum Bacillota; class Clostridia; order Christensenellales; family Aristaeellaceae; genus Faecivicinus. The sequence continues at coordinate 4,398 of CAKUKM010000002.1, read as the reverse complement.
GACGGCCTTGGCCAGCAGCGTTTTGCCGGTTCCGGGCGGGCCGACCAGCAGCGCGCCCTTCGGCACCTGCGCGCCGATCGACGTGTATTTGCCGGGATTTTTCAGGATATCGACGATTTCCATCAGCGATTCCTTCGCTTCGTCCTGGCCGGCCACGTCCTGGAAGCGCGTGGTGCAGTTCTTCATGTCGAACTGCTTGGCGCTGCTCTTCATGAACGCGAACGGGCCGCCGATGCTTTCGCCGCCCTCGCCGGACGCGCCCTTGCGCATGCGCCGCGCCATCACGATCCAGTAAATCACCATGCCGAGAATCAGCAGCATCGGAAGATACATCAGGAGAATCTCGAAAAACGAAACGGACTGCGTGGGCTCGGTTTCCTTGAATTCTACATTCTCTTTTTCGAGGCGCTCGGCCAGCGACGTATTCGCGACCATGCGCGTGACATACCGGCGAATGGAGCTGGTTTCCGCGCTGTCGGCGGGCTCGGCATAGATCGTGTAGCCGTTGATTTCGACGGATTTGAGCTTGTGATTTCCCAGCAGATCCAGAAATTCCGAATAGCTGATTTCCTTGATCGTGCTCTTTCCGGGACTCGAGAGGAGCCCGGCGATCAGAATGATGACCAGAACCGCCGCAAGATACACCCATGGAGTGTGCGAAAAGCGCCGGAAAAAGGATTCCTGGGAGTTGTTTTTCTTTGGATTATCGTTCAAGCTGTCAAACTCCTTTCCAATTATGATCTTATTATAATGCCTCGAGATCAACGCATGATCAACTCATTGTGAAGGAAATGTGAATTTCTGTGGGAAGAAGCCGTGTTTTTGCCCCGCAGCGCTGAAAAGTTCGCCCCGGCGATGTTGATTTTAAGAAAAAACAGAATTTGACACGCCGTTCGCTTTCGTGCTATAATGCCCATAAGTCATTCGAGAAAATGCAAGGGGCACCTGGCGCTTTTTTGTCAGAAAGAAAAAGGCATGAACAGAATTGCGGAATTTGAATTTGTGAGCCCGGAGCAGCGGGAGAAGGACTTTGCCGCGCCTCCGGCCGAGCTGCGCCTGCCGCGGCGCGCGACTGCGGGCTCGGCGGGATACGATTTCTTCGCGCCGTTTGATTTTGAGCTCGCGCCCGGCGCGACGATCCTGATGCCGACAGGCGTGCGCGCGCGGATCGAGGCGGGCTGGGTGCTGATGCTGTATCCCAGGAGCGGGCTGGGCTTTAAATACCGGCTGCAGCTGGACAATACGGTCGGGATTATCGATTCGGATTATTATGGCGCGAAAAACGAGGGCCATATCATGATTAAGCTGACCAACGATTCCCGCACGGGGCGCGCGCTGAGCGTGCATGCGGGCGACGCTGTGGCGCAGGGCGTGTTCGTTCCGTTCGGAATTACTGTTTCCGACGCGGCGGACGGCGTGCGCGAGGGCGGATTTGGCAGCACCACGGGGAGGTAAAGGGCAGTGAGCAAGGCGGCGCTGGTCGTAATGGCGGCCGGAATGGCGTCCCGCTACGGCGGAGAAAAGCAGGTCGAGGGCATGGGCCCGCACGGCGAGATCCTGCTGGAATACTCGATTCACGACGCGATGCGCGCGGGGTTTGACAAGGTGGTCTTCATCATCAAGCCCGGCATGGCGGAAAAAATGCGCGAAATCTGCGGAAACCGGCTGGAAAAGAGCATTGAGGTCCGCTATGCGGAGCAGGATTTTTCGTCGATTCCGGCGTTTTATCCGGTTCCGAAGGAGAGAGTCAAGCCGTTCGGCACGGTGCACGCCGTGCTGTGCGCGCAGGAATATTTGTCCGAGCCGTTCGCGGTGATCAACGCGGACGACTATTACGGCGTGGAATCGTTTCAGCAGATGTTTGATTTTCTGAATTCCGGCGCGGTCGAGGGCAGTGCCGCGATGATGGGCTATCGCCTGAAAAACACCGTGAGCAAAAACGGCAGCGTGACCCGCGGGCTGTGCGCGATTCAAAACGGCATGCTGACCGGCGTGCGCGAGGTGAAAAAAATTCGCCAGAGCGAGGACGGCGGCATATTCGAGGAGGCCGACGCGGAGAAGCGGCTCGATCCGGAATCGCCGGTATCGATGAATTTCTGGGGCTTTACGCCGTCCGTGTTCCGCGATATGCGCGCCTATTTCGAAAATTTCCTGAAAAACATCCCGGAGGGCAATCTCACGGCGGAATGCCTGCTTCCGGAAATGGTGGATTCGCTGATTCATTCGGGCGCGCTCCGGGTGCGCGTGCTGGAGACGGAGGCGGTCTGGTTCGGCGTTACGTATCGCGCCGACCGGGAAAATGTGGTGCGCGCGCTGAAGAAGCTGCACGACGAGGGCGTTTACTGATTCAATCAAGGGAGAAGAAGAAATGGAAGCGGAAAAAACGAGAAAGCCCATGGGGCTTCCGGGAAAGATCGCGATGGGCTATATCGCCGTGCTTTCCGTGGTTTTGCTGGTGGTCAATGTGCTCGATCGCAGCGGATATGCGCTGATTGAGTCGTATCTGAATCTGCTGGGCGTATTGCTGTTGCTGTTTTCGCTGGTGGTCATCGCCGGCGTGTGGGGCATTCGCAAGGTCAAGGCCCGCGCGGGCAAGTTCGCGCTGGGCGCGCTGCTTGCGCTGGTGGTCATGATCGGCGGCGCCTATGCGCTGACCGCGGTTTCGCAGTACAGCGCGCTTCTGATGCCGAGCCGCTATGCGGTGCTGACCTCGCCCGCGGGCAAACAGGCGGTCATTCTGCGCGGCGTGGACACCGGATATGAAAGCGAAGAGACCGCGGAGGCCACCAAGGCGCGCATGGACGCGCGCAAGGCGCATATTCTGGAAACGGACCCGTCGGAAAAGGACAAGCTCGAGAGCGAAGAGGACTATCCGGTCGGCGCGTTCGGGTATTACTATACCGTCTATCCGCGCGTCGCGGGAATTTTCTATAATAAAAACGCGCAGGTGGAGGGCAGAATCTATCAGGGCGTAAACAGCGCGGCGAAGCTGAACTTCGAATGGCTGGAAAACGGCGATCTGCGGCTTTATCTGAAGGACGCGGAGCTGGGCGATTCCGGCGAAGTGCTCCTGAAAGCCGAATAAACGAGCGGGCGTTTCTTCAAAAAGAGGAGCGCCCGCTTTCATATTCCCCCGCGCCCGGCATAGCGTTTGAAGGAGGGGGGAGACGCATGCGGAGGCTGATTTTCGCGCTGATTGCGCTCGCACTGCTGCTGATTTATCCGGAAACGGCGCTGAACGCCGTTCAGGGCGCGGCGCGCGCATGGGCGGAAAGCGTCGCGCCGGCGATGTTTCCCTATCTTTTGCTGTTGCCGCTGCTGACCTGCCGCGAATCCATGCGCGCCTACGAGCGTCTGCTCGGCCGCCCACTCGGAGCGCTGTTCCATCTGCCCGGTTCCGCCGCGCCGGCGATCGTGATCGGCATGCTCGCGGGTTCGCCCGCCGGCGCCATCGCGGCCGCGCGCTCCGGCCTCGATCAGAAAACGCGCGAGCGGATCGTCTGCTGCGTCTGCGGCCCGGGCGCGGGCTTTCTCGTTTCCGGAATCGGCGGCGCGATGCTCGGCGACGCGTCGAAGGGCGCGATTCTGCTCGCCGCGCAGCTGATTTCGCAAACGGCCATGCTGCTGGCGACCCGCGGCCGATCCGTTTCGCGGGAATCCACGACCTTTCCGGAGCTCGAAATCTCAAACGGCGCGGCGGACGCGGTAAAAACGCTGCTGATCGTGCTCGGCAATATGGCGATGTACGCGCTGATCGCCGCGATATTGTCGCAAATCATTCGCCGCCCCGCGATCGGAACGGGCATATTGTGCGCGCTCGACCTTCCCTCCGGCGCAAGGGCGCTCGCCGCGGCAAAACTTTCCGAAAGAACGCGCATTATGCTGCTCGCGGCGGTCTGCGGCTGGTCGGGCCTGTGTATCATCGGCCAGAATCTGCAGGCGTGCCCCGTGCGGCGGGAGAGAATGCTCGCGGCCCGATTCGCGCACGCGATCATCATGGCGGCGGCCGCCGCAGGCATGCTGAAATGGCGCGCAAACGTCGCGGAAGGAAAAAATGCGCTCGCCATTTCCGCGCTCGCCGCGGCAATATTGGCCGTTCCCGCGCTGTTTGGGCTCGCAGCTGCGCTATTTCTTAACAAACCAGCCGCCGGCGAAAAACGTGGAAAAAAGCGTCAAAAACGGCTGGAAACCACAACATAGTGTGTCTGCAATCCGAAATAAAGTCTATTAGTTGTGCTTCAAGAAAATAGAAAAAAACAGTTGACAAATAGGGCTGGCTTTGATATAATAACTCTTGCATTGAGCGAGCAGCCCAATGCGAGCGATCCTTGAAAACGATACAGATAAGAGACAAACTGTACAAGAAACAGTCAGATTCGAATGAGTTAGACGCTTGTT
>CAKUKM010000001.1 GCA_934663595.1 uncultured Clostridia bacterium | reverse complement strand
AGCGGTAGACGAGACTCGGACTCGCGACCTCCACCTTGGCAAGGTGGCGCTCTACCAACTGAGCTACTACCGCACAACCGCTTTCAAGCGAACGAACCGAAAAGGATGCGGGCGAAGAGACTCGAACTCATACGCCTCTCGACACTGGAACCTAAATCCAGCGCGTCTGCCAATTCCGCCACGCCCGCACAATCGCGTTCAGCGTGATTGCGTCTGCGACAATCAACGAATGATATTATAACCGATTGTCCCCGGCTTGTCAATACCCTTTCTCCATTTTTTTGAAATTTTCCGCGCAAATTCGCGATTGAAACGGGAATGGGAAAGTGGTATAATGCAGCGTGGATGGGGGAGAAAAAGGATGAATCCGAATCGCGAGGCGTATGACCGAATCAGCGCCGAATGGGCGAAGGCGCGCGACGGGCGAGAAATTGATCCATGCATCGTCGATTTTGCCGCTGGCATTCCGCGGGGCGGCGCTGTGCTCGATATCGGCTGCGGAACGGGCGCGCCGATCGACGTCTATCTGGCAAAATGTGGATTTGCCGTTACCGGAATCGATTTTTCGCGGGAAATGATTCGCCGCGCGCGGCAAAGAGCGCTTCCGCAGGCGCAATTCCTGGTCTGCGATCTGCTGGAATACGAGCCGGACGCGCCGTTTGACGCGGCGATTGCGTTCGATTCCATCTGGCATGTGGAGAAGGAGCGCCAGCGCGAGATCTATCCGCGCATCGCCCGCTGGCTTCGGCCCGGCGGCAGGCTTCTGTTTACGCACGGAAGGCGCGACGGCTCCGTAAAGGGCGAAATGTTCGGCGCGACGTTTGAATACAGCGCGCTGGACGCGGCCGAGCTGCGGGAAATCCTGAATGCGAACGGCTTTGAGATCGAGACCATGCTGGAAAACTACGCCCATCCGATCACGGGCACGCGCGATTTGCTCGTGACGGCGAAAAAACGCAGGTAAAATGAGGGAAAGAAAATGCAGAGGAAACTGACGACGTATCTGGTAATCATCGCATTGGCGCTGCTGTGCGCGCTCAATTATCAGCTGTTCGTGTTCCCCAATCGGTTCGCGCCGGCGGGCCTGAACGGCATTTGCACGATGATCCAGTACGTATTTCATATCAACGTGGGCTATTTGAGTCTGCTGATCAATATTCCGCTGGCGCTGATCGTGCTGGTAAAGGTCGGAAAGGCGTTTGCGACGCGCAGCATGGTGTTCGTCGCGGCGTTTTCGCTGGCGCTGATCGTGCTGGGCGATATGGATTTAAGCCGCTTTGCGTATGAAACCGAAAACGGCACCAGCAAGATCCTCGGCCCGCTGGTGGCCGGCATCATCAACGGCGCGATTTATTCCACGCTCCTTCGCTGCAGCACCTGCAGCGGCGGCATGGATTTTACGGCCGCGATCGTGCACAAGCAGCATCCCGAGATGGGCTTTTTCTGGATCACGTTCTGCATCAACGCGGCGGTGGCCTGCATGAGCTATTTCGTGTATGATTATCAGATTGAGCCGGTCATTCTGTGCATTCTGTACAGCTTTATGTCCAGCACGGTGTCGGATCGCGTGGTGCGCGGGCGGAGAAGCGCAGTGCGCTGCGAGATCATTACCGATTATCCGGAGGCGATTTCGGAGGCGATCATCAGCCGCATGCATCACACGGCTACGCTCGTGCCCGCAAAGGGCATGTTCAGCGCGCATGAAACGAGCGTGCTGCTGGTAATCATCAATAAGGGACAGCTTCCGGAGCTGGCGGAAATCGTCAAGGGCTATCCGCATACGTTTGCGGTGATCTCGAGCGTCAGCGACGTTTTGGGCAATTTCAAGCGCCTGGACGCGCGCGGGCGGAGAAAGAAGGTCATTCTCGACGAGGGCGAAGAGCATCTGATGTAGCGAGCCTGTTTCGGCCCGGCGGACGCGGAAAAGGGCGTTCGCCGGGCGATTGCTTTTTAAGACGATCGCGCTTGACACATGCGCCGGCGCTTGTTACAATAAGCTGATACACTTGAGAATTTGGAGGCGCGCAGAGGGATGTATATCGTGGTGGGCCTGGGAAATCCCGGCAGAAAATATCAGCATACGCGGCACAACGTCGGCTTCGACGTAACGGAAATTCTCGCGCAGAAATACGATATCCCGATTCGGAAGCTGATGTGCAAGGCGGCCGTGGGCGAGGGAACCATTCGCGGCGAACGCGTGGTGCTCGCGCAGCCGCAGACATTCATGAATCTGTCCGGAGAGAGCGTGGTTCAGCTGCTGAACTGGTATAAGACGGACGCGTCGCATCTGATCGTGGTTTACGACGACGTCGACCTCCCGGAGGGCCGGCTGCGCTTCCGCCCGAGCGGCAGCGCCGGAACGCACAACGGCATGCGCAACATCGTTTATTTGCTCGGCCGCGACGATTTTCCGCGCGTGCGCGTGGGCATCGGCCGCCCGGCGGAGGGCTGGGACATGAAGGACTGGGTGCTCGCGACCTATGCGACGCCCGAACTGCGCAAGACGATGTTCGATGCGTATATGAACGCGGCGGACGCGGTGGCGACGCTGATTTCCGAGGGCGTGGAGAAGACGCGCCAGTTTGTATCCAAGTGCAATTCTTGAACCCGGTTCAGCCGGGATAGGAGGGAGTATGCGGGAATTGTCCGGCAGGTTGAACTGCCTGTTCGAGCCTATTTACGCTCTGGATTCGTTTCGCGAGCTGGCGAAGGCCATGGAAAAACCGGGCGTTCGCTATCTGGTCGGCCCGGACGATACGCAGCGCGCGCATGTAATCGCCGCGCTGGTGCGCGCGCTGGGGAGGCCGGCGCTGGTCGTGGTTTCCAACGAGCTCTACGCGCAGCGCATGACGGAGGATCTGAACCTTCTGCTGGACGGCGGCGCGCGAAATCTGCCCGCGCGGGACATTTCCTTCCTGAAAACCGCGGCGTCGAGCCGCGAGCTGTCGATTCGGCGCATTGAGGCGCTGGGCGACTGCGTGTCCGGCAAGGCGGCGGCGCTGGTGGTGTCCGCCGATTGTCTGCAGCATCGCCTGATGCCGCCGGAGCGCTTTTCGAAATACGTAATCGATATCGACGAAACGATGCGCATGGAGCCGTCCGAGCTGATTGAAAAGCTCGTTCAGGCCGGCTACGAGCGCGTGCAGATGGTCGAAGGCCGGGGACAGTGCGCGCTGCGCGGCGGCATACTGGACGTGTATCCGGTGGGCGAGGCAAACGCCATGCGCATTGAATTCTTCGACGACGAGGTCGATTCCATTCGCAGCTTCGACGTCATGACCCAGCGCTCCATCTCGAAGCGCTCGTCGCTGCGGCTGTATCCGGCGGCGGAGATTCTGCTGGAGGGCGACGACGGGCTGGTGGCGGCGCACGCGCTGCGCAGGCAGCTGCAGGCGGGTGCGGACGCGAAAAAACCGAGCCGCCAGAAGAAGATCGAGGAACAATTCGATCTTCAGCCGTTTGATGAATTCTTAAAGCAGACCGAGGACGACGAGGAAGCCGCGCGCGACAAATCCATGCCCTCGCGGCCGCTGACACGCAATTATGCGTCCGTGCTCGAGGCGCTGGAGAGCGGGCGCTATTTCGATGCGGCGGATTCGCTGCTGCCGGTGCTTTTGAATTATTCGGCATTGCCGCAGGACTATCTCGAAAACCCGATAATCATTCTCGATCAGCCGGAAAAGCTGCGCGAGCGGTGCGAAAACCGCGATCTCGAATTCCGCGAGCAGTATCGCGCGGCGCTCGAGCGCGAAGAGGCGCTGCCGATTCAGGCGGAGCTGCTGATTCCCTACGACGCGGCGCTCGTCCGGATGGACGGCCTGAGCCGGATGATTACCTCGACCTTCCAGCGCACGGAGAACGACTTCCGGCTGGATCATCTGATTAAAATCGAGGCGCGCAACGCGATGGCGTACGCCTCCAATATTCGCGAGCTCGCTGCGGACGTTAAGACATGGACCGCGGACGGTTGGCGGGTTGCGCTGCTCGCCGGCGGCAAGGCGCGCGGCGAACGATTGGAAAAGGCGCTTGCGGAGCAGGAAGCGCGCGCGTCGTTCATGGAAGAGATTCCGGCGGAGCTTCAGCCCGGAGAGCCGGCGATTCTGCCGATTACGCTCGGACGCGGCTTTCTGTATCCGGAAATTCGGCTGGCGGTGGTTGCTGAGTCGGACATCTTCGGCGTAAATCGCCAGAAGAGCCGCACGCGCGCGCCGAGCGGCGAAAAAATCAGCGCATTTACCGATTTGCGCGTCGGCGATTATGTCGTTCACGAGAACTACGGCATCGGCCAGTACATGGGCACGGTGCGGCTCGCGAGCGAGGGCACGTATCGCGATTTTCTGCACATCAGCTATCAGGGCTCGGATAAGCTGTATGTTCCGACGGATCAGCTCGATCGCGTTCAGAAATACATCGGCTCCGAGGGCAACGCGCCGAAGCTCAACCGCCTGTCCGGCGGCGAATGGCAGCGGCAGAAGAGCAAGGTCAAACAGTCCATTCAGCAGATTGCGGGCGACCTTTTAAAGCTCTATGCGCAGCGCGAGGCGCTGCCCGGCCATGCGTTCGAGCCGGATACGCCCTGGCAGCGCGAATTCGAGGACAGTTTCCCCTATGAGGAAACGCCCGATCAGCTGGCCGCAATCGAGGACATCAAGCGCGATATGGAATCGAACCGCGCGATGGATCGCCTGCTCTGCGGCGACGTGGGCTATGGCAAGACGGAGGTAGCGCTGCGCGCGATCTTCAAGGCCGTCATGGGCGGAAAGCAGGCGGCGATGCTCGCGCCGACCACGATTCTCGTTCAGCAGCATTTCAACACCATGAAGGCGCGCTTCGGCCATTTTCCGGTGCGCGTCGAGATGATCAGCCGATTCAAAACCGCCGCCGAGCAGAAGCAGATTCTGAAAAAGCTCGAATCCGGCGAAATCGACGTAATCGTCGGCACGCATCGGCTGCTGGCGAAGGACGTGCAATTCAAAAACCTCGGCCTGCTGGTGGTGGATGAGGAACAGCGCTTCGGCGTGAATCACAAGGAAGCCATCAAGAAGATGAAGCAGTCGCTGGACGTGCTGACGCTCACGGCCACGCCGATACCGCGCACGCTGCACATGTCGATGGTCGGCATTCGCGATATGAGCCTGCTGCAGTCGCCGCCGGAAGAGCGCTATCCGGTGCAGACCTACGTCGTGGAATACTCGGACGGGCTGGTGCGCGACGCGATTTTGCGCGAGCTTGCGCGCGGCGGACAGGTGTATGTGCTGCACAACCGCGTTCAGAGCATCGAGGTCATGTATGCGCGGCTGAAAAAGCTGGTTCCGGAGGCGCGCATTGCGGTGGGCCACGGCCAGATGCGCGAGCACGCGCTGGAAGACGTGATGCTGGACTTTTACGAGGGCAAGTTCGACGTGCTGCTGTGCACGACGATTATCGAGGCGGGCCTGGACGTGCCGCGCGCGAATACGCTGATCGTGTGCGATGCGGATCGATTCGGCCTTGCGCAGCTGTATCAGCTTCGCGGGCGCGTCGGAAGAAGCAATCGGCTGGCGTATGCGTATTTGACGGTCAATCCCAACAAGGTGCTGACCGAAACGGCCGACCGGCGGCTCGCGGCCATTCGCGAATTTACCGAATTCGGCTCCGGATTCAGAATTGCGATGCGCGATCTGGAGATTCGCGGCGCGGGCAACCTGCTCGGCTCCGAGCAGAGCGGCTTTATGGCCTCGGTCGGCTATGATCTGTATGTCAAGATGATCGAGGAAACCATTCGCGAAATGCGCGGCGACGTTTCGATGGGCGATATTGATACGCGCGTGGATGTGAAGCTGGACGCGTATCTGCCGAAGGAATACGTCTCCGACGACCTGATGCGGCTGGAAATGTACAAAAAGATCGCGTCGATCCAGTCCGAAGAGAGCGGCGACGATCTGGTGGACGAATTGATCGACCGCTTCGGCGATCTGAGCCAGCCGGTCATGAACCTGATCCACATTTCGAGTCTGCGCGCGGTGTGCTCAAGCCTCGCAATCGATTATGTCACGCAGAAGGGGAATACGCTTTCGATGCGGTTCTCGATTTCGGCGGATATCGACATGCTGCGTGTTTTAACCGCGGTGCGCCAGCATCCGGAAATTACGGTGCTCGGCTGCAATCCGCCGATCCTGCGATTCACCGGAAAGAGCGACGCGCCCGAGGCGCTGCTGCAGGAGGCGATCGCCGTGATGCGCAAGGTGCAAAAGGAGTTTCTTGAAATGGGCAAGAACGGAGAAAAACTGCCGGAGGCGAACGCATGAAGCATGGATTTCTGCCGGTAACGCCGGAGGAGGTGCGCGCGCGCGGCTGGGACGCGCCGGATTTCGTGTATGTCACGGGCGACGCGTATGTCGATCATCCGTCGTTTGGACTGGCGATTATCTCGCGCGTGCTGGAGGCGGCGGGCTATCGCGTCGCGATTCTTCCGCAGCCGGACTGGCATGATTGCGAGCCGTTCAAGCGCTTCGGCAGGCCGAAAATCGGCTTTCTCGTGACCGCGGGCGTGATCGATTCGATGGTCAATCACTATACGGCCGCGAAAAAGAAGCGCAGCGAGGATGCGTATGCGCCCGGCGGCAAGGCCGGATTTCGCCCCGATCGCGCGACGATCGTGTATTGCAATCGCATTCGCCAGGCCTATGGCGCGGTTCCGATCGCGATCGGTGGCGTGGAAGCGTCGCTGCGGCGGTTTGCGCATTACGATTATTGGGACGATCGCGTTCGCAATTCCATTCTGGTCGACAGCGGCGCGAACGTGCTGATGTTCGGCATGGGCGAGCGGTCGATCCTGCGCGTCGCCGAATGGATGAAGGAGGGCCGCGATTTTGCCGAAATGCGCGTTCCGGGCACCTGCGTAATGGCGTCGGACGTGCCGGAGGGCTTTATCGAAATCGCGGCGGAGGAGATTGTCGCAAAGGACAAGCGCGCGTATGCCGAGGCGTTCAAGACGCAATACGACCAGCAGGACCCCGTGCGCGGAAAGCCCATCGCGCAGCGCCACGGCAAAAAGGTGCTGCTGCAGAACGTGCCGGATCTGCCGCTGACGGAGGCGGAGCTCGATCGCGTGTACGCGCTGCCGTATCAGCGGACGTATCACCCGATGTACCAGCCGCTCGGCGGCATTCCCGCGATTGAAGAGGTGAAATTCTCGATTGCGTCCGTCCGCGGATGCTTCGGCGCGTGCAATTTTTGCGCGCTCACCTTTCATCAGGGGCGCATCGTGACCTCGCGCAGCAAGGAATCCATTCTCGAAGAGGGCAAAATTCTCGCGAAGGATCCGGATTTCAAGGGCTATATTCACGATGTGGGCGGCCCAACGGCGAATTTTCGCAAGCCCGCCTGCGCCAAACAGCTCAAATCCGGCGCGTGCAAGGGACGGCAATGCCTGTTTCCGGAGCCCTGCCCGAATATGCGCGCCGATCACACGGAGTATATCGACATTCTCCGCGGTCTGCGCGCGCTTCCGGGCGTGAAAAAGGTGTTCATCCGCTCCGGAATTCGCTTTGATTACCTGCTTGCCGATAAAAAGAGCGGCTTTTTGAACGAGCTCGTTCGCCATCATGTGTCCGGCCAGCTCAAGGTCGCGCCCGAGCATGTCAGCCCGAACGTGCTGAAATACATGGGCAAGCCGAAGGTCGAGGTCTACAATGAATTCGTCCGCCGCTATCAGCAGGCGAATGAAAAGCTCGGTCTGAAGCAGTATCTGGTGCCGTATTTCATGTCCAGCCATCCCGGCTGTACGCTCGATGACGCCATTCTGCTCGCGCAATATATGAAGAAAACCGGCCAGCATCCCGATCAGGTGCAGGATTTTTATCCCACGCCCGGCACGCTGTCGACCGCGATGTTCTTTACCGGCCTCGATCCGCGCGATATGACGGAGGTCTATGTTCCGCGCGATCCAAACGAAAAGGCGATGCAGCGCGCGCTGATGCAGTACAACAAGCCGTACAATCACGATCTGGTGGTGAAAGCGCTTCGCAAGGCGCATCGCGAGGATCTGATCGGCTGGGATCGCGATTGCCTCGTGCCGCCATACCTCAAAAACAGACCGGATTCTGCACATAAACAGACTAAAGACGGCGGAAAACAGACGAATAGCGGTGCAAAACAGAATGCAGACGGTGGAAAACATAAGGCTGCCGCAAATCGAAGCCGCAGCAGGTCGGCGGATTCCGGAAGGGCGAAGCCGGTTCGCAAGAGCGAAAAGCGCGGCAAACATTGACAGACCTGAGTCGGTTTTGGTATAATACAGCCGAAGGATGGTGAAAATGCGCATGAAAAAGGGCGATTTGATGCGCGACGAGATCCTGATTGCGGCGGAAAAGCTGTTTTTCGAGGATGGCTATGAATCGACGAGCATTCAGGACATACTGGACGTGCTGAAGCTCTCCAAGGGCGGGTTTTATCATTATTTTCCCTCTAAGGAGGCGGTTTTGCGCGAAATCTGCGAAAAGCGCATTGCAGAGCGCCTTCGCCGCGCGGAGCCGGAACTTTACGCCGGCCGCGTTCGTCCAATGGATAAGCTGAATCGGCTGCTGAGCATGGTGGGGCTATTTGATTGGGGCGATACGCAATACGCCGCGATGATGCTTCGGCTGTGTTATCAGGGTGAGGGCGACGCGAAATTATGCGAATCGCTGCGGAAAACCGCGCGCGAGCAGCTGCTTGCCTATATGAACGGCGTGATTGCGGACGGAATTGCTGCGGGAACGCTGTGCGTGCGCTATCCGAACCGCGCGGGCGAGATTGTGCTGCGCATGGCGGACGATCTGAACGATTCGGCGTGCGCGTTGCTTTCGCAGGATCCGGAAAATCTCGATTCCATTATCGAAATTACGGATCAGGTGCATGCCTATCGCGACGCGATCGAGGTGCTGCTCGGCGCGCCGTTCGGGTCGATTTGGCTCTATGATATGCCCAAGCTCGTCGGCGATCTGCGCCGGGTGATGAGCGCGCTGGGCGAAATCGGAGGCAAATAATATGAAGAAACGCGTCCTTCTGTGCGCAATCGCGTGGGTTTTGCTCATGGCGACCTCAATTGCATTCGCGGAAACGGCCGTCAGCCCGCAGCCAACGGAAATCGGGCGGCTGTCCGGCGTTAAAATCGGCATCGATCCCGGCCATCAGGAGCACGCAAATCGCGAGCAGGAGCCGATTGCACCGAATTCGAAGAAGACGAAGGACAAGGTCGCGTCCGGTACGCAGGGCGTTAAGACGCGCGTCCCGGAATACCAGGTCAATCTCGAGGTGTCGCTGCAGCTGCGCGACGCGCTGGAGACGCTTGGCTGCGAGGTGTATATGACACGCGAGACGAACGAGGTCGACATTTCCAACCTCGAGCGCGCGCAGATGATGAACGCGCTGGGCGTGGATCTCGTGCTGCGCATCCATTGCAACGGATCGGAGAAGAAATCCGATCGCGGAATCGGGCTGTACGTCACGAAAACCGGCGATATTGCCGAATCCTCGCTCGCGGTTGCCGAGGCGATGATGCCGGAGCTGATCGCCGCGACCGGCGCGCACGACCACGGCATTCACAAGCGCGATACCTATACCGGCCAGAATTGGTCGACCGTCCCGTGCGTGATGGTCGAAATGGGCTATATGAGCAACCCGGAGGAGGACGTGCTTCTGAACGATCCGGAGTATCAGGCGAAGCTCGTTCAGGGAATGGTCGAGGGAATCTGCGTCTATGCCGGCCGATAATGTTATATTTCGGGTTCAATTCGCTTTTATATTGACAATTCGGCGCGAAAAGTGTATAATTCACGGGTAAGCCGCTCGGAATCGGCTTTGAAATGCATGTAAATGCTGCCCAGTTCCGGCGAGATTTTTGTATAGGAGGTGCAACGCGTGTACGCAGTCATTAAGACCGGTGGCAAGCAGTACCGTGTTCAGCAGGGCGACGTGATCTTTGTAGAGAAGATCAACTCTCAGGCGGACGAAGCGGTAACTTTCGATGAGGTACTGCTCGTGAGCGATGGCGAAAAGACTACGATCGGCGCTCCCACGGTAGCGGGCGCGAAGGTCGAGGGCAAGGTTCTGGCGCAGGTGAAGAGCCGCAAGATCGTCGTCTATAAGTACAAGGCCAAGAAGAATGAGCGCAAAAAGCAGGGCCATCGTCAGCCCTACACCAAGATTGAAATCACGGCGATCAACGCCTGATTCCTTTCAGGGAACGACTGTCACATTTTTCAGGCGGTCTGACGGCGCTCTAATCGGTTATCAGGCGGAGGGACACAGCGGATATGGCTATGCAGGCGCGGACATCGTCTGTGCGGCGGTATCGGCATTGACCCAATCGACGCTGAACGGGCTGAAAAACGTCCTGAAAGCGCCGGTGATGTTTGAACAGGACGATTTTCGAGCGTTCATTGAAGCAAGATTGACGCCGGAGGTCACGGACGAGCAGCTTGAATTGGCGCAGCTGTTGCTGATTACGCTGCTGGAAGGGCTTCAGGCAGTAGAGAGGGAATTTCCCTTAAATGTCCGTATTATCTTCAAGGAACGGAGGTAAAGCACATGTTCAAGATGAATCTTCAGCTCTTCGCTCACAAGAAGGGAATGGGCTCCTCCCGTAACGGCCGTGACAGCCATGCGCAGCGCCTTGGCGTAAAGCGCTATGACGGTCAGTTCGTCCTCGCGGGCAACATTCTCGTGCGTCAGCGTGGCACGCAGTTCCATCCGGGCAAGAACGTCGGCATCGGTGATGACGATACTCTGTACGCAAAGATGGATGGCGTTGTGAAGTTCGAGCGCTACGACAAGAAGCGCAAGCAGGTCAGCATCTATCCGGCTACGGAAGCTGCGGCTGAATAAGCGCGTATAAAGCAAAGGAACGTGTCGCGAATGCGGCGCGTTCTTTTCGTAGAGCGGGGTTTGTTATCCATGAGAATCGGAAACGAGAAGATCGATTTAGGGCTGACGCTGATCGACAGCGCGCAGTGCTTCCGCTGGACGCGTGCGGGCGACGCATTCGGCGCGGTGCTTAACCGGGAACCGGTCTGGCTGGCGCAGGATGAATGCGGCGCGATTGCGGAGGGCGGCGGGCGCGCGTTTTTGCGCGATTATCTCGATCTGAACTGCGATTATGCGGCGATTGCGCGCGAATACGAGGCGATCCCGATCGTTCGCAGCGCGATTGAATCGCATCCGGGGCTGCGGGTGCTGAATCAGCCGCCGTGGGAGGCGCTGGTCAGCTTCATCCTGTCGGCAAACAACAATGTCTCGCGCATCCGAAAGCTCTGCCTGGCGCTGCAAACGAACCTGGGCGAGCGGTTTGATACGCCGCGCGGCGCGCTGTTTGCAATGCCGGGGCCGGAAAGACTTGCGAATTGCCCGGAGGAAACACTGCGCGCGCTGGGAACCGGCTATCGAGCGCCGTATCTGATTCAGACGGCGCGGCGCGTGGCCGACGGCTTTGATCTGAATGCGCTTTCGAGCATGGAATACGCGGAGGCGCACCGGAGGCTGATCGAGCTGCCCGGCGTGGGCGACAAGGTGGCCGATTGCGTGCTGCTGTTCGGCTGCCGGCATTCAGAAGCGCTGCCCGTCGACGTGTGGATGGCGCGGCTGATCGCGGGCTGGCTCGGCGAAAGGGAGGCGAACCGCACGCTTCTCGCGCGCCGCGCAAGGGAAATTCTCGGCAAAAACGCCGGAATCGCGCAGCAATTCCTGTTCCATGCCGCGCGAATGGGCGAGATTTCGGGTTGAGACGAGCTTGATTTGGACGAATGGGGAGAAAAGCGATGCTGACGAACGCTGCGGGCGAGGACATCCGGAAATATGGTGATTTGTTTTACGCGGTTGCGCTGAATCCCGCGCAGTCGTGCTATCCGACCTACGGCGACGGCATCAAAACGAAGGCGGATTTTCTGGCGGCCGCGCAAAATGCGCTGACGGGCGAGCGATCGGAGCTTTTGCTGTTCGTTCTGGACGGAAATGTCGAGGGCTGGATCTCGTATTTCTGGATTCCGGAGGATCGATATCTCCAAATCGACGGCTGCAATATTCGAAAGGGCGCGGAGCAGGCGCTGAGCGAGCTGCTGAGCAGGTTGGAGAAACGATTTGCCGGGTATACGGCGTATTTCGGCTGTCCCGGCGAAAACCGCGAGGCCGTTCGTTTTCTCGAATCGCGCGGTTTTGATTGCGTGGAGCGGGCCTGGACCCATTCCTTTTTCTTTGAAAACTATGCGCCGGCGGCTTGCGCGCGGGAGATCGAAAGGATCGACCGCTCCAATTTCGATAAATTCCGCGCGGTTTATCCTGCGGAGTCCGACGCCTATTGGAACTGCGATCGCATTTTTGCAGCGCTCGACGATTGGATGGTTTTTGTGTGCAACCGAGGCGACAAGCCCGTTGCCGCGGTGTATTTGACGGGCGAAAACGGCTATTTTGAGATCTATGGAACGGCGTTTGCCGATGGGACGCTGCGGGAGGATGCGCTTCGCGAATTGCTGAACGCCGCTCTCGGCGAATGCAAGCGCGTTGGGGCGAAGTATTTGACCTATCTCTGCAGCGCGGAGGAAAGAAACGCCCTGCAGGCGCTCGGCTTTCGATGTGTCGGGGAGTATGTTTTGTACGCGCGGACGCTGTAATCAGGCACTGCGAACTGGATTCTAAGGAGAGAGAATTATGATTGGCGTATGGGTAAACTGCGCGACGGTCGTGATCGGCGGCATTCTGGGAACGCTGCTGCGCGGCGGCATTCAGGAGCGCTATCGCAAGACGATTCACGCTGGACTGGCGCTATGCGTGATGCTGATCGGCGTCAGCGGCGCGATCAAGACCTCGAGCGTGATGATCGCGATCGTGTCGATCGTGATCGGCGCGTTATTGGGCGAGCTGCTGCACATCGAGGACGGCCTGAACCACATGGGCGAATGGGCGCAAAAGCGATTTGCAAAGGGCGATACCGGCTTCGCGGCGGGCTTCGTGAACGCGACGCTGCTGTTTTCGGTGGGTGCAATGGCGGTGGTCGGCTCGCTGGAGGCGGGCCTTACGGGAAAGGCGGACACGCTGATTGCAAAGGCCGTGCTCGACGGTGTATCGGCACTGATTTTCGCCTCGACGCTCGGCATCGGCGTTGCGTTTTCGGCCATTCCGCTCACGATTTATCAGGGCGGAATCGCACTGCTGGCCGGCATGCTCGAGCCGGTGATGACGGACGCGCTGATTCAGGAGATGTCTGCGGTCGGCTCGCTGCTGATCGTCGCGCTGAGCTTGAACATGCTCGAGGCCACGCGCGAGCGCATTCGCGTGGGCAATCTGCTGCCGGCGATACTGATTCCGTGCGCCTATCTGCCGATCGCCGAATGGCTGAGCCGGCTGTTTTAAGAGAAAAAGCTCCGCAAATGCGGAGTTTTTTAAAGTTAATCGTGCGTTTTGAAGCCCTCGCCGAGCACCTCGTGCACCTTGTTGGCGATTACAAATGCCTTCGGATCGATGGCGAACACGATTTTGCGCAGCAGAACCGATTCAAAGCGGTTGACGACGCACAGCAGCACCTGCTTGTCCTCGCCGCTGTACATGCCCTTGGCGTAAAACGCGGTGACACCGCGGTCCATTTGCTCCATCACGCGCCGGGCAATTTCGTCCGAATGCGCAGAAATCACGAAATACGAGGTCGCGCTGTTCGGGCCCTCCAGCACCAGATCGACCACGACGTTCATCAAAAACGTGCAGATCAGCGCATACATCGCCGCCTGCTGGTCGAACACGAAAGCCGAGGCGAAAATCACCAGTCCGTCTACGGCAAAAATGCCCACGCTGACGCGAATAAACGGGATGTGCCGGTGAATCAGCGAGGCCAGCATGTCCGAGCCGCCGGTGGTGGCGCTTCCGCGGAGCACGAGGCCGAAGCCGAGTCCGGCCAGCGCGCCGCCGAAGATGCACGCGAGCAGCATGTCGTTTGTCGCGGCGGGCAGCGGAAGATGGTCGATCAAAAGGGAAAGGCCGAACATCGCAATCAGCGACCGCAGCCCGAACCGCAGCCCCAGCGATTTCAGCGACAGCAGAAACAGCGGTACGTTCAATAGGATGCTCACGGTGCCGACGCTGATATCCGCAAAATGGTTAACCAGCTGCCCAATTCCGGTAAAGCCGCCGGCGGCGATGTTGTTCGGAATCAGATACAGATTGTACGCGGCGGAGCTGCAGAGCAGTCCGGCAATGATCAGAAGCGCGTTTTTGACCTCGGGGTGCAGCTTGCGATTCATGTTCGGGTCAGTCCTTTACGCAATTATTCCTGCATATAGTATATCATATTTCCCTGAAATATGCAATCCGGGAACGCAAAAGCGGCTGATTGCATAGGAAGAACTGGTCGAATCGACCGATTAACAGGGAAGGAGTGCGTAATATGGGCTGGGAAAGAATGCCGCTCTATCCCGGAGAGCGACGTCCGGGCTGCGGCTGCTATCAGATTCCGCTTTTCGGCGACGGAAGGCGGCCGGGCGGCGAACCGTGTTCCACCCAGACGGTGCGTTTGGAAAATCCGTGCTGTCCGGGCGAATGCGCGTCGGTCACGCTGTCGGTGGACGCGTGCGGCAATCTGTCGATCTGCGTGCACCGCGATCCGCCGCGCTGCGGCCGCGATTGCGGAAGACGGCGCTGCTGAAATTGCATAAAGGAGGGGAGAGCCGAAGGGTTCTCCCCGGAATTTAACGGAAAATTATCTTGAAACGCCGGGCGCGGCATGCTATAATATTCAAGTAAAGCAGAAGCGCCGTGTCTTCTCACCTTGCGATGAACGTTGCAATGGTTCGTAACGAACAGTCCGATCAGGATTGGCCGAGGAGTGGCGCGCTGCGCGACTCTTTTTTTCATATGTAGCGAATTGTCTGGGAGGTGCATCGGTATTAACGATCTCATGATTAACGAGGAGATCCGCGATCGCGAGGTTCGAGTTGTGGATCAGAATGGCGCGCAGCTGGGCGTAATGCCCGTAAAGCAGGCGCTGGACATGGCGGAGGAAATGCAGCTTGATTTGGTCAAGATTGCTCCGCAGGCCCGACCGCCGGTATGCAAGATCATGGACTACGGAAAGTATCGCTTTGAGCAGTCCAAGAAGGAGCGCGAATTCCGCAAGAATCAGAGGGTCATTACCGTTAAAGAGGTGCGCCTGTCGGCCACGATTGAGGACCACGATATCGACGTGAAGCTCAAGAACGCAATCAAGTTTCTCAAGGATGGCAACAAAGTCAAGGCTACGATTCGCTTCCGTGGTCGCCAGATCACGCATTCCGAGATTGGTCGTCAGGTGATGACCGAGTTCGCGGAACGGATTAAGGAGTACGGCACCGTCGACAAGGCTCCTCAGATTGAGGGCAGAAACATGTCGATGATGATCAGTCCTAAGGATGCGAATTAACGCATACCGACGATGAGAGGAGGAAAACTCAAATGCCTAAGCAGAAAACGCATAAGGGCGCCGCGAAGCGCTTTAATCTCACCAAGACCGGCAAGGTCAAGCGTGCACAGGCCTTCAAGCGTCATATCCTGACCAAGAAGCCCACCAAGCGTACCCGTAATCTTCGCAAGGCCGCGTTCCTGACCACCACCGAAGGACGCACCATGAAGAAACTGATTCCGTATAAGTAAGGAGGCGAATCAAGAATGGCAAGAGTAAAGCGTGCAGTTAACGCACAGAAGAAAAAGCGCAAGGTAATGAAGCTCGCGAAGGGTTACTTCGGAGCGAAGAGCAAGCAGTATCGCGCCGCCAGCGAACAGGTTCGCCGTTCTCTGCGCTATGCGTACATTGGCCGCAAGCAGAAGAAGCGTGACTTCCGCAGCCTGTGGATTGCCCGTATCAACGCAGCAGCCCGTCTGAACGGTCTGAGCTATTCCCGCCTGATGAACGGCCTGAAGGTCGCCGGCGTGGATATCAACCGCAAGATGCTGGCCGAGCTCGCGATTTCCGATCCGACCGCGTTCGCGGCTCTGGCGGAAGATGCGAAGAAGGCGCTCGCAAAGTAATTATAAAGGGGAGCAATGTCAAAAGCATGGCTCCCTTTTGTTATGCAAAAGGCCCGTGATTTTCTCGCGAGCCCTTTGTTTTTTATTCCGACTCCTTCTGCGCGTCGATCGATTCCTTCAAATCGCTCAGCGATTGCATCAGCTGCGCCTCCGCATCCTTTTGACGGCGCGCCTGCGCGATCTTCTCGTCGGACGCTTCCGCAGCGGCAACGTCCGCTTCCGTAATCTCCATCAGCGCATCCTTCGTCGGCGTCTCCAGCGTGGCCAGGCGATTGGCCTGCGCGACGAGCAGGCGTTCGAAGATATTGCGCACGCCGCGCGCGTTTCCGAATGCGATCGAGCCGGTGTTCGCGAGCTCGATGTATTCGCGCACCGCATTGCGCGCGCCTTCGGTCAGCGTGTACTGGCCCTTTTTCAGCTGCAGCTCCAGAATCGCCATCATTTCGTCGATCGTGTAATCATCGAAATGCAGATACCGGTTGAATCGCGATTCGAGGCCGGGGTTGGAATGAATGAACCTGTCCATCAGCCCGTCGTAACCCGCGACGATGACCACGAGATCCTCGCGCTGATCCTCCATCGCCTTCAGGAGCGTGTCGACCGCCTCCTGGCCGAAATCGTTTTCGCCCTTGCCGGAGGTCAAAGTGTACGCCTCGTCGATAAACAGCACGCCGCCGACAGCCTTTTTGGCCACCTCGGCCGTCTTGGTCGCCGTCTGCCCGACATAGCCCGCGACCAGCCCGGAGCGATCCACCTCGACCAGCTGGCCCTTTGAAAGCACGCCGAGACTGCGGTAAATGCGCGCCATCAATCGCGCAATCATCGTTTTGCCGGTGCCGGGATTGCCGGAGAACACCATGTGCAGCGACATGTCTACCGTCTTGAGGCCGTTTTCCCTGCGCAGATTGTGCACGGTGACCATGTTGATCAGGTTGTTGACCTCGCGCTTTACGCCGGCGAGGCCGATCAGCTCATTGAGCTCCGCCTTCAGCGCCTCGATATCCTCCTTTTCCGGAATTTCCGGCTCGGCATCGGGCTTTTTTTCCTCGGCCGCAGCGGTTTTAGGATCTTCGGTTTTCGGTGCGGCGGGCGCGCCCCAGAAATCGTCCGACATGCGGCTTAAATTGTGGTTGATCAGCGTGCCGATTACGTCGAGCTGCGCTTGAATAATTTGATCGCGATTGTCCATAGGGTTCTCCTTTTTGATTCAGACCAAAGACGCCCATGTCGGGCGTCTCGGCGGGATTATTCTTCCGTTTTCTTCTTTCGCGGCGCGCGCGGCTTCTTTTCGGCGGGTGCGGCCGATTCATCCTTCTTTTTGCGCGGCGCGCGGGGCTTCTTCGGCGCTTCTTCCTTTTTTGCCGGAGCCTCCGGCGCTTTGGCGGGCACTTCCTCGGGAGCGCCGGTCAGATCGCGATAGAGCCGCATGTATTGCTGCGCCGACTGATCCCAGCCGTACAGGCCCTGCATCGCGCGTTTGGCCAGGAAGTCAAACGTCGCGCGATCGTCGTGGTACATGCGAACTGCGCGCTCAATCACGTGCAGCATGTCGTGCGCGTTGTAATTCAGGAATGTAAATCCGTTTCCATCGCCGGTGAATTCGTTGTAGGAAAGCACCGTGTCGCGCAGACCACCCGTCTCGCGCGCAATCGGCAACGTGCCATAGCGCAGCGCAATCAGCTGCGAAAGGCCGCACGGCTCGAACATCGACGGCATCAGGAACAGGTCGCAGCCCGCGTAAATGCGGTGGGCGAGCGCCTCGTTCATCTGGAAGCGCGCGGCAACCTGGCCGGGATACTTCCATTGCGCCCAGCTGAACAGATCGACATATTTGCTTTCGCCCATGCCGAGCACCGCCAGCTGCGCGCCGGTGGACATAATCTCGTTGAGCACGCATTCGACCAGATCAAAGCCTTTCTGCCCGGAAAGGCGGCTGACCATGCCGATGATCGGCGCGGACGCGTCTTCCTTCAGCCCCAGTTCGCGCTGCAGGGCCAGCTTGTCCTCCTTTTTCAGGTCGAACGTCTCGAAGGTGTAATTCTTCTCAATCGCCGGATCGCGCTCCGGATCATAGGCGGTTACATCAATGCCGTTGAGAATGCCGCAGAGATGATCGACGCGCGCGCGAAGCAGTCCGTCCAGACGCTCGCCGTAATACGCGGTCTGGATTTCCTCGGCATACGCGGGGCTGACGGTGGTGATTTCGTCGGCGAACACGAGGCCGCCCTTCATGAACGAGCACATGCCGAAGAATTCGAGATTCGCGGACGTGTACGCCCAATCGCCCAGGGAGAGCAGGTTCTCAATCCCGCCGATCGGAAAAACGCCCTGGAACTTCAGGTTGTGAATCGTGAATACGGTTTTGATGTTTTTGTACAGCTCCAGCTGGCGATACTGCGCCTTGTACAGCGCGGGGATCATGCCGGTCTGCCAGTCGTGACAATGCAGCACGTCCGGAATGAAATCGAGCTTCGGCAGCGCCTCGAGCACCGCACGCGCGAAATAGGCGAATCGCTCGCCCTCGTCGCCGCCCATGCCGTAGACGTATTCGCGATCGAAATACTGCAGATTGTCGACGAAATAATACGTTACGCCCTCCAGCGCGAGCTTAAACAGCCCGACATACTGGTGCCGCCAGCCGAGATCGACGTAAAAGCTGGTGATGAATTCCATTTTCTCGCGCCATTCCGCGCCGATCGTGCGGTACAGCGGAAGAATCACGCGGACGTCCGCGCCGTTTTTGCAAAGCTCCTTCGGCAGCGCGCCGACCACATCCGCAAGCCCGCCCGTCTTGACGAACGGCACGCATTCCGACGCTGCGAACAGAATCTTCATACTCTGATTTCCTCCTTACACGGTTACCGCCTTGCCGACCACGATCGGGTACTGCTTCGGCGCAATCAGCCGCTCGCCCCGGCGCACGGTAACGACCTTGTCCAGAATCGCATTCTCCAGCTCGGCATATTCGCCGATTTCGCTGTCCTGCATCACGATGCAGTTCTTCAGACACGCGCCGCGGCCGATGTGCACGCCGCGGAACAGCACGCAGTTTTCCACGCTGCCTTCGACGATGCAGCCGTCCGCGACCAGCGAATTGCGCACCTGCGCGCCCTCGCGGTAAATCGCGGGCACGTCGTCGCGGGTCTTGGTATAGATCGGGTTTTTGCCGAACAGCTCGCGGCGCACGTCGCCGCCCAGGAGATCGAGATTGAAGTTGAAATAGCTCTTGATATTCTCGATTCGGCGGTAATAGCCGTCCATGCGATAGCCCATGACCTTCAGCGAACCCGAGCGGATGAACGGGCTCAAAATGTCCTTCGTGACCGAAACGCCGCCGTGCGCGACCGACTGGTTGATCAGGTGAATCAGCAGCGTGCGCTTGATCAGCATGACCTCGAGATAAAGGTTGTCATAGCTCGCCGCGTTCGGGTGCACTTCCATATCGCGCACGATGCCGTCCTCGGGCGAAACGTCGATATACGTGTTCGACCGCTGCGAGAGGTTCGCGTAATCGGGATCGCGCGGCGAAACCTTGCGGTACATCAGCGTCACGTCCGCGCCGGTGCGAATGTGCTGCTCGATCATCGGCTCGAACGACACGTTCATGATGTAATCGCTGCTGGTCAGGATGGCGTATTTCTGCTGCGAACGGCGCAGGTAATCGAAATTGCTGCGCAGCGCCTCGACCACGCCGGAGTATTCGCCGCCGTTGTCGCTGGTCAGGAACGGCGGAAGGATGAACAGGCCGTTGTTGCGCGTGTGCAGATCCCATTCCTTGCCGGAGCCGAGATGATCCATCAGCGAATGATAGTTTCGCTGCGCGATCACGCCCACGTTGCGCACGCCGGAATTGACCAGATTCGAAAGCGTAAAATCGATAATGCGATAGCGGCCGGCGACGGGAAGGGCGGCCACCGCGCGATAGGCCGTCAGCTCGCGGAGCTTGAAATCGTCCTTCGAGGTGTAGATAATGCCCATTACGTCACTCATTGCGCTTCGGCCTCCCTCTTTTTGATGATGTCCGTGTCCACCTGATCGCCCGCCGCGACGGTGTAGTTTTCGGGCAGCTGCGTGTCCTGACCAATCAGAGCGATATCGCCCATTTCCGCGCCGACGATCGCGTTTTTGCCGATGACGCAGTTTTCCGCGACGATCGCGCGCCGGATGATCGCGCCGGATTTCACGACCGTGTTCGGCATGATCACGCTGTCCTCAATCAGCGCGCCGTCCTCAATGCACACGCCCGCAAACAGCACGCTGCCGCGCACGCTGCCGTTGACCTCGCAGCCCTCGGCGATCATCGACCGCTCGACGACCGCGTCGGAGCCGATGAAATGCGGCGGCATGATCGGGCTGCGCGCGTAGATCTTCCAGCGCGAGTCGTTCAAATCGAACTCCGGCGGCACCTTAAGAAGATCCATGTTCGCCTCCCACAGGCTCGCGATCGTGCCGACGTCCTTCCAGTAGCTCTCGAAGGGATAGGCGAGCATGACCTGATGATCGCTCAGCATGTTCGGGATGATGTTTTTGCCGAAATCGTTTTTCGAATTCGGGTCCTTTTCATCCGCGATCAGGTATTCGCGCAGCACTTTCCACGTAAAGATGTAAACGCCCATGGAGGCCAGATTGCTCTTCGGGTGCTTCGGTTTTTCCTCGAATTCGGTAATGTGGTATTCCGCGTCCACATTCATGATTCCGAACGACGGCGCGATTTCCCACGGCACCGGGCGCACCGCAATCGTTACGTCCGCGCCGGCGGCGGTGTGCGCCGCGAGCATCTTGGCGTAGTCCATCTTGTAGATGTGATCGCCCGAGAGAATCAGCACGTAGTCCGGGTCGTACTGCTCGATGAAGCTCATGTTCTGGTAAATCGCATTCGCCGTTCCGCGATACCAGGAGCCGCTCTTGGCGGTCATATACGGCGGCAGCACGAATACGCCGCCATAGCTCAAATCCAGATCCCACGGCTGGCCCGAGCCGATGTATCGATTCAATTCCAGCGGCTGGTACTGCGTAAGCACGCCCACGGTGTCTATCTGCGAATTGGTGCAGTTGGACAGCGGAAAATCAATGATCCGATAGCGACCGCCGAACGGAACCGCCGGCTTTGCCATGACCTTTGTAAGCAAGCCCAGCCGGCTGCCCTGGCCGCCTGCCAACAGCATGGCAATACACTTTTTCTTTCTCATACCAAGCCCTGCTTTCCTGATTGATTTATTGCGGGACAGGTATATATAACCTGCACGTAATATTATACACGATACCGGAAAGAAAATCCAGATGTTAAATCAAATTCATTCCGGATTTGCGCAAAATTTGTAAGTTTCGCCAACTACGATCGCTTCTTCATCGGCAGGAATTACAAATATTTCGACCGCTGAATCGGCTGCGGAGATCAAACCGTTCGGATTCGGGCGCGCGTTCGCCTCTTCATCGAGCTTTGCGCCCATGAACCTGAGCCCGTCCGTGACCATTTTGCGCACGCGCGCGCTGTTTTCGCCGATGCCGCCGGTGAACGCGAGCGCGTCCAGGCCGCCGAGCTCGACGATATACGCGCCGACATATCGCAGGATGCCCGCCGCCATTACGTCCAGCGCCAGCTGCGCGCGCTCGCTGCCCTCGCCGATGGCCCGTTCGATATCGCGCAGATCGCCGCTCGTTCCGGAAATGCCCTTCAGGCCGCCGTTTTTGCCGAGACCGGCATAGATTTCCTCAATGGACAGGCCATGCTCCAGCAAAAACGGAACGATGTAAATATCGGTATCGCCGTTGCGCGAGGCATGGGGAATGCCGGCCTGCAGCGAAAAGCCGAAGCTGTTGTCGATGCTCTTGCCGTCCAGAATCGCGCAGATCGATCCGCTGCCGCCCAGATGGCAGGAAATCACGCGCCTGCGCGGCGCGAGCGTTTGGGCGATGTAGCCGTGCGATGCGCCGTGATAGCCCATCTTCATGATTCCGTAGCGCTCATACCATTCATAGGGAATGGGATACATCCGGTATTTCAGCGGAATCGTCCGGTGGAACGCGGTTTCAAACACGCCGATCTGCCGCGCGTTCGGGAGCGCCGCGCGCACGGTCGCAATCGCCTCGAGATACGCCGAATTGTGCGCGGGCGCGACGGACAGATAGGCGCGCATGCCGCTGAGCACGTCCTCCGTCAGCTCGTGCACGCCCGGATAGCCCTTTGCGAGCACGGTTTTAAAGCCCACGGCCTCGATTTCGGCCTCCGAATCGATCGCGCGGCCCTCGCCGCGGACGAGCTCGTTTAAAAACAGGCGAATGCCGCATTCGTAATCGGGAATCGGAATCGGCTCGCGGCGCACGGAATAATCGCCGGACGCGTATTGAAAGATCGCGTTTTCGCTTCCGACGCGCTCGACGCGTCCGGAGGCCATGCAGGTAAACTCCGGCATTTGCCAGAGCTTGAATTTCAGCGACGTGCTGCCCGCGTTGCAGATCAGTATTTTCATTTTAAATCGCCCGCCTCTCAGGGGAATTGCTGTTGATGATTCTATCTTACAATATGTCGCGTTCGGATGCAATATGTAACCTGTAAAAACCGGCGAATTCTTTAATGGAATTGACACTGCGCGCGACTTGTGCTATATTTTTACATGGAAAAGAGTGCAAAATACTCGGAAAGGCTGGAACAGACGCGCATGCACATGCCGGAAAAGGGAATTTATCGCCATTTCAAGGGGAATCGATACGAATTGATCGACATTGCCCGCCATTCGGAAACGAGGGAATGGATGGTCGTGTATCGCGCGCTGTATGGCGAACGCGGACTCTGGGTGCGCCCGCTCAGCATGTGGGAGGAAATCGTCGAGCGCGACGGGAAGCGCATGCCGCGCTTTTCCAGAGAGACGGACGACTTTTCCCGGGAAAACATGGAGGAAACGCTGCTGTCGCCAGCGGATTTCGCTCCGCCGGCGGACGCGATCTATTCCGAGCCGATCGAGAATCCCGCGCCGGAAGCGGAATGCAGCGATCCGCACGATGCGCTGAAGCGCTATTTTGGCTATGATTCGTTTCGCGACGGCCAGGAGAAGGTCGTAAATGCGATCCTGTCCGGGCGCGACACGCTGGCGGTAATGCCGACGGGCTCGGGCAAATCGCTTTGCTATCAGGTGCCGGCGCTGGCAAAAAAGGGCGTCGCGATCGTGGTTTCGCCGCTGATTTCGCTGATGAAGGATCAGGTGCAGGCGCTCAAGCAGAGCGGCGTGGCGGCGGCATATCTGAACAGCTCGCTCACGGAGCGGCAGATGGAGCTCGCGCTGGCCAACGCCGCAGCGGGGCAATACAAAATCCTCTATGTCGCGCCCGAACGGCTGCTGACGGGGCGGTTTCTGGGCGTGGCGCGCTCGCTGCCGATTTCGCTGGTCGCGGTCGACGAGGCACACTGCATTTCGCAATGGGGCCAGGATTTCCGGCCGAGCTATCTTTCGATTCCGGAATTCTTAAATCAGCTACCGAGGCGGCCGGTTGTCTGCGCGTTTACCGCCACGGCGACGGCGCGCGTGCGCGAGGACGTAAAGGCGATTCTGCAATTGCGGAATCCGTTCGAATCGGTGCTGGGCTTCGATCGGAAGAATCTGTATCTGTCGGTCACGGAGCCCTCGAACAGGGACGCGGCGCTTTTGCGGATCCTCTCCGATTATCGCGGTTTTTCCGGAATTGTGTATTGCGCGACGCGCAGGAAGGTCGAGGAGGTTGCCCAGAAGCTGCTCGACAACGGCGTGAGCGCGACGCGCTATCATGCGGGCCTTTCCGATGCGGAGCGCAGGCAGAATCAGGACGATTTCGCCTATGATCGCCGCGAGGTCATGGTGGCGACGAACGCGTTCGGCATGGGCATCGACAAATCGAACGTGCGGTTCGTGATTCATTACAACATGCCGAAGGACCCGGAGAGCTACTATCAGGAAATCGGCCGCGCGGGCCGCGACGGCGAGCGGGCGGATTGCCATCTCCTGTTCGGCAAGCAGGATATCCTGACCCAGAAGCGCTTCATCGAGCACATGGGCGAGGAAGCGGGGCTTTCGGAATCCGAAAGGCGCACGCTGCAGCAGGGCGCGTACGAGCGCCTGAACGCCATGATTCGCTATTGCCAGACGCCGGACTGTCTGCGCGCGAAAATACTGCGCTATTTCGGGGAAAAGGCGCCGGATCATTGCGGCTTCTGCCTGAATTGCCTGGAGCCGCCGGAGACGGTGGATCAGAGCTCCGAGGCGCGGGCGGTGCTTTCGGCCATTGAGGAAACGGGCGAGCGCTTTGCGCGAACGGCGCTGATTGAGATTCTGCGCGGCGCGAGCACGCAGCGGACGGACAGTTGGAATCTCGACCGCTACGAGGCGTTCGGCGCGCTGGGCAACCGCGCGAGCGGCGAAATTTCCGCCCTGATCGACGCGCTGATAGAATGCGGCGCGATCGAGGAACAGATGCGCGAAATGGCCACGGGGCAATACGCCGTTTTGCATCTCGGGCCCGAGGCGGATCGCGTGCTGGCCGGCGAAAAGCGCATTCAGGTGTTTAAGCGAAAGCCGGAGAAGGCGAAGAAGAAGCGCGAATCGCTGCCGATCAGCGCGGATCAGGCGCTGTTTGATCGCCTGTCGGCGCTCAGACGGAAGATTGCAAATGCGCGGGGCGTGCCGCCGTATGTGATCATGCACGACAGCTCCCTGCGCGAGATGGCGGACAAAACGCCGTCCACCATGGAGGAAATGGCGCAAATCGGCGGAATCGGCGCGGTAAAGCTGCGCCAGTTTGGCAAGGCGTTTTTAAATGAAATTCAGGAATACCTGCAGGAAAAAGGAGGAAGAACATGAATCGGAAAATTATGCTGAACGGCGCATGGGAAATGCGCGCGCTGGAGGACGCCGAGTGGATTTCCGCCACCGTTCCCGGGTCGGTCTATGCCGATCTGCTGGACGCGGGCAAGATGGAGGATCCGTTCTGGCGCGACAACGAGCTGAAGGCGTTCGACCTGATGGAAAAGGACTATGTTTACCGCCGCACGTTTGATCTGACGGAGGAAAATCTCGTCTGCGACGCGCTGAACCTGACCTGCGAGGGCCTGGACACGCTCGCGACCGTTCGCGTCAACGGCGAAATCGTGCTCGAGGCGGACAACATGCACCGCGTCTGGCGCACGGACATTCTGGATTACGTCGCGCCGGGCGAGAATGAAATTGAGATTACGTTCCATTCGCCGACCCGCGCCGCGCGCGAGGCCTATGCAAAGAGCCCGGTAAAGGGCTCGTGGGATGCTACGGAGGGCTTCGTGCACCTGCGCAAGGCGCACTGCATGTTCGGCTGGGACTGGGGCCCGAGGCTTCCCGACGCAGGCGTCTGGCGCGATATTTACCTCGAGCAGATCCACGCCGCGCGCCTCGAAAGCGTATACGTTCGCCAGGAGCATGCCGACGGAAGAGTCCGCCTCGAGTTTGAGCCGCTGATTGAAACCTACGACGGATTGTGCGAATGCATGCAGCCGGAGTATTCGGTGCGCTATACCGTAATCAGCCCGAGCGGCGAGACCTTTACCGCCACGGACGCGGACATCCTGATCGGCAATCCGCTGCTCTGGTGGCCGAATGGCTATGGCAAGCAGCCGCTGTATACCGTGCGCGCCGAACTGATCGACGACGACGGCGAGCTGATCGACGTGTGGGAGAGGCGCATCGGACTGCGCAGGATGACCGTTCGCCGCGTGAAGGACGAATGGGGCGAATCGTTTGAAACGAATGTAAACGGCGTGTCCATCTTCGCGATGGGTGGCGATTACATTCCGGAGGACAACATTCTTCGCCGCGTCACGCCCGAGCGCACGCGCCTGCTGCTCGAGGACGCCAGGCGCGCGAATTACAATTCCATTCGCGTCTGGGGCGGCGGCTATTATCCGGACGACTGGTTCTACGATATTTGCGACGAGCTGGGCATCGTGGTCTGGCAGGATTTCATGTTCGCGTGCGCGATGTATGAGCTGACGGGGCATTTCGAGGAAAACATTCGCGCCGAATTCCGCGACAACATTCGCCGCCTGCGCCATCATGCGTCGCTGGGCCTCTGGTGCGGCAACAACGAAATGGAACAGGGCGTGCTCGAGGACTGGTACGGCCAGACGCCGGGTCAGGTCGCGGACTACATCAAGATGTATGAATACATCATTCCGCAGGTGCTTCGCGAAAACGACCCGGAAACGTTCTATTGGCCGGCCTCGCCGTCGTCAGGCGGCAGCTTTGACGAGCCGAACGATCCGAACCGCGGCGACGTGCACTATTGGGAGGTCTGGCACAAGAACAAGCCGTTTACCGAATATCGGAAGTATTTCTTCCGCTATGTGTCCGAATTCGGCTTCCAGTCGTTCCCGAGCGTAAAGACGATCGAATCGTTCACCGAGCCCGAGGACCGCAATATCTTCTCCTACGTCATGGAAAAGCACCAGCGCAACGATGCGGCGAACGGCAAGATCATGAATTATCTCGCGCAGACGTTCCTGTATCCGACGAATCTGGACACGCTGGTCTATGCGTCGCAGCTGCTGCAGGCGGATGCGATTCGCTATGGCGTGGAGCACTGGCGCCGTCATCGCGGCCGCTGCATGGGCGCGATTTACTGGCAGCTGAACGATTGCTGGCCGGTCGCGAGCTGGTCGTCGATCGACTATTTCGGCCGCTGGAAGGCGCTGCACTATTCGGCCAGACGCTTCTTCGCGCCGGTGCTGCTCTCCTGCGAGGAGCAGGGCACGCTCACGCAGCGCACGAACGTCAACAGCGAAATGCGCGAGGACGCGGTGGAGAAGTCGATTCGCCTGAATGTGTCGAATGAAACGATGCATCCGGTCGAGGCCGAGGTGCGCTGGGCGCTGCGCAACGCGAAGGGCGAGATCCTGCGCTTCGGCAGCGAAACGATCGAGGTTCCCGCGCTGAGCGCGAAATGGCTGGAGAAGGTTGAGTTCCCGGAGGCGAAGCTGCACGGCGATTACGCGTCCTACGAGCTCTGGTGTGACGGCGTGCTGGTCTCGTCCGGCACAGCGCTGTTCTGCCCGCCGAAGCATTTCGCGTTTGTCGATCCGCATCTGACTGTCGCGCGCGAGGGCGACGAGCTGATCGTTTCCGCCGACGCCTATGCGCGCGCGGTGGAGATTTCCTGCGCCGACGGCGACGTGCTGCTCGAGGACAACTATTTCGACCTGAACGCCGATTCCCGCCGTATTCGCATTCTGCGCGGAACGGGAAGCGCTTTCAACGTCCGCAGCGTATACGACATCCGGTAATGCAAAACGTCCCCGCGCTTTCAACAGCGCGGGGAACACATAGAGAAAAGGCCTCCTGCGTGTAAAAAGCGCAGGAGGCCTTTTTGTGAATTTGCGGATCAGTCGAAGGTGACGACGGGCGCGTTCGGCACGTATTCCTTGTTCCAGATCGTGTAGGACGCGGATTCGTATTCCAGACTGATTTCGCCCCAGGTCGCATAGCGATAGCCGGTCAGCGTGTTTCCGTCCGGGCTGATCAGCACCAGCACCTCGACCGAATCATCGTTCGGTTCCGAAACCGGAATGGCCAGCCGCCAGTCCGTCTCGTTCCAGTAGGCCACCGCGTAGTCCGTCTGCACGCCGTTGGCGAGCGTGGTAAAATTGCCCTCGGCAAAATCCTGCCATTCGCTCGCGCTCGGGGACACGTCGGAGAACGGAAGCAGCGTCACCAGCCGCTCGTATTCGCCGGATGCGAGATAGACCAGCGCGTCCTTGCCGCTGGCAAACAACGAATTGCTGAACTGCGGCACCTCGGCAAGCGCCGAAAGGTTCGCCGCCAGCAGAATGACAACACACAATGCAGCAATTATACGTCTCATGATCATTACCTCCCTAGTTTGGTTCACGATCCTTAGACGGAATAAGTATAGCATTAGTTCCCGCGCTTTGCAAGCCCTGAATCGGCGATTTTGATCATCAGCGCGCCGAGAGCCTCGCTGTCGCGCAGCCTGCCGCTCTTGATCTGAAAATCGTATTCAATCGCTTCCTCAAACAGCGCGTGCAGCGCCTCCGCCGGGCGCAGCTTTGCCTGCCGGGCGAGCTGTTTGGCCGCATAGGGATGCAGCTTCAGCGCCTCCTGCACCGTCAGCACCGGCTTTCCCGCGTCGAGCGCGAAGCGCATATGCGTCAGCTGCCGCAGCTGGCGAGAGAGCATGGCCAGTATGCCCACCGGATTCTGGCCGTTTTGCAGGAGATTGGCGAGCATCTTCTCCGCCTCGCCGAGGTTTCCGTCCAGCAGCCGGTTCATCAGCTCAAATACATTGTATTCCAGCGACGGCGGCACGATCGCCTGCACGTCGGCAATCAAAACCGTGTCCGCCTTGTCCGTGTACGCCGCGAGCTTGTCGATTTCGCCGCTCAGGCGCGTGAGCTCCCGGCCCGCCATGAATACGAGCGCCGAAAGCGCGTCGGGCGCGATTTTTTTGCCATATGGCTTCAATCGCCGATTGGCCCATTGCTTCAGCTGCGGATCGGTCAGATAATCGAAATCGACCACCGTCGCCGCCTTTGAGAGCAGATTCGTCGCCTTTTTGCGCTTGTCGGGATCGCCGCGGAAGGTGAAGATCGTTACGCAGCCGGGCGGAGGATTCTGAATCCATTTCTCAATCAGCGCAACGTCGCCTTCTTCATTTTTGCTCTTTCCGGGCATCATCGGCGCCCAGTCGCGCACGATCACGATTCTGCGATCGCACATCATCGGCATCGTGTCCGCTGCGTCCAGAATGGCGCGCGCATCCGCGCCCTCCAGCACCT
The DNA here is from genome assembly GCA_934663595.1 of uncultured Clostridia bacterium. Lineage (GTDB taxonomy): Bacteria > Bacillota > Clostridia > Christensenellales > Aristaeellaceae > Faecivicinus. The sequence goes on along the minus strand of CAKUKM010000001.1, from coordinate 317,632 downwards.
GTTCGTTGAGCTCCTCAAGGCCCGGCGGCAGGAGAGAGGCGCGCAGCGCGCCGATCGCCTCGCGCTTTAAATATTCCTCGGGGCCGGCGAATAGCAGCAGATTTGGCACGTCGCCCGCCTTGATTGCCTGAAAGAAATCGCTCCAGTTCATTTGCTTTCCTCCGTGGATAAGAAGGTGCGCACGCGCATTTCGCCGTTTCGGGAAACGGACAGCGAAATCGCGCCGCATTGATCCGTTCGATACACCGCGCAGCCCGCCGCCTCCAGCCGGTTCAGCGTCTCCGGGGACGGATGGCCGTAGGAATTGTCGCGCCCGACGGAAATAATCGCGATCTCGGGGCTCGTGGCCTCGAGCAGCGCCGCGCTGCACGCCCTGGCCGAGCCGTGATGCGGCGTTTTCAGAATGTCGCTCTCCGGATAGGCGTCCGGTTCACCTGCTTGCGAGAGATCGCCGGTGAACAGAAACGTCCGCCCGCGGCCTGAAAAGGCCAGCAGCTGCGACAGATCGTTCACTGAATCGCCCTTTGAAGCCGTTACGCAGAGCGTTACGCCGCCCGGGAGCTTTAATTCGTCGCCGCCATGAAGCACGCGAATTGGAATCTCCAATTCGGCGGCCCGCGCCATCGCCTCGGAAACCTCCGCGTCCGCCTCGGCCTCAAACCAGCCCTCGGGCACGTAAATCGCGCCCGGGCGGAGCTTTTCCAGCACCCGCGCCAGGCCGCCCGCGTGGTCGCGATGTGGGTGCGAAAGGAAGATCGCGTCCAGCCGCGCGCACGTCGCCGCCGCGTAATCCGCCGCGGGGGTGTATGTATCGCCCGTGTCGATCATGTAAACGTGTCCGCCCGCATGCAATAGCGCCGCGTCGGCCTGACCCGCGTCCAGAAAGATCGCGCCGAAGCCCATTGCGGACAGCCATCCGATTAGCACGCTCACGCCGAGCAGCGCCGGAATCGCGAGCGGCAGGAATTTGCGAATGCGAATCCGGATTCGCGTAAGATCGGACGCGGCCACGCACAACAGCGCGTGAATTCCGATCAGCCAGAGCGGGTAATTCGGAATCTGAACGCCCTCCGGCGCGTGCGCAGACAGAAATTCGGCCAGCGACGCGAGCAGCGAAAACATTCGATCCGGAACCAACGCGAGCAACCCGCCCAGCGGAAGCCAGATTGCCGAAAGCAGCAGCGCCGCCATCGCAATCGGATAGGCGAGCATCGCCAGCGGAACCGCCAACAAATTTGCCGGAACCGAAATCAGCGAAGGAAGCCCGAAATACTGCACCACCGCCGGAAGAATGGCGATCTGCGCCGCGAGCGTGGCGGCCAGCAGCTCCGGAAAGTACCGCGCGAGCCGCCAGAACAGGCGCTTTGCCGCATTTGTGCTCGGAATGCGATTGCGCATGCGATCGATCCGAAACAGCGCCTCGATCGGCGAATCCAGCAAAATCAGCCCCGCCGTCGCGCCAAACGAGAGCACGAAGCCCGCGTTCAGCACGTAAAGCGGCTGCGCAATCAGCATTCCCAGCAGCGCCGTCGCAATGCGCGTGATCGCGTCCGACGGCCGTCCGACCAGCGTCGAGAGGTTGAACAGCGCGAACATGCTCGCCGCGCGCACGAGCGACGCGGGAAATCCAATCAGCGCGCCGTATAGAATCACCAGCGCAATCGTCGCCGCCGTGGCCGCGCGCCGCGGAAGAAACGCGCCGAGCAGCGCGGAAACCGCCATCGCGAGCACGGAGACGTGCATGCCGGAAATGCAGATCAGGTGCGTGATGCCCGCATCGCGAAACGCGTCCGTCAGCGAATCGTCCAGGCCGCTGCGATCGCCCAGCACGAACGCGCGCACCAGCTCCGCGCTGTTCGGAAACAGCGCGTCGATTCGCTCGGAAATGCGATTGCGAAGCAGCGAAATTGTGCGCCCGAGGCTGGATTTCGCGGGCGAAACGGCCGTATCCTCCAGCTTTGCCGCCGCCATGCCGGTCATGCCCGACGCCTTCAGCCAGTCGCGCTGGTTGAACTGATGCGGATTCGTCACCGCGTCCGGCGACCAGATATGGCCGAAGCATTCGAGCGTCTGGCCGTATTCAATGCCGGAAAGCGGAAGAATATCGCTGCGCAGATACAGCCGCACGCGTGCGTTTGAGGGCTGTTCGGCAATGGAATTCAGCTGAAACGCGCAGATGATGCGCTGCTTGTCCGAATCGTAAAGCGGATCGGAGACGACCGTGCCCGCAAATGAAACCGAAAACTGCGATTCCACCGGCGGATGGGCCTTCAGCGCGCACTGCATGCGCACGCAGCCGAGCGAAGCGACCAGCAGCAATACCGGAAGCGCTCGCCAGCGCCCGCGAACGAGAATCGAGGAAACCAGAAGCAGGCCGACCGCGATCCATGCTGCGAGGGCGGAAATGCGCTGCGCCAGCAGAACGCCCGCGAGAAAGCAGACGGCGCCCATTGCCAGCGGGCGCGCGTGCGCCTGCCGGCGAATCCAGCCCAGCATTGCATTTACCGGCCTTAACATCGTCAGAGATACCGAACGTCGCCGATTTCCGCCAGCTCCGCACTCGGGAAGAACGCGCGCGCCTCGTCAAGCAGCGCTTCCGGCGCGTATTTGGGGTTTAAATGCGTGAGCACGAGCTGCTTTGCCCGCGCGTCCCGCGCCAGTCGGCCGCACAAACCCGCGGACAGGTGCGGCGCGTTTTCGGAATAATCCACGCCGGAAAGGCCCGCGTCGGCCAGAAGCAGATCCGCGCCGTCTGCAAACAGCTCGAGCGCCGGCTCCGTGTTCGTGTCGCCCGTATAGACCATTCGCCGGCCGTCGCATTCCACGCTGACCGCATAGGTCGGCGCCGGATGGCGCACGCGGCAGAAGCGCAGCCGCATTTCGCCGATCGTCGATTCGCGCATCGGCCAGAGGTCGAACTGCTTATCCTCCATCAGCGCGCGCACGTCCGCCGGAGCGCCGGGGAGAAACACGTTCATCGGCCGGGCGAGCGGATGAAACTGGAAATAATAGCGCATCGGCAGCATGTCGGACATGTGATCAAAGTGCAGATGGCTCAGCACGATCGCATTCAGCCGCTCCGCCGGCAGTATTTTCGTAAGGCTCGCCAGCACGCCCGTTCCGCAGTCGATCAAAATCCGCGTGTTTCCGCTGTCGCTTTCGACGAGATAGCCGGAGCACGCGCCGCCGGGCGCGGGGTAGGGGCCGTTGTTTCCGAGAATCGTAAGGCGCATAACCGCGTTCGCTCCTTTAAATAGGAATTCATGTACCCGTTATTATACCAAATTTCCCGGAATTTGTAAATCACAATTGCGTCACAATCATCCCGCCTGATCTCTGATTTCGATATTCAGCTCGATCTCGGAATTCGGGAAGCGCGCGCTCCAGTCGTAGGCCATCCAATCGCCGATCGAGAGAAAATTCCGCGCGGCAACCTCGGCGAACTGAAACGGCTCCACGCCCATGCGCTTGCAGCGGTCGATGGTGGCGAGCATCTGATTGGTCAGCAATTCGCGAATGGCGTCGGTATCCACGCGCTCGCTGCGGGTTTGCAGCGAGAGCTGCAGATCGATCCGGATTTGAGCCGGATCGGAATCGGTATCGACCTTAATCATCGGCGGCGTCGCCATGGACAGATACAGCGTCTCGCTTCCCAGCAGCAGCGGAAACGACTGCGGCTTTCCGCGCAGGAGCTTGCAAAAGAGCGTTTCCGCGGCGGAAAGCGTGCCGACCATGACGCTCTTTTTGAATACGCACGAACCCAGAAAGCGATTGATCTGCGGCTGCACGTCGCCTTCGCGGTCGTTCGTCTGAGGCGCGATCAGCGCTGCGGCGGCCTCGACCTCCTCGGCGGGGCCGGAGGTGGAATAAATCGCCAGCGGATCGGAATAGATCGACACGCTCTTGTAAAATACGTCGGCAAACTGCACGTCCGGTATGAACGCGTGGTTAGCGTAGTGGTCGAACATCGCCTCGAGGTCGGTGGCGATGCGCGAGCCGAGCAGACCGGTTTCCGATTGGATGAATTTCAGCGTGTCGCCCGCGCAGACGGCGAGCCGCGCGGCGGTGTAGAGGTGATACGTATCCATCATGGAATAGGCGATGGACATGAATTGCCCGCTGCGCGCGAGACGCTCGGAGAGCACGATCAGCTTTACCTGCGACAGATCCACATTGCGCGGCACCACCCAGCGCAGCCGCTCCAGCGCCGCGTCGAAGGTCTTTTCGGCCGCGGCGTATACGCGGTGTCCGGAATCCGGCGCGCCCTCCGAATCGGAGGAAGGTTCGCCGGTGATCTTCGGAATCAGCGCGGCGATTTGGATGTCGCCATTGTCCAGAAGGTCGACGCCCAGCACGATCACATAGGCGAGATTTTCCACCTCGCGGTATTTCTGGCAGCCCGAAAGCAGCGTCGATAGAATCAGAATCACGGAAATCAGCGCTTTTTTCATGAATTTTGCGCCCTCCTTGGGTAGAGCGTCGCGGCCGAAGCGATCAGAAGCAGCCCGAACGCGGGATAGGCGAATGCGGCGGCGGGCAGGTCGATTTCGCGCGTCGCCCAGCCGGACAGCGCGAAAAACGCGATCAGCGCCACTGAAATATACGCCAGCAGCTTTCCGGACAGCTTCGGCAGCGCCGCCTGAAGCGCCGCGGCGGTCAGATACGCGTCCATCAGCAATCCAAACAGCATCCCCACGAACCACAGCATCGCCATCGGCAGCTGCAGCGAAATGTTCGCCCGGCCGTTGGAAAGCAGCGTGTCCATCAGGAAGAAATAGTGGTTCAATTCGCCGTCCACCATCGACGGCAGCATCAGCGATCGCAGCACCATCAGCGCCGCCGCAATCAGCGCGCAGGCGAAGAACATGCGAATCGGGTGCATCGGATCGCCCTTTTCGCCGCCCTCCGACACCAGCCCGAGCAGCGCCGGCATGCAGAACCAGCTCGCAATGCGAATAGCGCCCGTTAAAACCGGCTCGAGCCCCGGGCCCAGCACCGGCGCGAGCCACGCGAAGCGGAATTGCTTTACCTGCAACAGCACCACGATCGCCAGCAGCCACGGGAGAAACCATCGCCACAGCCGCGCACCGGAGCCGATTGCGTTTCCGTTGCACAGCAGGCAGGCCACGCACATGATCAGAATCGGCGCGAGCAGCTCCAGCATCGAGGAATCGTTCAGCGACAGATAGCTCGCCGAATGCGCAATGCCGCGCGCGACGATCGCGCCGTCAAACGCGCTGTACACGGCGAACGGAAGCAGCGCCCAGCGCAGAATGCGCCCGGCGGGACGATCGGAAAAGCCCGCGACCGGCGAAGTTTTTTGAACGAGGCGAATGCGGCTGACGAGCAGAATCATCGGAAACGCGATCAGTGCGCCGAGCAGCGTGGCCAGCCAGCCCGCGCAGAACAGGCCGGGAAGATCGATTACCGTTCCGAAGAACACGCGCGAAGTCACCGCAATCAGCGCGAGCGACGATGCGGAATCACCGTTCATTCTGAATTTCATGCGCATTCTCCTTTAAAGCCAGCTGTCGCGGCGAGCGAAAAACATCTGCCTGCGCTGCTTCTGAAGCGGCAGACGCAGAAAAATATCTGGATTGTGCGGCCGGCGCGGCGCGATCGGCGCCAGATACGGAACGCCGAAGGAGTGAATCCGCGCCAGATGCACCGTAATGGCAATCAGCCCCACCATAATGCCGTAAAGCCCGAGGAGCGCGCCGAGAATCACGATGCCGAGCCGGTAAACCGTGAGCGCAATGCTCAGGCCGTAATTGGGAACGACATAATTGCCAAGGCCCGTGATCGCCACGATGATGATCAGAATCGGGCTGATGATCGATGCGGAAACCGCCGCCTGGCCCAGAATCAGCGCGCCGACGATGCTGACCGTTGAGCCGATCTGCGAGGGAATGCGCGTTCCCGCCTCGTTGATCAGGTAAAAGGAAAATTCCATCATCAGAATTTCGAGCAGCACGCTGAACGGCACGTCCGCGCGCGTTTCGGCAATCGACAAAAGGAGATTGACCGGCACGAGATGCGTGTGATGCATCGTCAGCGCCACGTAAAGCCCGGGCAGCAGCAGCGAAATCAGCAGCCCCAGCACGCGTACAATGCGCAGAAACGTCGCGTACTGCCAGCGCATGAACATATCGTCCGACGTGTGCAGCAGGTGAAACAGCGTGATCGGCGCGGTCAGCGCATAGGGCGAATTCTCCGCGAGAATCACGAATTGCCCCTCCAGCAGGCACGAGGCCGCGCGATCGGGCCGCTCGGTCTGCAGCATTTGCGGAAACAGCGCGCGCGGCGAATCCTCAATCAGCTGCTGAATGCCGCCCACGCCCTGAACGGCTTTGCTCTGAATGCCCTCGAGCCGCCGCCGGGCCTCGGTGATCATCTTTTCATCCGTCACGCCGCGAATGTACATCAACGCAATCGCCGTTGGCACGCCGGTTCCCACGGTGAGCCGCTCGGTAATCAATTCGCCGGTCTGCACATAGCGGCGCAGGAGCGTAATGTTGTCGCGAATGCTTTCGTCGAAGCCCTCCTGCGAGCCGATTACGACCGATTCGTTCATCGGCGCGCCCATCGGGCGATGCACAAACGCGCGCGTGTCCATCAGAAGCGCAAAGTCTGATCCGTCCGCCAGCAGCGCGGTCATGCCGCCGAGCACGCCCTGAATCAGAGCCTTCATTTCGTTCTCCAGCTGGCACTGCGCCATTTCAATTACGCTGCCTTTCAGCCATTCGGCGCGATCGCGAGCCTTTTTCGGCGCGGAATGCGCCGGCAGCTTGCTCGCGCGGAGAATGCATTCAGAAATCGCGTCCTCCTTCGCCATGCCGTCGATATACACCGCGCACAGCTCAAAATCCGCGCAGGCAAACGGGCGCAGCACGACGTCCCGATTCTCCGGCGCGTTCAAAACCGCGCGCACCATGCGCAGATTGTCGCTCAAACGGGTTTTCAGCTTTTCGCGCAGCAGCGCCTCGTGCGATTCCATCGGCATTCCAACGCCTCCTTATCGCAAAAAGTATGTCCGATTTGCGCGCGAAATATAAAAAAACCCTCCGAACGTTTTGTCGGAGGGAGACGCGCTCACAGCTGTGCGAGAATCAGCGATACGCCCGAGAGAATCAGCAGCACCGAAATCACGATTTTCGACGTGCGCTCATTGAATCTGGAGCTCGTCAGCATGCCTAGCGAAAGCCCGATCAGCGAAAACGGAATCAGTATCGCCGCATATCGGAGCGTTTCCGCGGTCAGCAGCCCCAGCACGGAATACAGAATCACGCGAAACGTGTTTTCCACGAAGAATACCGCGTTGATATTCGCCTTGAACGCGCTCTGGTCGTCCGTGACGCGCCCGACGTACGCCGCCAGCAGCGCGCCGATGCCGAACAGACCGCACAGCGCGCCAGCGACGATTCCGACGATCGCCAGCGCGACCTTCGACGATTTCAGCTTCCTTTTTGAAAACTGCCACAGCAGCATTTCCGCGCCCAGCAGCACGACCACCGCGCCGAACAGCAGCTTGATCGCACCGGCGTCGATGTTTTTCAGCAGAAACGCGCCGGGCACGCTGCCCGCCAGCACCAGCGCTGCCAGCGGCACATAGACCTTCCAATTCAGCCCCTTGCGGTTTTTGTAGATCATGACCAGATTGGAGGGATAGTTGACCAGCAGGTCAATCGGCGAAATATTTGCGTTGCTTGTGCCGAAGCTCAGGATCGACGTAAACACCAGCGTGTTCGCAAACCCGCAAAGGCCCTTTACGAAATAGGAAATCAGGGCCGCAATAATCCATAAAGCCATTTATTTGCCTCTTTTGCAGATGATCAATGGATCGAGAGGGCCGAAGCCCTCTCGAAGGAACGCTTATTCGGCGTTCAGCATGTTTTCCGGAAGCGTCGCCGAAAGCGTCAGCTGCGTAATTTCCGGGGGATTGAAGAGTCGCGAGAACAGAATTGGCACGTCCGCGTTCGTCGAAAGCCCGCCGGTAATATAAATCTGCGTTTCGCCCACCGAGGAGAGCCCGCGCACGTCCTCCTGATTCGGGAACCAGCCGTTGCGCGGCATCATCATATCGGGCACATAGAACGCGCCGATCACCGGAACGCGCACCACGCCGCCGCAGAAATGTCCCGCCAGCACCAGATCCGGCGTCGGCAGATATTTTCCGTCGGTTTCGCGCAGGACGGAAGCGGTCAGGTAATCGTCCGTCGGCGGCTCGTGCGCGAGCAGAATCTGGAAATCGTCGTCCTTCATGGAGGCGAGGGAATTGTAAAAACTCTCGGCCACGCGATAGCGATACGAGGTCAGCGGCAGGGCTGCGTAATCGGTTTCGAGGCCCGCGAGCACGCCGTCCTGCTCCTGCTCGGTCTGCTCCTTCCAGACGGTCACGTATTCCGTGCCCTCCAGATTCAGCATCGTCGCGGGCGTGAGCCAGATGTTGGCGTCGCCGACCGTGAGGCAAACGGGAGAATCGACATACGTCGCGCCGCGATCGATCGCGCCGAGCACCCAGTCGGCCAGCACCATGCGCGAAAGCGTGTCGGTGATGTTGCGGGGCGTGTCGAGAACGGGCGAGGGATCGGAATCGCCGGCGATGAAGAACACCTTTTTGCCGGCGGGAATGCCCTCGAGCAATTCATAAAACGGCTCCGGATCGCCGCCCGAGCCCACCATATCGCCTAAAAACACGATTGCGGAATAGCTGCAGGCGTTGATTGTGCGCAATAGCGCGCTCTGCTTGTCGCCGAAGCGCTGGCCGTTCAGGTCGGAAATGACCAGTATGCGGTAATTCTCCAGCGCGTCCGCGAGGCCGACCACCGTCAGATTCTGCTCTACCAGCGAAACGCTTCCGTTATTTAAAAACAGAAACGCGAGCACCGCCACCGCCAGCGCGAGCACCAGCACGCGGTTTAATCGAATCTCGCGGCCGAACAGATTCAGCCGATACGCCGCGCCGTGGGCCGTATTGATTCTTGAAATCGAAATCGGCAGCTTTTTGCGCGCGCGCGGGGCCTTTTTCGAGGATTTTTTGCGCTTTGCGTTCGCCTTTTTGCGTTTTTTGCGCTTTTTGTGCCTGCGAACGGGAATATCGGTTTCGTCGCCGTAGAGATGATCGTCGGTCTGAATCGCGCGGGATTCAGCGGCGCTTTCCTCGGAAACGACGTTTTTGTTTTCTTCGCTGTTCTGCATGACGACCTTCCTCTTGATAAAAATCGCTATACATTCATTATATACGCGAAATATGACGCTTGCAAGGCGCGGGCGGTTATTTTCGCCTCCGAGATAACGAAATCTTCGTTGACGCGCGCGGGAAAAGGTGGTATACTCACTCTTAACGATGACGAAGAGGAGTAGCTGTTTACGGCGCTAAAGAGAAGGCGGTTCACCGGCTGAGAGACCGCCCGGCGCGCAGTGCGGCGAAGTCGCTTCCGAGGCAGGCGGATGAACGGCAGTAGTTCGCCGGGGCGCGCCCCTTAACGCGCGAAGAGGCTCGCAATTGCTTTTGCGGGTGAATAAGGTGGTACCGCGGTGCATTCCGCCCTTAGGATGGGGCGAGGTGCGCCGCGTTTCTTTTTGAACAAGCAAGGGGGAGAGTCAGAATGGAAGAAAAGCGCGAGTTTGAGATGGAGAAGGTCTTTCAGCCGCAGCAGATGGAGGGCCGGATTTATGAAATGTGGGAGAGTTCCGGGGCGTTTGCGCCGGTAAAGGATCCCAGCAAAAAGCCGTTCACGATCGTCATGCCGCCGCCGAACATCACCGGTCAGCTGCATATCGGCCACGCGCTGGACGAAATGCCGCAGGACGTGCTGATTCGCTATCACCGCATGAAGGGCGATCCGACGCTGTGGGTGCCCGGCACGGACCACGCCGCAATCGCGACGGAGGTGAAGGTGGTCGACGCGCTGAAGAAGGAGGGCCTGACCAAGAAGGACATCGGCCGCGAAAAGTTCCTGGAGCGCACGTGGGAATGGAAGCGCGAATACGGCGGACGCATCGCGCGCCAGCTGCGCCGTCTGGGCGTTTCCTGCGATTGGAAGCACGAGCGCTTCACGATGGACGAGGGCCTTTCCCGCGCCGTGCGCGAGACGTTCGTCAATCTCTATGAAAAGGGCCTGATTTACCGCGGCGACCGCATCATCAACTGGTGCCCGTGCTGCCAGACCGCGCTTTCGGACGCGGAGGTCGAATACGTCGAGCAGCAGTCGCACCTCTGGCACATCCGCTATCCCGGCCCGGACGGCCACGACGTCGTGGTCGCGACCACGCGCCCGGAGACGATGCTGGGCGATACCGGCGTATGCGTAAACCCCAACGACCCGAGATATACCGATCTCGTGGGCAAAACGGTCACGCTGCCGATCATGAATAAGCAGATTCCGGTCGTTGCCGACGATTATGCCGATATGGAATACGGCACCGGCGCGGTCAAGATGACGCCCGCGCACGACCCGAACGACTTCGAGGTCGGCAAGCGCCACAATCTGCCGATCATCCGCGTAATGAACGACGACGGCACGATGAACGAAAACGCCGGCAAATACCAGGGCATGACCCGCGAAGCGTGCCGCGAGGCGGTGGTAAACGAGCTGAAGGAGCTCGGCCTGCTGGTCAAGATCGAGCCGCTGACGCACAATGTCGGCACCTGCTATCGCTGCCATTCCACGATCGAGACGATCATCGGCTCGAAGCCGCAGTGGTACGTGAAGATGGAGCCGCTCGCGAAGCCCGCGATCGAGGTTGTGAAGAACGGCGAGCTGCGCTTCATTCCCGATCGCTTTGAAAAGACGTATTTCAACTGGATGGAGAACATCCGCGACTGGTGCATCAGCCGCCAGCTCTGGTGGGGCCATCGCATTCCGGCGTTCTATTGCGACAAGTGCCATTCCGTCCACGTCACGCGCGAGGACATTGCCGTCTGCCCGGATTGCGGTTCTCCCGTGCATCAGGAGGAAGACGTGCTGGATACGTGGTTCTCGTCCGCGCTGTGGCCGTTCTCGACGCTCGGCTGGCCGGATCAGACCGAGGATCTGGCGTATTATTACCCGAACACGGTGCTTTCCTGCGGCTATGATATCATCTTCTTCTGGCTGGCGCGCATGGTGTTCTCCGGCATCGAGCAGATGGGCAAGTGCCCGTTCCAGGTGGCGCTGATGCACGGCCTGGTGCGCGACGCGCAGGGCAGAAAGATGTCCAAATCGCTCGGCAACGGCATTGATCCGATCGAGGTTATCGACAAGTACGGCGCGGACGCGCTGCGCTTCTCGCTGGTCATGGGCGTTGCGCCCGGCAGCGATATCCGCATGTCCGAGGAAAAGATTGAATCGTTCCGCAATTTCGCGAACAAGATCTGGAACGCAAGCCGCTTCGTGCTGATGAATCTGCAGGGCTTCAAGCCGAAGGGCGTTCCGTCCGCGGACAAGCTGCAGCTCAGCGACAAGTGGATTCTGACCCGCTATCAGGAGGCCGTTCGCGAGATTACCGACAATCTCGAAAACTACGATATCGGCTTTGCCGCCACGAAGCTCTACGATTTCGTGTGGTCCACGTTCTGCGACTGGTACATCGAAATCGCGAAACAGGGCCTGTATGCCGAGAGCGAGGAAACCAAGCGCACCACGCAGGAGGTTCTCTATTACGTGCTCACCGGCATTCTGAAGCTGCTGCATCCGTATATGCCGTTCATTACCGAGGAGGTTTACGGCTATCTGCCCGGCCACGACGGCATGCTGATTACGGCGAAGTGGCCCGAGGCCAAACCGGAATACGATTTCACCGCCGAGGCCGCGCAGATGGAGGGCGTGATGGAGGTCATCCGCGCCATTCGCAATCTGCGCGCTGAGATGAACGTTGCGCCCGGCAAGAAGGCTACGCTGATTCTGAAGCCGCACGACGGCTGGAAGAGCGCGCTTTCCGCAGCGGAGGGCTATTTCAAGCGTCTCGCCGGCGCGAGCAGCGTCGAATTCATGGAATCCGGCGCGGCCAATCCCGAAAAGAGCGCCTCCGCGGTCACGGATCCGTGCGAGCTGTTCATCCCGCTGGGCGAGCTGGTCGATATCGAAAAGGAACTTGCGCGCCTCGACAAGGATTTAAAGAATGCCGAGGCTGAGGTTGCCCGCGCGGACGGCAAGCTCAAGAACGAGAAGTTTGTCGCAAAGGCGCCCGCCAATCTCGTCGAAGCCGAGCGCGAAAAGCTCGTCGCCTTGCAGGCGCGCGTCGAAAAGCTCAAGGCGCGCATTGCCGAAATGGAAGCGCTGCGCTGATTTCATCGCGATTCATGCATCCCGAATTCGTTCGGGGTGCATTTTTTTAACGCATGCGGCGGTTGACATTCGGGCAAAATGGCCTTATAATATGAAATCGAAAATGAAATTGAATTTCAAAATGGAGAATGCAATGAAACGTTTTTTGATATTGCTGCTGGCGCTTTTGCTGTTTGCGGGCGCGGGAATCGCGGAGGAGAGGCCGTCGATCGTGGCGACGAGCTTTCCGTGCTACGATTTTATGCGCGCCGTCGCCGGCGACGCGGCGGACGTCAGGCTGCTGATTCGTCCGGGCACGGAGGTGCACACCTACGAGCCGACGCCGAAGGACATTCTGGAGATCGCAGACGCGGAGCTGTTCGTGTATATCGGCGGCGAAAGCGACGCATGGGTGGACAATCTGATGAAGACCTTCGATTCCGACGGGCCCGAAACGCTCAAACTGATGGACAGCGTGAGTCTGCTGGAGGAAGAGGACGATCATGGCCACGACGAGCTGGAATACGACGAGCACATCTGGACCTCGCCGAAGAACGCGATGAAAATGCTGCAATCGGCGGCGGATGCGATTTGCGAAATCGATCCGGCGCACGCGGAAATTTACCGCAAAAACGCGGAAGAATACGAATCGGCCATGGCGGAGCTCGACGCGCGGCTGACGGAAATCGTTCAAAACGGCGCGCGAAACGAGCTGATCTTCGCCGATCGATTCCCGTTTCTGTATCTCGCGCACGATTACGGCCTTTCGTACAGGGCGGCGTTCAATTCCTGCACGGCCGAATCGGAGCCGAGCGCGCAGAAGATGGTCGAGCTGATTCAGGCGATTGAAAACGACCATATCCCGGTGATTTACACGATTGAAATGAGCAACGGCGCAATCGCGCGCACGCTCGCGGACGAAACGGGCGCGGAAATCCTGAATATGCATTCAATGCAAACGGTCACGCAGGCGGAATTCGACGCGGGCGAAACCTATATTACGCTGATGCGCAAAAATCTGGACGCAATCGAAAGAGGGCTGAACTGATGCGCGGGGAATACAGCACGAAGCAGAAGCGCGGCATCCTGAATTTCCTAAAGGAGCACGAGCTGGAGAATTTTTCGGTGGACGATCTGGTGTTTCATCTCGAGCAGGAGGGCGACAAGATCGGCCGATCCACCGTTTACCGGCATTTGGAGGCGCTGGCGGAGCAGGGAAGCGTTCGCAAATATCAGAATGCGCAGGGAATGACGCAGTATCAGCATGTGTCCGACGACGGGCGCTGCGACCGGCATTTTCACATGCTGTGCAAGAATTGCGGCCGGCTCTGGCATGTGGACTGCGAATGGATGGAATCGCTGGAAAAGCACATTTCCGAGGAGCACGGCTTTACGCTCGATCCGCGCGAAACGATGCTGGTCGGAATCTGCGCGCGCTGCGCGGGAAAAGAGGAGAAGAATCATGGCGCTGATCACGATGAAGGACGTCACCATTGCCTTTGAGGGCGTGGCGGCGGTCAAAAACGCGTCGTTTTCGGTGGAAAAGGGCGATTATCTGGTGATCCTGGGCGAAAACGGCTCGGGAAAGAGCACGCTTGTGCGCGCGATATTGGGCCTCGTTCGCCCGGCGAAGGGGCAAATCCTGTACGGCGACGGCCTGAAGCGCGCGCAGATCGGGTATCTGCCGCAGAAAAGCGCCGCACAGCGCGATTTCCCAGCCTCCGTGGAGGAAGTTGTGCGGTCGGGCCTGGTCAATCGCCTGGGCGGAAGAATGTGGCTGGGCGCGCAGCAGAAGAGGCGCGCGGCGGAAAAAATGCGCCTGATGGACGTGGAAAGCATGAAAAACAGGCCGTATCGCACGCTGTCGGGCGGTCAGCAGCAGAGAGTGCTGCTCGCGCGCGCGCTTTGCGCCACGGATTCCATTCTGCTGCTCGACGAGCCGGTCACCGGCCTCGATCCGGACGCGACGGAGGAAATGTACGGCGTCATCCGCGCGCTGAATCGCGACCACAATACGGCGATCGTCATGGTTTCGCACGACGTTAACGCCGCGCTGCGCGATGCGAATAAGGTGCTGGTGATTAACCACGGCGTGGATTTCTTCGGCACGGTTGAGGAATGGAAATCCGAAAGGCAGGTGAATGCGTGATGTCGCGCGCATTGGAGAGATGGTTTTCGGAAAATCGGCGCGGTCGCGTGATCGTTTGCAGCGCGATCCTTGCGCTGATGCTGCTTGCGCTTGCGCTGAATCTCGGCAAAATTGGCGCGGCGTTCGGCGAAATGGGCGCGTATTTGGGCTATCAGTTCATTCAGCGCTCGCTGATCGTCGGCCTTCCGGTCGCGCTGTGCGCGGCGCTGCTGGGCGTAATTCTGGTGCTGAAGCGCTATTCCATGATCGGCGACGGCCTTTCGCACGTCGGCTTCGGCGCATTGACCATCGCGGTTTCGCTGGGCACGGTCACGACCGAGGCGCTGCCGAGCTTCCTTTCGGCGGGCGCGCGCGCGTCGATCGCCGGGCTGTGCGCTAGAATTTCGGCTTCGCCGCTGGTGTTTACGCTGATCGTTGTGGTCGTATGCGCGATTTTGCTGCTGCGCGTTTCCAGCGGCGGATCACGGGGGGATTCGGCCATCGCGCTGATTTCAACGAGCGCGCTCGCGGTGGGCGTGATCGTCGCCAACAAGACGGCTGGCATGAATATCGACGTTACCAATTATATGTTCGGCAGCATTCTCGCGATCGGTCGGGCGGATATGGTGCTGTCGCTGGCGCTGTCGGCGGCGGTGCTGGTGCTGTTTATTCTGTTTTATCCGCGCATTTTCGCCGTTACGTTCGACGAAAGCTTTGCGCGCGCCACGGGAACAAACGCGGGCCTTTACAATATGCTGGTCGCGGTGCTGACGGCGGTTACGATCGTGGTCGGCATGCGCCTGATGGGCACGATGCTGATCTCCAGCTTGATTATTTTCCCGGCGCTCTCGTCCATGCGCGTGTTTTCGAGATTCCGCGCGGTCGTGATTTCGTCGGCGATCGTTTCGGTCGCGTGCTTTTTCGTGGGACTGATGCTGTCGTGCGTGCTGTCGCTGCCGGCGGGCGCGGGAATCGTCGCGGCCAACCTCGCCGTTTACGCGGTTTTTGCGCTGATCGGCGGAATTCGGAAATGAGTTGCTTTTTTGCCCGAACGGGTGTATAATAGGAAGCGTTCGAAGGGAGGCGGCGAGGGATGGAAAGCCGCATGTGCGTATTGGTGGACGGCAAGGTCTGCGATGATTGCGGCGAATGCACGCGCTGCGATCTGGATCCGGAGAAGATCTGCGACAATTGCATGAAGTGCCTGTTTGACGGTGCCGATTATCGCGCGATCGAGATCGAGGCCGTGATCACCGATGATCCGGGGGAGAACGTGGATCTATAATAGGAACTGCAATGCGCCGCTCCAAATTCAGCGAGCGGCATTCTTTCATTTGCTATATCTATGCGTAAAAGGCAGCTTTTGCGAAAAGATATGTCCAAAATCGAGCCACAGGAGGGTTTTATGGCAACCTACAGCGAATCTCGCGCAAACGAGCTGGCGATTCTGACGCGCGAAGCTCTAAAGCAGCTTCCGGACGTCTGCAGCGATTTTATTCAGGCTATCGCATTCACGACGCAGCCGCTGACACGCTATGTCTATACCGGAGATCTGAAGCTGTTCTGCGATTATCTGATTGCGGAAATTCCGCGCTATGCCGGCAAAACCGCGCCGGAGCTCACGGTCGACGATTTTGAAGCCGTGACTGCGCGCGACCTCCGCACCTACCTGCAATACCTCGATTTTTACATCAAGGACGATCAGGAGCGCTCCAATTCGGACTACGGCAAGATGCGCAAGCTCGCTTCCCTGCGCAGCTTTTATGAGTTCATGTTCAAAAACGAATTGATTCACACGGATGTAACAAAGCTGGTCGATATGCCCAAAATACACGAAAAGCCGATCCTCCGCATGGAGATCGACGAGGCGGCGCGCATGCTGGACTATGTCGAAACCGGCGAAACGCAGACGGAGCGGCAGAAAAGCTACAACAAGCACACGCGAACGCGCGATCTGGCGATTCTTTCGCTGTTTCTAGGCAGCGGAATCCGTGTAAGCGAGCTGGTCGGCCTGGATATTGAGGACGTGGATTTCTCGATCAACAGCTTCCTGATCACCCGCAAGGGCGGCAATAAGGCGATTTTGTACTTTTCCGAGGAGGTTGCCGCGCCGCTGAAGGCGTATATGGCGCTTCGAAAGGAAATGTCGCCCGCCCCCGGCAGCGAAAGCGCGCTGTTTCTGTCGCTGCAAAACAAGCGGATGTCGGTGCGCGCTGTAGAGATCATGGTCAAAAAATATGCGACCGCCGCCGCGCCGCTGAAAAAGCGCCTGAGCCCGCACAAGCTGAGATCGACCTTCGGCACGAATCTCTATCATGAAACGGGCGACATTTATCTGGTCGCGGACGTGCTCGGCCACAAGGACGTAAACACCACCAAGCGGCATTACGCCGCAATGACCGACGAACGGCGGCGCCTGGCGGCAAAAAAGGTGCGTCTGCGCGACGACGAAGAGACGGATTAAGCGCGGTTTTTGCGAATTTCGCCGGTTGCGAGCTCGTCGCAGCGGTTGTTCAGCGGATTGTCGGCATGACCCTTGACCTTGATCCAGTCGATCTTGTGAACGGACGAAAGGCGCAGCAGCTCCTTCCAGAGATCCTGATTCTCGACCGGCTTTTTATCGCTCTTCAGCCAGCCGCGGCGCACCCAGTTTTCCAGCCAGTGCTGGCGAAACGCATTCACCAGGTAGCTCGAATCCGAATAGACCTTTACCTCGCACGGCTCCTTGATGCGGTTCAGCGCCATGATCGGCGCGAGCAGCTCCATGCGATTGTTCGTCGTGTGCGGCTCATACCCGGCGAGCTCGAGCTTCTGCTCGCGAAAGATCAGAATTGCCGCCCAGCCGCCCGGGCCGGGATTTCCGGAGCACGCGCCGTCGGTGTAAATCGTAATCTGTTTCAAATTCATTCTCCTTTAAGCGCCGCAGCGATGGCGCTCGCATTGGCGCGCTGGGCGGCAAAATAGCCCTGCGCGCCCTCTTTTTCCGTGTGCGTGGTCATGCAATCGATTTGCGCGACGGCAAAACCGGTCTCGCGAATGGCGTTTACCAGCTTGGAGGGAGCCTGCCGTTCAATCAGCACGATTTCGATATCCGCCGACGCAAGAGCGCTCAGACAATCTTCAATCTCCGATCCATACAGGCTCTCGCCGCATTCGCGCTCAATTACGCATGCGGCCTCCATTTTGTACATGTCCGCCACGTAAAACAGCGGCTCGGCCAATATTGCGGCGCGCTTTCCTTTGGCAATCGACGCGGTTGTGAGCAGTTCGTCGCGCAGCGCATTCAAATCCGCAATTGCGCGATCGGCATTATCGCGATAGAGGGATTCATAGGTCGGATCGAGCACGGAAAGCCCCGCCTCGGCATTCTCCACCATCCGAATCGCGCCGTCGATCGACATATATAGGTAGGGATTCGCGCCGTCGAAATGCGAATCCTCGATATCCGAGCTGCTTTGCAAAAGCTCGAGGCCCTCCAGCAGCTGAACAACCGCAATCTGCGTGTTTTCCGCACCGGTCAATGCGTCGGCAAAACTTTCCAGACCGCAGCCGGCTAGAAACACCGCATTGGCGGAATAGGCCAGCAAGTACAAATCGCGATCGGAGATCTGATAATCGCGCAGACAGCCGTCCTGCGGCTCCGCCAGGCATTGCACCGACAGATTTGGAACGTCCTTGGTCACCAGACTCGTCAGCGCATAGATCGGATAGAACGATGCGTAGATCGACAGACTTTGCTCCGCCGGTTCCACGATCGGCTTGCAGCCGCTGAGCGTGCTGATGAGAATCAATAGTATCGCCAATATGGCGCGCGTTGCTTTGCACCTTTTCATGTTGATTGCCCTTATCGTTTTTGCCATTGTACCACAAAAATGTAAAACCGGCAAGTCCGGAGAATGCATCGGCCTGCAGATTATCCACAGACCGATGTTTAAAAATTATTATAAAAGGTCTGATATACACAAAGATGGTTTGTTATCAACAGACTATATTCTAATATACACAGACCAGATTCTGAAAGCTACCACATTTGCACGATATCGACGTTCGTAAAGTAGTACTGAATGATTTCCTCAGCGCTTTTGCCCTCTTCGGCGAGCGCGTACGCACCCCATTGCGACATGCCCACGCCGTGGCCGAAGCCACGGCCGGTGAGCGTGATCGCCTTACCGCTCATTTCAATGGAATCGATCAGCGTACTCTTGAGCTTGTTGGCGCCGATTGCGATTCTGAAGGACGGCGCGGAAATGGTTTGGCCGTTGACGATAAACGTCTTTGCGCGGCCGGACTCTCCCCTCTCGCCGATTTCAAAGCTCTGAATGGAATCGAGCTTGATTCCAACGTCGGCGCAGGCTTTGCGCACCTGATCGCGCGTGAAGCTCGCCTCCCAGTTTTTCACGCTCTCGGGCGCTTTGTCGGAATCGTTGGATGGAACGCTTGAAAGGTAATCCGGATCGTCCTTCTGATAATCGAGCGCGACGCTCGGCAGCTCCGTCCGGCCGCCGGAATGTGCGAAAAACCACGCGTAGGGATATTCGCCGTCGGCGCTCATCACGAGGCCCTTCGTTTCCTTAACCGCCTCGCGAACGCGATCGTTGATGCTTTCGGGCGCATAGGCCTGCGCTTCGCTCACGTCGGTGGAAATGTCCGCGCCGGAGTATTTCGAGGATTTCGTTTCGCAGAATTTCAGCACGAACGTGCGCGCGAGAATCGACTGCGCCTTGAGCGCCTCGATTGGCCAGTCGTTCTTCATTTCGCCGGCGACTACGCCCGCGACATATTCCTCGATCGGGGTTTCCTGAATTGATTTCGTGCTCGCGTCGTAGACCTTCAAAAGGGGCGTGCCGCTGGAGTCGGTATCCAGTTTTTCGGGCAAATCGGGGATTTTCGCGCTGGATTCCGTGTTTTTCAGGCACCCGGAAAGCGCGAAAAGGATGGAAAACAGCAAAAATAGAAGCCGGATTGATTTGCGCATGAATGATCACCTCACGGTTATTATGCGCCAATCCGGCTTTGCTATTCAGTTTCAGGAAATGAGTCCGAGCGCCGCGATGGCCTCGGCGACTGTTTCAACGCCGATGAGCGTCGCGCCGTAATCGTTGCGGACGGAGCGAAGATTCGCCTTCGGCAGCACGATTCGCTGAAAGCCCATTCGCGCGCATTCGGCAATGCGGCGCTCCGCCTGCGGAACCGCGCGGATTTCGCCCGCCAGGCCGATTTCGCCGATTACCGAGCAGTCCGAATCGATCGGCCGGTTTTTAAACGACGAGGCAACCGCCGCACACAGCGCGAGATCCGCCGCCGGCTCGGTAATCGACATGCCGCCGGCGATGTTGATGTAAACGTCCTTGTCATACAGGCGGAAGCCCGCGCGCTTTTCCATGACCGCCAGCAGCAGCGCGAGCCGCCCCTGATCCATTCCGCTCGCCATTCGACGCGGATTGCCGAATACGGTGGTCGCCACCAGCGCCTGCACGTCGGTCAAAAACGGGCGCGAGCCCTCCATGGCCGCCATGACGACGCAGCCGCTCGCATCGTGCGCGCGTTCGGAAAGCAGCGCTTCGCTCGCATTCGGCACCTCGATCATGCCCTCGGAGGCCATTTCAAACATGCCGAGCTCGTTGACCGAGCCGAAGCGGTTCTTCACCGCGCGCAGCAGCCGATACTGATGCTGCCGGTCGCCCTCGAAATAGAGCACCGCGTCCACCATGTGCTCGAGAATGCGCGGCCCGGCAATCGAGCCCTCCTTGGTGACGTGGCCGACCAGGAATACGCTGCAATTGCCGCTCTTCGCCAGGCGCATCAGCAGCGACGCGCACTCGCGCACCTGCGACACGCTGCCCGGCGCAGACGCAATTTCGGGCAGATACATCGTCTGAATGGAGTCGATCACCATGACCGACGGATTCAGCTGCTCCATGCGCTTTGCAACGCCGTTGACGTCGTTTTCCGACAGCACGTAAAAGCCGGCTCCGGATGCGCCCAGGCGATTTGCGCGCATTTTGATCTGCCGCGCGGATTCCTCGCCGGAGACATAGAGCACGGTTTCGCCGGCGGTTGCGAGATTGGCGCACGCCTGCGTCAGCAGCGTGGATTTGCCGATTCCCGGATCGCCGCCGACCAGCACCAGCGAACCGGCCACCAGACCGCCGCCCAGCACGCGATCCAGCTCGCCGATTCCGCAACTGCGGCGCTCGGCGCTCTCGTCCGGAATCAGATCCACGCGCAGCGCCTCCGCGTCATTTCCTGGCGCGCGGCGCATTTTCTTTTCCGGAAGCTTTGCCTCCGGCGCGGCCTGCTGCTCTTCGAGCGTGTTCCAATTGCCGCAATCGGGGCAGCGGCCGAGCCAGCGCGGCGTTTCATAGCCGCACTGGCTGCATACGTACATCGTTTTTGCCTTTGCCATAGCGCACCTCAAAAGCCGTCGAACTGGTTGCGCGGATCCCTGCTGCGCCGCTTTTCGCCCGTGTCGTCGAGAAATTCGATCTCCAGCCTGTCGAACGGTACCTCTTCAATGAAGTGCTCCGGCAGGAACGCCGTGCGGCGAAAATCAGCGTATTCGCGGCGATGCTTTTCCAGCCAGATCGGGCACGGAATATCGAACTCGCGGCAGATTTCCACCAGCGCATGCTCCTCGTCGCCCCAGGCGCAATCGGCCGTCGTCTGACGAACAATGCGGTGGCGTTTGATGATCCTCGTCCAGAGACGCGACATTGTTTTTCCCCCTTGTTATTCTCCGTCCGCAGCGGTAACATCCTCCGGAACGGAATTCAGATAGTAAGCGATATGCACATGCGCGCCGAGCGCATCCTCCGCAAGACAGGCGCCTGCCGCGGAAATTACGTCTCCGCGCGCGACGCGCTGGCCGACCGCGACCAGCTCCAGCGTATTCAGGGACGCGTAGCGCGCAATTCTGCCGTCGCCATGGTCGATCACGATCGTGTTTCCCAGCAGCGGATCATACGCCCGTTCGCGCACAACGCCGTCCGCCATGGCCAGCACAGCCTCGCCCTCCGCGCAGGCGAAATCGACCGCCGGATGCGTCTGCCATTGCGAAAGCGTTTCCGACCAGGACAGCGTGTCCGCGGAATAAGCGCCGATTACCTCGCCCGTCGGCAACAGCAGCGGTTCGCGCGGAACGGCCGTCGGCGCAGGCGTAATCTGAACGGAAACGTTCCGACTCTCCGGCTCCATGGACGCTTTTTGCGGCCGCATGCGCGCGTCGCGATAGCGAATCGCCGCCGAGGCCAGCACTGCCAGCACGGCGATCAGCACGCCGTAATACCGAATAGCGTCCGCATGCCGGACAAACGCCGTGCGAACCGCCCGAAACGCCGCGCTTGAAGCCGATTGATCGCTCTCTGAAGCGCGAGTGAAGCTGAACGTGCGCAGTATAGAAGCGCGCGGCGATTTGCGTTCGCGGGTAAACGCCGCGCCTGAAGCCTGTTGATCGCTCTCTGAGGCGCGAGTGAAGCTGAACATGCGCAGGATAGAAATGCGCGGCGATTTGCGTTCGCGGGGAAACGCCTTGCGGACGGCCCGAAGCGCGTTGTCTGCAATGGCTTTGGCGCGCGAAGACAGGCGGGATGCGGCGGCGGGCGCGCTTTTCAGCATTCGGAGAATGCGCTCGCGCGCGGCGATGAGGCGGCGACGAATTTGAGATAAAACGCTCTTTCTGTTCATAACAAAGCCCTCCATATCCACCAGTATCGGGGAAATCGAGAGCTTTATACCGCCGCGCCTGCCTGAATTAATTCCTTCTCTGCGGCGGACGGCGATTTGCGTTTCTCAGCGCCGCGGCCTGACGGCGCAGATATTCCTGCCGCCGGCGCTCATAGAGCTGCTTGCGGCGACGCGCGAGGCGGCGTCTGCGCGCGCGGCGATAGAGGATAATCACAATCAGCAGCAGCGCAATTACGGCCGCCAGCAGCTTCACCAGCGGGTTTTCAAACACGCGCAGGAACGGGAATACGTCGTAGAGCGTGAGCGTTTCCGGCTGCGCTTCGACGCTGCGGCCCGCCGTGACCGACGCGGTGATGGTTTGGCCGTCGGTGGTGGTATAGTTGAATGTGCCGATGATCTGACCGGCCTCGATCGGCGCGGAGAGATCGTCGATCAGCGCGATCGAGGAACGCGTGACGAAATCGTCCTCGGCGTTGCGGAGCGATTCATCGTTTCCGGACTGCACCATGCGGACGTAGCTCGCATCGCTGATCTGCGCGATGTTCAGGGAAAGATAGCCGCCGTAGGGATCGTCGCTGACCGCATTGGCGATATGCACGTTCGCCAGGCGCGAATTCGTGAGGTTGAACATCTGCTCGAGCGTATACGGCATATAGCAGGTAAAGCCGAAATCGAACAGGCGCGTGGTGTCGATATAGCGCTCCGGATCGTCGCCGCAATGCATGGTTACGGTAATCAGCGTAACGCCTTCCTGCTCGGCCGCGCCGACGAGGCATTTGCCCGCCTTGGAATGCATGCCGGTTTTGATGCCGATGCATTCTTCATAATAAAAGGAGGATTTCGGATTCAGCAGGCTGTTCGTGCTGGAAACGGTGACCGCGCCGCGGGTGGAGATGTTCATCGTGTATTCCTGTGTTCCCACGATTTTGCGGAAAGTGGGATTGCGCATCGCTGTCTGCGCAATCAGCGCAAGATCGTGCGCGGTGGAATAGTGGTTGTCGTCGTGCAGACCGTGGGCGTTGGCGAAATGCGTGCCCGTGCAGCCGATTTCCTGCGCGCGCGCGTTCATTTTCTCGACGAACGCCGAAATCGAGCCCGCGACCAGCACCGCGATTGCATTTGCGCCGTCGTTGCCGGATTTCAGCATCGTGCCGTAGAGCAGGTCCTGAAAGGTCATCGTTTCGCCGCGATAAACGGGAACGACGGAGCTGTCGGACGTAATATCCGCCGCCTCCGCGGGAATGGTGACGACCGTATCCAGCGGAATGCCGCTTTCGATGCCGAGAAGCAGCGTCATCATCTTCGTCGTGCTCGCGGGATACATGCGCACCGCGTCGTTTTTTGCAAGCAGCACCTCGCCGGTGTCCGCATCAATGACAATCGCCGCCTCGCCGTAGAGCTGATCCGCCTGCAGCGCCGCCGGGAAGTTTTTGTTGTAGTCCTCGGGCGATGCAAAGCCGGACAGCGCGGCGAATAGGCCGCATAAAATCGCCAGCAGAGCGGCAAAATGGCGTTGAGCGCGCTTGTTCATGATTCTCCTCCGAAATGAAACGTATAGAAACGGGCGCGACCGCGCGACCCGCTTAAACCATTATAGCATTAAACCCGGAATTTGTACACATGCGGCAGAAAATTCTAACATTTACAAATCATCTCTTGAAATAGGAAACGCGATTGTGTATAATAAAAATGACATTTATATGAACACTTGTTGCCGGTTGCCGAAGCGGCCATCGGTCGGATATAAAAGGAGGTTCTTCCATGGCAAGAAGGATACTGATCGTCGACGACGAGCCGCTGATTGTGAAGGGACTGAAGTATTCCCTGGAGCAGGACGGCTACGAGACGGATTCCGCCGCGGACGGCGAGGAGGCCGTAAACAAGTTCTTTGCGGGCCAGTTTGATCTGGTGCTGCTCGACGTGATGCTTCCGAAGTTCGACGGCATCGAGGTCTGCCAGCGCATTCGCGAAAAGAGCAGCGTGCCGATCATCATGCTGACCGCCAAGGGCGAGGACATGGACAAGATCCTGGGCCTGGAATACGGCGCGGACGATTACATGACCAAGCCGTTCAATATTCTCGAGGTCAAGGCGCGCATCAAGACGATTCTGCGCCGCACGACCATGCAGCGCGCGGAGGTCACGCAGCGCGTAATTACCGTGCGCGATCTGAAGCTGAACATGAACAACCGCTCCGTTTCCGTCGGCGGGCGCGAGGTCAACCTCACGGCGAAGGAATTCGATCTGCTGCAGCTGTTCGTCACGAACCGCGGCAAGGTCTTCTCGCGCGAAAGCCTGCTGGAAACGATCTGGAAATACGATTATCTGGGCGATTTGCGCACCGTAGACGTGCATATCCGTCGCCTGCGCGAAAAGATTGAAAGGGTGCCCAGCCAGCCGGAATACATCTTCACCAAGTGGGGAGTGGGCTACTATTTCACTGACAAGGATTAAGAAAAATCTATATTCCGTTCGCTGGAGGATTGTTCTCGCCTATCTGCTGATCATCGCCGTCGCGTTTTCCGTCGTCGGCGTTTCGCTGATCCAGCTGGTAGGCGAATATATGTTTAATCAGCGCATCAAGGACGATCAGCGCATCGCCGATTCCCTCGCGGAACGAGTATGCGCTCCTTTTGCTGCGCTGAATGCGGCCGAAATGCTGAAATACGCCGCCGAAACATGCCAGGACGAGGACAGCCGCGTGCTGATTCTGGATTCGCTCGGCGTGGTGCAGGTCGATACCGATTCCCAGCTCAGCGGCGTGCGGCTGTATCTCGCGGAATCGTCGAAGGTGCTGTCCGGCGCGGCGAGCGGCTACGGCATTTACGATGCGTCCGGCCGCGACACAAAGCATACCAGCGCGACCGTATCCATCTTCTCCGCCGGAAGCGACATGAAGGGCGTGTTCGCCTCCGCAATCGCCGATGAAAACGGCCTGCTGGGCGTGGCGATTTACGTTTCGCGCGTGCAGGAGATTTACGACAACCTTCGCGAAATTCAGCTGAAGATTCTCGGCTGGCTGGTCGTGGTCGCGCTGATTGTGATTGTGATGAGCAGCCTCGTGCTGCGCACGATTACCAAGCCGGTCGGCGAGCTGCGCGAGGGCATTGCGAAAATGAGCGGCGGCGATTTCTCCGCGCGCGTAAACGTTCGCGGCAAAACGGAATTCGCCGAGCTGGCCGCCGCGTTCAACGGCATGTCCGAAAAGCTCGAAACGCTGGATCGGTCGAGAAATCTGTTCGTTTCCAATGCGTCGCACGAGCTGAAGACGCCGCTGAGCACGATGAAAATACTGATTGAAACGATTCTCTATCAGGATCCGATCGATCCGGGCATGGCGCGCGAGTTCCTGTCGGACGTCAATAAGGAAATCGATCGCCTGAATCGAATCGTGTCCGATTTGCTGACGCTGGTCAACATCGACAGTGGCGGCATGAAGCTGAGCATTTCCGATATCGATCTGCACGAGCTGCTGCTGGAGCAGGTCAAGCGCCTTGCGCCGCTCGCGCGCGAAAACGGCATCGAGCTGGAATGCAGCGCGAAGGAAGCGCTCGAAACGCCGGGCGACGCGGTCAAGCTCCAGCAGGTCATTTACAATGTGATCGACAATGCGATCAAATACACGCCGCGCGGCGGCTCCGTGCAGGCCAGCCTCGCGCGGTCCGGCAAGCGCGCGATCATTCGCGTGACCGATACCGGCATTGGCATTCCCGCCGCCGACCTCCCCCACGTGTTTGATCGATTCTATCGCGTGGACAAGGCGCGTTCGCGCGCGACCGGCGGCACGGGACTCGGCCTTTCGATCGTCAAGCAGATCGTGATGCTGCACGGCGGCACGATTACCGCGACCAGCGAAGAGGGCAAGGGATCGACGTTTACGATCGACCTGCCGCTTTCACAGAAATAAGGAGGCGAACGCATGAAGGCAAGACGATGGCTGCTCCTTGCGCTGGCGCTCGCCATTCTGCTGAGCGGCTGCACGCGCATGCCGACGACCGACGCGGATCAGGAATACCCGCTGCCCACGCCGTCGGACGCGCCGGTCGAGCAGATTCTGGGCGAACAGATTCAGCGCGAGAGCGTGAGCGTGACGTTTCACTATGTTTCCGGCGACGGTACGTCGTTTTCGACAATCAAGCGATTCATGACGCCGGCGAGCGACGAGAACTTCTGCGAAACGGTGCTGCGCGCGCTGCTGTTCGGCTCGTCGGTCGCCTCGCAGCTGACGTTTATACCGTCCGGAACGGAATTAAAGAGCGTGGAAAGCGCGTGCGGAATCGTGAATGTGAATCTCTCGGCGGACGCGCTGGGCATTGCGAGCGAAACGGATACGCTGATGATGCTGTCGTGCATCGCCAATACGCTGCTGTCGCTGGAGGACATTCAGGGCGTGAATATCCTGATTGGCGGCCGGCCGGTGGCGCTCGCGGGGCTTCCGGTGGGCGCGAAGACGGAGCCGTTTGTGAGCATTACCTCCGCGTATGCGCAGATGACCGCCGAAAACGGCTATTTCCTCACCCAGGAAACCGGCACGATCGCGCGCGACGCGATATTGTATTTTCCTGCGGAAAACGGCGACTGGCTGGTTCCGGAAACGCGCCGAATTGAATTCGACAGCACGGATTACGCCTCCGCGCTGATTCGCGCGCTCAGAAGCGGCGCACAGACGCGCGTGGCCACGGTTGCGCCGATGCCGGAGAACGTCGATCTGCTGATCAACAATCCGAAAACGGAGATTTCCCGTTCGGGCGAGCGCGTGCTGGTGCTCGAATTCTCGTCGGGCATACTGGAATATCTCGCGATGACCGAGCTTCCGGAATGGAAGGCGATCGCGTCGGTCGTGCTGACGGTGGCCTCGTTCGTTCCCGATGTCGATGCCGTGCGCATTACGCTCGACGGCGAAACGATCACGTCCTGCCAAATGGGCGATGCGACGCTCAATTTCCCGGACGGACTGATTCATCGCGCGGACTTCGCCTGCCGCATCGGCGGCTCGTTCGACGTCTATCTCCCCCATGCCGACGGCTCGCTGGAAAAGACGGCCGGCGCGCTCTCCATGCAGCGCGCGCATTCGCCGCGCGACGTGCTGGCGGAAATGTTCGCGCTTTCCGAAAGGAGCGGCGATTCCGCATTGCCGGCCGGCGCGTGCGAGAACGACATCCTGGGCGTTTCGGTGGCCGACGGCGTTTGCACGGTGAATTTTACCGCCGATTTCTATCGCCGTGCGCTTTTGATGAACGCCGATGAGGAGCGCGGCTGCGTCTATGCCATCGTGAATACGCTGTGCGCCATGAAGGAGATCCGCGGCGTGCGGATACTGGTCGAGGGCGTTGCGGTGGAATCCTTCGGCGGCGAGATCTATTTAAAAACCCTGCTGCTGCCGACACTGCCCGTGGAGGAATCGGAGGAAACGCCGGCCTATTGAACCTCAAACAGCCCGCCCTTTTTGCGAGGGCAGGCTGTTTTTTGCGGGATTAAAGCCTGATTTCGACGTTTCGTGCGCGCATCCAGAGGTCGATCTGAATCAGATACGCCAGCATCTGCGGCCCGGCCATCAATTGGCCGAACCACGGCGTGGCCGCAGCGTCCAGATCGGACAGCGCAATCGAGCGCACGGCCTCCGCGTCGATCCATTCGCGCAGCGGCGATTCCGAATCCGCGAGCATTTCCAGCGTGCGGCTGCGAATGATTTGCGCGTATTCCGGGCTGCAGGTCTTCGGATACGGGCTCTTCCGGCGAGTGCGGATTTCTTCGGGCACGCAGTCCGAAACGGCGGCGCGGAACAGCCCCTTTTCCATGCCGTTCATGCATTTCATCGCCCAGGGCACGTTGAATACGTATTGCACCAGCCGATCGTCGCACAGCGGCGTGAGCACGTGTATGCCCTGCGAAGCGCACATGCAGCGCGCTCGTTCCTGAAGATTCGCCATAAAGAACTGGAAACACAGCAGCTGCATGCGCTTCAAACGCGTCTCGCGGCACGAATTTTCGCCCTGAACGCCGCATTTTTCGATGGCCGAGCGAATGGCCGAGCGCACATAGCCGCGCAGATCGAGCATCTCCTGCAAATCGTCGCGCAATACGCTGCTGCGCAATGAAAGCGAACCCGACCAGGGAAACGCATCTTCCGAAAGCGGCGCGTCGCCGCGGAACCACGGATAGCCGCCGAAAACCTCGTCGCCGCATTCTCCGGAGACGACATACCGCGCGTGCGGCGCAATTTTCCCGGCAAACAGCCACAGCGAGCTGTCGATATCCGCCATTCCCGGGAAGCCGCGCGCCGCAACGGCCGCGTCCAGCGCGTCGGCCAGCTCCTGCTGCTCGAGAACAAACCGCAAATGCTCGGTGTGCAGCGATTGGGCGGCGATTTCGACATACGGCGCGTCCATCGACGGGCGAAACGCGTTCGGCCGATAGTCCGTTTCGTTGCCGCGATAATCGACCGAGAAGGTCTTTACGCGCCCGTCCTGAGCCGCCAGCAGCGCCGTGAGCGCCGTGGAATCCAGGCCGCCGGACAGCATCGCCCCCGGTCGCAGCGCCGCGATGTCGTCGATTGCGTGGTCGAGCAGCGCGCGTGTGTGGCGGATCGTGTCCGATTCGCCTTCGCGATGCGCGCGCTCCTCGATCCGGAAATAGCGCTCGATGCGCATTTGCCCGCTTTCGGCAATCATGCAGCAGCCCGGTTCCAGCGCGCGCAGGTCGCGATAGGGCGTGCATCCCGGCGTGCGCGCGGGGCCGAGGGCAAACAGCTCGCACAGGCCTGCGCGGTCGACGATCGGCCGAAGCATTCCCGCGCGCAGCAGCGCGTCCGGATGATCGGAAAATGCAATTGCGACCGCGTCGCTGCGGCAATAGAATACGGGGATTTCGCCCATGCGGTCGCGCGAAAGCACCATGCGGTCGGCCTCGATATCCATGACGCACGCGGCAATCGGCCCCTCGAGATGCCGGACGAACGCGCTGCCCCATTTCTGATACGCGCGCAGCACGATCAGCGCGTTGCTCGGGCTTTCGCGCAATCGCAGCTGATTCAAAAGCGCATACCGATTGCGCAGCCGGCCCTCCGCAATTGCGATCAAACGGCCTTCGGAAGCGCTTTCCGCGGCGCAGAGCTGCATTCTGCCCTTCGCAATGCAGGCCAGATCCCCCATGCCGGAGAGCGGTTCGTTGGAATGATAAACGCCAAAGTAGTTCATATTGTCACACTCCTCCCATGTCCGCCTCCATACTATGCTGGATTTGTTAATTCCATGCCAAACTTGCTTTTTCTGGAAAAAGACTATTGACAAATCTGCGGCTTTGTCGTATAATAATCATGTTGTGCGGGGTTATAGCTCAGTTGGTTAGAGCGTCACGTTGACATCGTGAAGGTCATAGGTTCGAGCCCTACTAACCCCACCACAAAAGCTCATCGTTTTTGATGAGCTTTTTCTTTTGCATAAAAGCATCCCCCGGCGCGCTGGCCGGGGATTTGTCTGTTCAATTCACGAAGGCATTGTAGATTGCGCGCATCGCGGTATCGAAATCCGCGGTGTCCACGCCGACGATGATGTTCAGCTCGCTCGAGCCCTGATCGATCATGCGCACGTTTACGCCCGCCTGATACAGCGCGGTGAACAGCTTTGCCGCCGTGCCGCGGCGGCGCACCATGCCGTAGCCGACGGTCGCAATCAGCGCCATGCCGGACTGAATTTCGATCGAATCCGGCTGGCAGGTCTGCTTGATGCGCTGAATGATCTGATCCTTGCGCGTGAGCAGCTCCTTGTCGGAAATCACGACGCACATCGTGTCGATGCCGGTCGGCAAATGCTCAAACGACACGTCGAAATCCTCCAGCGCCTGCAGCACGCGGCAGCCGAAGCCGTATTCGGCGTTCATCATCGCCTTGTCGATCGTAATCAGCGTGAAATCCTTGTGGCCGGCGATGCCGGTGATCGGCGTTTCGTAGCTTTCCTCGGTCGGCTGGGCCACGATCATCGTGCCCGGCTCGGAGGGATCGTTGGTGTTGCGAATATTGGTCGGGATGCCCGCCTTGTGCACCGGGAAGATCGCGTCCTCGTGCAGCACCGTCGCGCCCATGTAAGAAAGCTCGCGCAATTCGCGATAGGTCAGCTTGCGGATGCAGCGCGGATGATCCACCACGCGCGGATCGGCCATCAAAAAGCCGTTTACGTCCGTCCAGTTCTCGTACACGTCCGCCTCCGCCGCGCGGGCCACGATCGCGCCGGAAACGTCGCTGCCGCCGCGCGAGAACGTGTGCACCTCTCCGTTTGGATACGAGCCGTAAAAGCCGGGAATGACCGCGTGCGGATGATCCTCGAGCGCTTTTTTGAGCATTTCATTCGTCCATTCGGACGCGAACGTGCCGCGGCGATCGAATTTGATGACGTCGACCGGATCGATGAAATCCCAGCCCAGGTATTCCGAAAGCAGAAGCCCGCTCAGGTATTCGCCGCGGCTGGCCGCATAATCGGGGCTGCGGCGCTTGCGGATTTCGTGGCAGGTCTCGCGCAGCACGCCTTCGAGATCGAAGGTCAGCTCGAGCTCGCTCGCAATTTCGCGGAAGCGGCGCGCGACGATCTCGAACGTCTCCTCGTGCGGTTGATTGATGTCCACGAGGTGATAGCATTCATACAGAAGATCGGTGATCTTCTTGTCGTCGGGCGTGCGCTTGCCGGGCGCGCTGGGCACGACATAGCATCGCGCCGGATCGGCCTGTATGATGCTTTTGACCCGCCGGAAGTGCTCCGCGTCGCACAGCGAAGAGCCGCCAAATTTTACAACCTTAATTCCCATAGCGCACTCCTCTATTCTTCCGTTTGCGGTGCAAGCACGCGCTCCATGGCGTCGGTCAGCGCCTCCAGACCGGTGCCGTCCTCCGACGAGCACGCGATGATTTCCCACGGCTGCACCACCAGCGTGCGGCAGATGACCGGGATCGAGCGGCTGCGCTGCGCCTTGGAGAGCTTGTCCGCCTTGGTGGCGACGACTGTGAACGGGATCTCGTAATGGCGCAGATAGTTGGTCATCATCTGATCCTCCTCGGTCGGCGCGTGGCGAATGTCCACCAGCTGAACGACGTGGCGCAGGTTTTCGGAGCCCTGCAAATAGCCCTCGATCATGCCCGACCACTTTTCCTTTTCCTGCTTGGACGCGCGCGCAAAGCCGTAGCCGGGCAGATCGACCAGGAAAAACGCCTCGTTGAGCAGATAGAAATTCACCAGACGCGTCTTTCCCGGCTCGGACGACGTGCGCGCGAGCTTGGAATTGTGCGTCAGCGCGTTGATCAGCGACGATTTGCCCACATTGGATTTGCCGGCGAACGCGATTTCCGGAAGTCCCTGACCGGGAAAGGGCTTGAATTCAGCCAGCGAGGTTTGGAACTTTGCTTTTTTGATCATCATATGGCAAGCCTCACGCTTTCTTCATGTCTTTTCTCGAGAACCGCGTCCAGCGCGTCGTCCACGCGATCCATCAGCGCGATATCGAGCTTCTCCAGCACCTCGGAATCGATCTTTTCCAGATCCTTTTCGTTGGCCTTCGGCAGCAGCAGATGCGTAATTCCCATTCGATAGGCGGCCAGCAGCTTTTCCTTTACGCCGCCGATCGGCAATACGCGGCCGGTCAGCGTGACCTCGCCGGTCATCGCCATGTCGTTTCGCGCGGGCAGACCCGCGATGGCGGAGAGAATGGCGCACGTGAGCGCAACGCCTGCGGACGGGCCGTCCTTCGGAACCGCGCCCTCGGGCACGTGAATGTGAATGTCGTGCTTTTCGAAATAATCGTCCTTCAGGCGATAGGCGCCGAGGCGCGCGCGAACGACGGAGCGCGCCAGACGCGCGGATTCCTTCATCACGTCGCCGAGATTGCCGGTGATCTCAATCGCGCCCTTTCCGGGGAACGCGACGACCTCGATCGGCATGACCTCGCCGCCGACGCTCGTCCACGCAAGGCCGTTTACCACGCCGACGGTCGCGCTGTCCTCGGTCGGCTGGCGCAAATACTGCGGCGCGCCCAGATATTCCGGCAAATCGGCCTTTTTCAGGTGCACCGGCGCGCGATCCGGATCGTCCACGAACTGAACCGCCACCTTGCGGCAGATTTTGCCGAGCACGCGCTCCAGCGTGCGCACGCCGGATTCGCGCGTATACAGATCGATGATTTCAAACAGCACGCGCTCGGGAATGCGCAGCTGTGCGCGCTTCAGGCCGTTCGCCTCCAGCTCCTTGACCATCAGATGGCGCTTCGCGATCTGCGCTTTTTCTTCGATCGTGTAGCTCGGCACCTCGATCACTTCCATGCGGTCGAGCAGCGCGCGATCGATCGTTTCAATCGAATTCGCCGTCGTGATGAACAGCACCTTTGACAAATCAAACGGCGCTTCGAGATAATGGTCGCGGAACGTGCAGTTCTGCTCCGGATCGAGCACCTCAAGCATCGCCGAGGCGGGATCGCCGCGCATGTCGTGGGCCATTTTGTCGATTTCGTCGAGCAGGAAGACGGGATTTACGGTCTTGACCTGATTGATTGCCGAGATGATTTTGCCGGGCATCGCGCCGACATACGTCTTGCGGTGGCCGCGAATTTCCGCCTCGTCGTGCACGCCGCCGAGCGAAATGCGCGTAAATTTGCGCCCGAGCGCCCTTGCGACGGAGCGCGCGATGCTGGTTTTGCCTACGCCAGGCGGGCCGACCAGGCAGAGAATCGGGCTCTTCGCCTGATCCGTGATCGAGCGCACGGCGAGGTACTCAATCAGGCGCTCCTTGACCTCCTTCATGCCGTAGTGGTCCTCGTCGAGAATGCGGCGCGCCTTCTTCAGGTCGATCGGCGATTCATCCTCGATTCCCCACGGGAGATCCAGCATATATTCGATATAATTCTGGCTTACGCTGCTTTCCGGCGCCTGAATCGCAGTGCGCGCAAGGCGGCGCAACTCCTTTTCAACGCGTTCGTGGGCCTCTTCCGGCATTTTTGATTCGCGCAGGCGATTGCGAAGCTCTACGATATCCTCGTCCTCGCCCTCGCCGAGCTCATCCTGAATGGCATGAATCTGTTCGCGCAGGAAGTAATCGTGATTCGCGCGCTCCATGTATTCTCTCGCGCGCGCCTGCACCTTTTCTTCGAGCGAGCTCAGCGCTGCTTCCTCGGAGGTCTTGAGCAGCAGCAGATTCAGCCGCTCGCTGATATCGCTGCATTCCAGAATCGCCTGCCGGTCGCTTAAAACGTTCAGCACGCCCGCGGCGACCACATTGGCAAAGCATCCCGGGTCCTTTTCGCCGGAAATGGCCTGAACCAGCTCCGGCATGGGCGTGCCGCGCGTGTTCAGAATGCCTTTTACGAGCGTGACCACCGTGCGCATGACGGCCTTCTGATTCACATCCGCAATCAGCTTCGCATCCTCAATGGGCGAAACGACGGCGGTCTGCGATTCCTCGCCCTCCAGAACGGACGAAAGCAGCGCGCGCTGTTCGCCCTCGACGAGTACGCGCAGCGACTGATCCGGCTGCTGAACGATGTGCTTGATGTGCACGATCGTGCCCATCGAAAACAGATCGGTCTCCGACGGATGATCGATCATGGAATCGCGCTGCGCAACGGCAAACAGGCAGCCGTCGCCCTCCATGGCGCGGCGCACGGAATCGAGCGAACGATCGCGCGCGATGTCGATACTCGTTACGGTATTCGGGAATAAAACCAGACCGCGCAAAGCCACCAGCGGCAGCTGTACGGTCGAGATCGAATTCTGATTCTTCAAGGATACACCCTCCATACATATTCTTATACATTATACCGTAACCGCGTTAAAAATCAAGCGAATTGCCGCTGGTGTTTTCCGGCATTCGCCCTTTTTTGATCTTTGCAATTGAAAACGGCGTCGCGATATGCTAAAATGGCGCAAAGGAGGAAAGAAACGGATGAATTGTCCTGCAATCAGAACGGAGCGCCTGCTGCTGCGCCCGTTTGAGCGGCGCGATATCGACGCGCTGCTCGCGATCTATTCGGACGAAGATGTCAACGCGTTTCTGCCGTGGTTTCCCATTCAGACGCGCAAGGAGGCAATTACGCTGTTCGAGGCGCGCTACGCCCGGTTTGACGGCCTTCGCTACGCCGTTTGCCTGCGGGAATCGGATACGCCGATCGGATATGTGCACGTCGAAAACGCCCCCTCCTACGATCTCGGCTATGGCCTCAGGCGGGAATTCTGGCGGCGCGGAATCGCCTCGGAGGCCTGCCGCGCGGTGCTTGCGCAGGCGCGAGCGTGCGGCGTTCCCTTTTTAACCGCCACGCACGACCGAAACAATCCGCACAGCGGCTATGTGATGCGCAGCGTCGGGATGCGCTATTGCTATTCCTATGAGGAAATGTGGCAGCCGAAGGATTTTCCGGTGGTGTTTCGCCTGTATCAGATCGATCTGGACGGCCAAATTCGCGAAAATTATTCAGAATATTGGAATAAATATCCGAATCATTTCATCGAAGAGATCCCATGAAAAAGCCGCCGCAATCGCGACGGCTTCCCTTATCGATTTTTCAGCGCCTCGCTCACGCGGCAGAGGGCCGCAAGGTCGAGTGCTTCTCCGCGCGCGTTCGCCGGAACGCGCGCTCTTTCCAGCACGCTCAGCGCCTCCTCGGCGTTCAGGCCGAAGCTCGCCTTCAGGTTGTTGGCCAACGTCTTTCGGCGCATGGCGAACGCGCACTGAATCGTGCGGCGCAGCAGGCGCGGATCGGAGGTCTCGACGATCGGTTCTTCATGCCTGCAGATTTGAATGAAGCAGGAATCCACGTGCGGCGCGGGATCGAAGCGGTCGCGCGGCACATCCTCGAGGATTTCCGCGCTGCCGTACAGGCGAATCGTGGCCGCGAGCGCGCACCACTGCTTTTCGCCCGGCTCGGACATGATGCGCTCCGCCGCCTCTTTTTGCACCATGATCGATATGCTCTCCGGAAGGCGATTCGCCGTGGTCAGCCGCATCAGTATGTCCGCCGTAATGTAATACGGCAAATTCGCGATCACGCGATACGGCTGCGCGCCGAACGCATCCTCAATCAGGCGATCCACGTCCGCCTTCAGAAAATCGCAAAACAGCACAGACGCGTTGGAATGCGGCCGAAGCACGTCGCTCAGCACCGGTTCGAGCCGCTGATCCAGCTCGACGGCGAGCACCTTTTCGGCGCGCTCGGCAATCAGCGCGGTCATTACGCCCGCTCCGGGCCCGATTTCGAGCACGCAATCGCCGGCCCCAACGCCCGTTTCATCGAGCAGGCGGCTCAAAAACGCGTCGTCCAGCAAAAAGTTCTGGCCGAGCGAATGGGTTGTGCGAAACGCATGCTTGTCAAGCGCGACGCGCGCGCGCAGACCGGCCGAGGGCAATATCGTCATCCGCTTTCATCCGCCTTTCCGAAAAAGCACGCCCGGACAACCGGACGTGCATGCATTTTTTTGTTTATTTCGTGCCGAACAGGCGATCGCCGGCGTCGCCCAGGCCGGGAACGATGTACTTGTTCTCGTTCAGGTGATCGTCGATCGCGGCGATATAGAGATCCACGTCCGGATGCGCCTCCTGCAGCGCGGCGATGCCCTCGGGGCAGCCGACCAGGCACATCAGCGTAATGGATTTGCAGCCGCGCTGCTTGATGAAGTCGATCGCGGCGATGGAGGAACCGCCGGTAGCCAGCATCGGGTCGACGACGATCAGATCGCGCTCCGCAACGTCGTTCGGGAGCTTGCAATAGTATTCAACGGGAAGGTGCGTTTCGGGATCGCGGTACAGGCCGATATGACCGACGCGCGCGGCGGGGATCAGCGTCAGAATGCCGTCCACCATGCCGAGGCCGGCGCGGAGAATCGGAACGATGCCGAGCTTTTTGCCGGAAAGAATCTTGGACTTGCACTTCGCGACGGGCGTTTCAATTTCGATTTCCTTCAGAGGCAGATCGCGCGTTACTTCGTACGCCATCAGCATGGAGATCTCTTCGAGAAGCTGGCGGAAATCCTTCGTGCTGCAGTTCGTCTTGCGCATCAGAGTCAGCTTGTGCTGAATCAACGGATGATCTACAACGTGCACCTTGCTCATTGGTTTGTCCTCCATTTTTACCGCAATGCGGTTATTGATTTGTATCAGAACGATTATAGCCCATTTCGCCGCTCATCGCAAGCGAAAAGGAAGAAAAACACGCAATATTAACGCTTCTTCCCCACGCGCACCGCTTCCCGGAACAGCTCGAACACGTTTTTCGACGCTTCGTCGATTGCAAACGTATTCTCCGGATGCCACTGCACGCCCAGCACGAACCAGTCCGGATCGCGCGTTTCCACCGCCTCCGGGAAGCCCTCAGGCGCAAACGCGCTCGCAATCAGCCCGTCGCCCAGCCGGTCGACCGCCTGATGATGATAGCTGTTGACCTGCGCCCGCTCGCCCAGCGCGCGGAAGAGCCGCGTTCCGGGAACGGCGCGCACCTCGTGGTCGAACGGCGCGGGATTGTCCTTGGCATGCCGATGGCAGGAGCCGTATTTCGTCGGGATATCCTGCGTGAGCGTTCCGGAAAAGAATACGTTGATCACCTGGCAGCCGCGGCAGATGCCGAGCACCGGGAGCCGGCGTTCGCGGCAAACGCGCAGCAGCTTCAGCTCCAGAGCATCGCGCATTGCGCACGATTCTCCGCAGGCGTCCTCGCGCGCGCAGCCGTACAGAGCGGGCTCAACGTCGCTGCCGCCGGACAGAATCAGGCCCGTTGCGCCGTCCAGCGCGGTTTCCGCGTCCGCTTCGTGCGGAATTACGCGCACCGTTCCGTCGATGGCCTCGATTGCGCGGGCGTATTGCTCCTTTAAATACTGTTTGCCGTCCGTAAGTCCGGGCGTAATGGCGATGATCATAGGACTACCCCCTCGTCTTCCAGATTCCATTCTCAATTTTCACCGGATGGCCGCAGCTCATGCGTCCCTCCGGGCATTTTCCGGTGACCGCGCAGCTCGGGCCGAATCGCGCGAACAGCTCCGGGCATGATGCGAAGAGCCCGGCGACCATTTCCCGCGCGATATGCCGAATTTCCCACTGCGCGCGCGTGCAGGTGCGCAGCTTTGCGAAATGCAGCAGCTCGCGCGCGTTGGCGGAGAGCAGAAAATCGATCGTGTGGCCGCTCATCGCGTAATAAATCAGCGTTTCCGGCGGTAGATGCGCATTCCGCGCCGCCTGCGCCTGCGATTCAAACGCCTCGCGATACAGCCGCTCCGCCTGCGGATTGGCGCGAACGCTTTCGGGCAGCACGTAGTTGCCGCCGCACAGGCCGTTCAGCACGTTCGGAATCAGCAGCGATTGCATGCGATGGCGCGTAAAGTGCGTAAGGCACGCGAGCGATGCATCGCGGATTCGGAATGTGTAATTCAGCGGCTCGATTTCACGCGGGCGCGGATCGGTCAGCAGGCGCGCGAGATTGCGATCGCACGCGTATTTCCCCTCCTCCGCCTCAAACCGGCCGGAAAAGGCGAGCGCGTATTCCAGCAGCTCCATCGCGTTTGCCGGCGTGGAAATCAGTTCGGCGGCGCCGGTGCGCGCGGTTCCGGCATGGATTTCGGTCGGCAGCGGCGCTTCTAATTCGGTTCCGGCCGGCTCCAGATCGAGAACGCCCGGATAGACGGCTTCAAACTGCGCGCGCAGCTGTTCGCCCAGCGCGCGGATCTCCGGAAAGCGCGCGCCGCGGCCGAAGCGCATGGCGCGCAGCGCCTGCATTAGCTCCCGCGCGTTCAGCGTCATATAGAAATTGCTCCTGAGGCAATACGGCAGCACGAACCGCGCGTCCTCCTTCGGCACGCCCAGCGCCATCAGCCCCTCGTAGGTGCGGAACAGCGATTTCATCTGCGCGCGATACGCGTCCAGCGCCTCTCCGCTCAGCCCCTCCGGCTCCACGAAGCCCGCGGTGGAAAAATCCACATAGCGGCGGGATTTGACCGTAAACGAAGCGAGGCGGAATTCAATCATGAATTGCTCGACCATGACCGATACGTCGTTGAAGGCGATCGTGAAGGCGTGGTGCTCGGTTACGGAGCGGTGTCCGGAGGAAACGACCTTCTGAACCAGCTTCAGGTCCTTCTCCGGATTGCCGCCGCGCGCGAAAATCTCCATTGCTGTGCCGGACTGGGTCGAAATACGCGCCGCCGAAGCCACCGACGCGCGCGCCGCCTCGTTCAGGTTTACTATTCTCGCCGTGCTGTTCTGCATGCTGCCAATCTCCTTTGTGCGTCCAATCGTTGCTTTAATCATACCGCAGATTTCGGCTGCGCGCAAGAGTAATATTGCCGGTCTCTGCAAGTGAGATTTGTTATATTGCCATAATTTCGTCTATTTTCCACTTGCAACCGGGTGCGCCGCGCGCTATAATAGACATCGTGTGGTTTCGTTTTTGCCGTTCCGCGTAGAATGGATTGTATATAAAACGTAATAAATAACACTATATTTTGTGTTGACAAATGCTTTTATACACAATATAATGGATATAGCGAGTTCAAACACAGGAGGTTGTTCTATGCCAGACAGGATCATCAAGCGCGACGGTCGGGAGGTTGCATTCAATCCCGAAAAGATTACCGATGCGATTTTGCGCGCATTTCGCGCGAGCAATATTGACAAGCCCCGTGAATTTGGCGACGCGCTGACGGCGCAGGTCGTCTCCGAACTGAACGCGGAGAATTCCGACCGCACGCCGAGCGTGGAGGAGGTGCAGGATATCGTCGAGCGCGTGCTGATTGAAAACGGCTTTGCGCACACGGCGAAATCGTACATTCTCTATCGCGCGGAGCGCTCGCGCATTCGCGAAATGAATACGCGCCTGATGCGCATTTACGACGACATCACCCGCAAATCCGCCGTGGATTCGGATGTCAAGCGCGAAAACGCGAACATCAACGGCGACACCGCGATGGGCGCGATGCTGAAATACGGCTCCGAGGGCGCGAAGCAGTTCAATCTGATGTTCATGGTCAAGCCCGAGCATGCGGAGGCGCATCGCAACGGCGACATTCACATTCACGATCTGGACTTCCTGACGCTGACCACGACCTGCTGCCAGATCGACCTGCTCAAGCTGTTCCACGGCGGCTTTTCGACTGGCCACGGCTATCTGCGCGAGCCGAAGGACATTCGCTCGTATTCTGCGCTGGCCTGCATCGCCATTCAGGCGAACCAGAACGACCAGCACGGCGGCCAGTCGATCGTGAATTTCGATTACGCCATGGCGGAGGGCGTGCGCAAGACGTTTGAAAAGACGTATCGCGACAATCTCGGCCGCGCCATGGAGCTGCTGACGAGCGTTTCCGAGCCGATGGAGGCCGCGAAAGCAATCGTCGAATCGCTGAAGACGGACGGCCTTTGCCCGACGCTCGAGCCGACGGAGGCCTACAGAGCCGCCGAGCATGAAAAGCTGCTCGCGTTGGGCGCAGACGAGGCGACGGCGGGCAAAATGCAGGCGTTCGCGCAGGAGCGCGCCGCAATCGAAACCGATCGCGCGACGTTCCAGGCGATGGAGGCGCTGATTCACAATCTGAACACGATGAATTCCCGCGCGGGCGCGCAGGTGCCGTTTTCGTCGATCAACTACGGCATGGACACCTCGCCCGAGGCGCGCATGGCGATTCGCAATCTGCTTTTGACCACCGAGCAGGGCCTCGGCAACGGCGAAACGCCGATCTTCCCGATCCAGATTTTCCGCGTGAAGGAGGGCGTCAATTACAATCCCGGCGAGCCGAATTACGACCTGTTCAAGCTCGCGATTCGCACGTCGGCCAAGCGCCTGTTCCCGAATTTTTCGTTCCAGGACGCGCCGTACAACCTCAAATACTATAAGGAGGGCCATCCGGAAACGGAGATTGCCTACATGGGCTGCCGCACGCGCGTAATGGCGAACGTGCACGATCCGGAGCGCGAAATCAGCAACGGCCGCGGCAATTTGAGCTTTACATCGATCAATCTGCCCCGCCTCGCGATCAAGGCGAACCACAATATCGACCTCTTTTATGAGATGCTCGACAAGCTGGTCGCGCTCACGATCGACCAGCTGTTCGACCGCTTCGAGATTCAGGCGCGCAAATGCGTGCGCAATTACCCGTTCCTGATGGGTCAGCACGTCTGGATCGACAGCGAAAATCTCGGCTGGGACGACGAGGTGCGCGAGGTGCTGAAGCACGGCACGCTGTCCGTCGGCTTCATCGGTCTTGCGGAGACGCTGGTGGCGCTGATCGGCGCGCATCATGGCGAAAGCGAGCGCGCGCAGAATCTGGGTCTGGAAATCATCGGCCACATGCGCGATCTGTGCGACGCGGCTTCGAAGCGCACGCAGATGAACGTGACGCTCCTGGCGACGCCGGCGGAGGGGCTTTCGGGCCGATTCGTGAAAATCGATCGCGAGAAATACGGCGCGATTCCCGGCGTTACCGATCGCGAATACTACACCAACAGCTTCCACGTGCCGGTCTACTTCCCCATTTCCGCCGCGAAAAAGATTCGCACGGAGGCGCCGTATCACGCGCTGACGAATGCCGGCCACATCTCCTATGTCGAGCTCGACGGCGATACCACGCAGAATCTGGAGGCATTTGAGAAGATCGTGCGCCTGATGAAGGAGACGGGCGTGGGCTACGGCTCGATCAACCATCCGGTGGATCGCGATCCCGTTTGCGGCTACAACGGCGTTATCGGTGATACCTGCCCGAACTGCGGCCGCCACGAAGAGGACGTCCGCTTCGAGCGCATTCGCCGCATCACCGGCTATCTGGTCGGCACGCTCGACCGCTTCAACAACGCCAAGCGCGCCGAGGAATCCCAGCGCGTCAAGCACGGAATCAGCAAATAAACGAAACCCGGCTTTCCTGTTGCGGAAGGCCGGGATTTTTCAGAATACGAATTGATCCAGCAGGTAAATCAGAATCAGGTGCGCCGGATAATAGAGGTAGAACACCCATTTGTTGATCCTGATGCGCGAATGCGTGTGAATCAGGATCGGGAGCAGCGCCGGCAGCATGAACATCTGAATGCCGAACGTTACGCCGAACAGCGAATAGCCTCCGCCGAGCCGCCCCCACCAGATCATATACGCGGCCATGACCGGCAGCGCGAGGAACCATTTGGGGCACGTGGCGTAAAACAGCAGCATCAGCATCAGGCCCTTGAAGCCGTAATCGAGCTTGCCCTGAATCTGATAGCAGAACAGCCCGACGGCGAAAAACAGCAGCATTTGCTTTTCACGCAGGCACCAGATCAGCAGTATGCCGAACGCCAGCGTCAGCAATATGCTCGGATGCGACCAGCTTTCCACATAAAACTGAATCGCCGCGCGCACGGGCTGCTCCGCAAACGAATAGGCGTACATCGCGTTCGTCGTGTGCGCGAGCGCTACGGCGTAAATCGGCTGCGAAATCAATGCCAGCAGCACGATTCGCTTGAAATAGCGCAGCGCGTCGTGCGTATACACGCAGCCGACTGCGACGCAATAGGCGTAAATCGGAAACGCAATGCGCCCGATCACGCGCATAATCGGATACTGCGGAAACAGCATTTTGCCCGAATGGTCGATCAGCATCGTGAGCATCGCAATGAGCTTCAGGAGCGACGTGTCCTGATTCGTGCCGACCTTATTCGCGGCGAACGGCCACGGAATGACCAGATCCTTTTTCGAGCCCGCCAATCGCGGTTCCCCCTTCAAACAGGCATAGACCTCCGCGGAAATCGCCGCAGAGGTCTTTCGTTTATTATTTCTGAATGGCGTTTAGCGCGAGCAGCAGAGAGCCCACCGCGCCCGCATTGTCGCCCAGCGCCGGCGGGATGATAAACGCATCGATTTGCTCGAGAATTGCCGGATGCGCCACATAGCCGCCCAGCAGCTCGAGCGTGCGCCTGCGAATGCGCGGGAACAGGTGCAGCTGATGCATCACGCCGCCGCCGAGCACGATCCGCTTCGGCGAAAGCAGCACAATGGTGTTGACGCACATCTGCGCGAGGTATTCCGCCTCGATTTCCCAAGCGATGTGATCCTCAGGAAGATTCTTTGCCGAAATGCCCCAGCGCTTTTCAATGGCCGGGCCGTTGGCGAGACCTTCGAGGCAGCTTTCGTGATACGGGCAGAAGCCCTTCGACGACGGATCGCGCGGATCCGGGCGCAGCAGCATATGCCCCATTTCCGGATGCACCAGCCCGTGCAGCAGTCGCCCGTCCACGAGCGCGCCGCCGCCGACTCCGGTGCCGACCGTATAATACACCAGGCTGTTCAGGCCCTTGCCCGCGCCGTAAACGGCCTCACCCAGCGCCGCGGCGTTTACGTCCGTATCGATGCCGACCGGAACGTTCAGC
The DNA here is from genome assembly GCA_934663595.1 of uncultured Clostridia bacterium. Lineage (GTDB taxonomy): Bacteria > Bacillota > Clostridia > Christensenellales > Aristaeellaceae > Faecivicinus. Next base: position 275,237 of record CAKUKM010000001.1, on the reverse strand, counting down.
GCATCGATCAGCGCCTTGCGCAGCGGAAATCCGCGCCAGTCCAGCTTAGGCGTGGTCGTGATTGCGCCGTAATCCGCCGCCTCCGGATCGAGGCTCAGCGGGCCGAAGCTGCCCACGCCCAGCGCTTCAATTTTCTGCTCGGCGAAAAAGCCGATGATATCCGGCATCGTTTCCTCCGGCTTGCGCGTCGGGAAACTCGCGCGCGATTCAATATTGCCAAGCTCATCGCCAATCGCGCAGACCATCTTGGTTCCGCCCGCTTCCAATGCGCCCAATCTCATGTTGCTTTACCCCTTACTTGTCGATATTTTCCTCGTGAATCTGCTTCAGCATCTCCGGAATCGGCGTTTTGAAATGCTGCGGGCAGGCGGCGACGCACGCTTCACAGCCCACGCACGCGTCTGCATGCACCTCCATCGCGTTGTAGCGACGGCGGAAGGATTCGAAATCGCCGAACATGGACGCGGTATCATACTCGCGGAAAATGCGCGGAATCTGAATGCCCTGCGGGCACGGCATGCAATATTCGCAGCCCGTGCAGCCCACGCGAATGCGCGCTTCATACGCCTTGCGCACCTTCTCGAGCGTCTCCTTTTCCATTTCAGAAAGGCAGCCGGCCTCCGCGGAATCGAAAATGCGCAGATTGTCGTCCGCCTGCGCCAGATCCGACATGCCGGAGAGGATCGTCATGAATTCCGGCTTGTCGATCAGCCAGCGGAACGCCCATTCCGCCGCCGAACGCCCCGGAGCCGCCGCTTCATACAGCGCGCGGATCTCGTCCGGTACGGTTTTGACCAGCGAACCGCCGCGCACCGGCTCCATTACGACAATGCGAATGCCCTTGCCCGCCGCATAGCGCACGCCGTCCATCGTCGCCTGATGGAATTCGTCCAGCAGGTTCATCTGCACCTGTGAGACCTTCCAATCGTAGCTGTCGACGATTCTTCTGAACTGGTCCGCTTCGTCATGGAACGAGAAGCCCGGATAGCGGATTTTGCCCTTCTTTACCATCTCGTCCATGAATTCGAACAGGCCGAGCTCGCGAATCGTATCAAAGCGCTTGCCGTCCAGCGCGTGCGCGAGGTACACGTCGACATAGTCCACGCCCAGGCGCTTGAGCTGTTCATCCAGAAAGCGCTCCATATCCTCGCGCTTTTCCACCATCCACACCGGCAGCTTTGTCGCCAGCGTCACGCGCTCGCGGTAGCCGTCCTTCAGCGCCTCGCCGACCAGACCTTCGCTCTGGCCGTTATGATAGGGATATGCGGTATCGATGTAACTCACGCCGCCGTCGATCAGATGGCGAATCAGCCTGATTGCCTCCGGACGGTCGATCGGTTGCCCTTCTTCATTCGTCGTCGGCATGCGCATGCAGCCCATGCCAAGCGCGCTGACCTTGCGGCCGGCGGCAGGGAAATCGCGGTATTTCATGGGATTTCCTCCTTAATCGTCGAAAATCGTGTCCTTATCGGGCGACTGCTTCGGCGCGAGCGGCAGCGTAATTAAGAATTCCGTGCCCTCGCCGAGCTTGGAATGCACTTCGATCTCGCCGTTCATCGACCGCACGATGTGCTTGACGATCGCAAGGCCGAGGCCCGTGCCGCCCATCTGGCGCGAACGGCCCTTGTCCACGCGATAGAAGCGCTCGAACAGGCGCGGAAGATGCTCCTCCGCGATGCCGATGCCCGTATCGGAGATCGTGACGTTGGCTTCTTTGTCGTTGGCGAATACCTGCACCGTGACCGAGCCGCCGGGATTGTTGTATTTGATCGCGTTTTCGACCAGATTGATCAGCATCTGCTCCACGCGATCGGGATTGCCCATGATGAAGATCGGCTTCTCGTTCAGGTGCGAATGGATCTCGATCTGCTTTTCGCTGGCGTGAATCGAGAGCATATCGCACACGTCGTAGGCGACCTTGTCCAGGCGAATGCGTTCGATGGCGACCTCGGTATCGCCCGATTCCAGCTTGCTGATCGACAGAATGTCGTTGATCAGGCGCGTCAGGCGCTCGGTTTCCATCATGATGATGCGCAGGAATTTGTGCGCCATCGGCGGATTGTCGATCGCGCCCGCCTCCAGCGTTTCCACGAAGCCGCGAATCGACGTAAGCGGCGTTTTGAGCTCGTGCGAAACGTTTGCGGCGAAGTCCGTGCGCACCTGCTCGAGGCGGCGCAGCTCGGTAATGTCCTCGACCATTGCCAGCGCGCCCACGACCTTGCCGTCGTTGCGCATGGGCGAAACGTACAGTCTCAGCGGGCGGTGACCGCGCCCCATCGTGGTGCGCGCCGCGACGTCGTTGGTGTAAACGCCGGGCTGATTCATCGCTTCATTGAATACGTCGTCGAGGCGCACGTCCCTGCTCGCCTCGGTAATGACCAGGCCCTCCGGATTTCCCACGATGCCGAGCAGCTTCTTTGCGACCGCCGTTACCAGAATTACTCTCAAATCCTGATCGACCGCAATAATGCCGTTCTGCATCTGCGACATGACGACGCTCAGCGCATGATTATGGCTGCGCTGCTGGAAAATGCGGCTCTGAATGCGGCCGATGATGGCGTTGTATTCCGTGACCGTGTCGCCGGAGCCCTGAATCGGCTCGATACGCGCGTCAAAATTGCCGTCGGCGAATTCATCGAGCGTGTGCATGATCCGGTCGACCAGACGCGCCTTGGAATCGATCCAGAACAGCACGGCAATAAACGCAGCGAGCGCGAGCGCCAGTACGGCGCAAATCGGTATAAATGCTCGTTGATGCGTCAGCGCCTGCATCCCGTTGACTTTTTCTGCTGAAAACGCCAAAAATGCGCCATCCTCATACAGATAGATGGCGTACATGGTCGGAATTCCCTTCAGGTTTGCGCCGGTTGCCATGCGAACGCCCTGCTTGCCATACAGGCTGATTCCCTGAATCGACAGCGAAGCGTCCGAGATATACAGCGCGTTCTTTCCGGAGTCGAAAAGGCCCACAGAAATTCCCGACGGAAGCGAATAGGCCGAAATCACTTCAATCCGCGCAGGAGCGTCGGCGCTATTGGTGGTAGCGCCAACGACTTCGCAGATGCCTTGCAGCTCCGCTTTAAGGCTTTCATTTTTGTTTTCGGCGATATTCAATCCGCTACAAATAACCAGCAGAATGAGCGCAATGAAGATGACCAGGGCTGCGGGGAGCGCACCCCTTAATCTCATAGGCGATTCTCCTGCCGATCGTTGAATTTGTAACCAACGCCGCGAATCGTTTCGATATAGTGCGCATCGTCGCCCAGCTTCTGGCGGATATGGCGGATGTGGACGTCAACCGTGCGTGTTTCGCCGTAGAACTCATAGCCCCAAATGCGATCCAGCAGGAAGTCGCGCGTCAGTACCTTGCCGCGGCTGAGCACGAGCAGCTTCAGCAGTTCGAACTCCTTCAGCGTCAGCGACAGCTTTTCGCCGTTGCGGAAGGCTTCATAATTGCCGACGTCGATCGTCAGACCGCCGACGTGCAGGATGCCCTCTTCCTCATTCTGAGGCGCGGCGCGGCGCAGAAGCGCCTTCACGCGGGCGATCAGCTCGCGCACGGAGAACGGCTTGGTAATGTAGTCGTCCGCGCCCAGCTCGAGACCCAGAATCTTGTCCACCTCGTCGCCCTTCGCCGTCAGCATGATAATCGGAATGTCGGCGGTTGTCGGAGCGCTCTTCAGGCGGCGGCAAACCTCCATGCCGTCGATGCCGGGAAGCATAATGTCAAGCAATACCATCGCGGGACGCTCATGCGCACAAACCACCAGCGCATCTTCACCCGTGGCGGCAGTTACAACACGATAGCCGGAGGCCTCGAGGTTGAACGATAATAGTTCAAGAATGTGCGCTTCGTCGTCGACGGCGAGAATCAGTTCATTTGCCATGTGCGTTTCCTCTTTCCTTCAAGTGTATTGGTATTATCTGCCGGACGATTTGCCGTCAGTTGTACCCGGTTCAAAATCGGTCAAAAGCTTGTTCAGCTCGTCGCGGAAGGTCTGGATATCCCGGAACTGGCGATATACCGACGCAAATCGCACATACGCGACCTCGTCGAGCTGCTTCAGCCCATCCATCACCATTTCGCCGATTTTCTGGCTCGTGACCTCCGCGTCCGGCGCGGCGGTGAGCGCGCGCTCGATTTCCGCGACCATCGCGTCGATCTTCACCAGCGGGACCGGCCGCTTTTCGCAGGCCTTCACAATGCCTGCGCGCAGCTTGCCCACATCGAACGTTTCGCGCGTCTGATCCTTTTTGACCACGATGAGAGGAACCATATCCACCCGCTCATAGGTTGTGAATCGGCGCTTGCAATTTTCGCATTCCCTGCGCCGACGGATGCTCGATCCGTCCTCGCTCTGGCGGGAATCCACTACGCGGCTTTCTACACAGCTGCAATACGGGCATCTCATTTTAGTCCTCACCTCATACGTAAATATTATACACAAAAAATTACTTAAAGTCCAGTCTTTTTTTAAATTTCTTCGTGTTTCCGGTACTTTTCTTTACTGAACGCCGGCCGGCTCCACCTCCACGAGGATAACGTCGTCCCCAATTTGCCGAACATTCCTCCAGGGAATCGTGATTCCGTCGCGATTCGGCTTGATCAGGCCGATCAGACCGCCGTCGCAGCTCGGAACGACGATCGCCTCCACGCACGCGCGCTCGTTTAAAATCAGGTCGATCGGCCGCCCCATTTTTCGCCCGTCGCAGATGTTGATGACGTCCTTCTGCTTCAATTCCGAAAAGCTCATCCGCGCCGCCTCCCTCCAGTTCATCCTATGCCGCACCTCCCGCTTGAATGCAAGAAATTTGTCAATTTGTTCGACATGCATAAGCAAATGTCGATAACATGTCGCACAGCGTCGTTTTTGTGTAATTCATACAGATTACAATTCGAAAACAGGCCGTTTTATGAGCGCATTGCGAAGGCGCTGCACCGCCGGCACACGCGGCAAATGCAAATAACCCGCGCCGCGCGTCGGTAAAATGCGCGAAACGTCGATCCGCGTCGGTTTATTTCCTGCGATCCTCGACGTAAATTCCTTGTGAAGAAGCGCTCGTCCGCCTATGATGGGGATTACCGGGGTGATGCGCTTGCTTGAATCCTTTGAAGGGTATCTCGCGATCAATTTTCTGATGGACGCGATGCTGATTGGCGCGGTGGCGCGCGCGAACGACTGCTTTTCGCTTTCGCGGGTGCTGCTTGCGGCGGCGGTGGCGGCCGGATGCGCGGGAATGGCGAACAGCTTTTTGCCGGGAATGAAGCATCCGGCGTTTCAGATACTGCTGATGCTGCCGATTGCGATGATCGTCTCGCACGATCCCAATTTCTGGCGTTGGGGCGCGTTTGCGCTGCAGCTGCTGGCGGCCACAACGCTGCTGGGCGGGCTCGGTTTTCTGTTCGCGCCGAGCGGCGGCTGGTGGCAATGCGGGCTGATGGGCCTTGGACTGTATGCGATTGCGCTTGCGTTTCGCGCCCGCGGCGGCATGAATACCGCGTGGGTGGTCACGGTCATCGTGTTTCATCGCGGAAAGCAGGCGCGGTTTCGAGCGCTGATTGATACGGGCAACCGTCTGCGCGAGCCGATGAGCAGTCTTCCGGTGTTGATTGTGGAGGAAGAATTGCTCGCGGGTCTCGATCTGGCGCGCGAGCGATTTCGAAGCGTGCCGTTCGGCGGCCTGGGCGGCGGCGGCGAGGTGCGCTGCTTCCGGCCGGAAATGGTCATGACGATTCAAAACGGCCGGCTTCGGCAGACGGCGGACGTGTATGTCGCCCTCTATCCCGGCGCGATTCCGGGGCCGGAGCGCGCGCTTGCGCCGCCATGCTTCGCGCTGGTGCGCGGCTGGAGCGGAGAACAGGAAAGAAAACGAAAAGGAGTTCGATTATGAAAACGATTCGTCAGAATATATTCGGGTTGGTGGTTCAGATTCGGCGCGGGGCGGTCTGCTATATCGGCGGAAGCGATCTTCTGCCGCCGCCGCTGACGCGCGAGGAAGAGCTCGCGATGATGCGCCGGATGAACGCAGGCGACGAAACGGCGCGCGCGACGCTGATCGAGCGGAATCTGCGCCTGGTGGTTTACATTGCGCGGAAGTTTGAAAACACGGGCATCAGCATCGAGGATCTGATTTCGATCGGCGCGATCGGGCTGATCAAGGCGGTGAATTCGTTCGATCCGGAGAAGAACATCAAGCTCGCGACCTACGCCTCGCGCTGCATTGAAAACGAGATTCTGATGGTGCTGCGCAAGACGAACCGGCTGAAGCTGGAGGTTTCGTTCGACGAGCCGCTGAATACCGACTGGGACGGAAACGAGCTGCTGCTTTCGGACATTCTCGGCACGGAGCCGGACGTCGTATCGCGCGATCTGGACGACAGCGTGGAAAAGCAGCTGCTGCACGATGCGATTCACGCGCTCACGCCGCGGGAAAAGCACATCGTCGACCTTCGCTACGGCCTCGGCAGCGAAACCGAGCACACGCAAAAGGAGGTCGCCGACATGATGGGCATTTCGCAGAGCTACATATCGCGGCTGGAAAAGCGCATCATCGGAAAGCTCCGCGAGGAATTGCAGAAAATGGCATAAAGAAACGCGCTCGCTGAATTCGCGGGCGCGTTTCTTATATATAGGTAGAATATGCCCCGCATCCTTCCTCGGACGCGGGGCGCAATTCAGGGCTCGGTCGGTTCCTTCATGGCGTTTTCATAGGCGAGACGCGCATCCACGATCGGCCGCGGACTCGGCGCCTCCCCCGCCGCCTCGAGCGTGAACGCGGAAACCTCATAGGCGTTGCGGGTGATCAATTCGCCGCTTTCGGTCAGCTTCTGGTATTCGCGCGATTGCAGTCGGCCGGTCAGCGCGATTTTATCGCCCACGCTGAAGCGCGCGGCATATTGCGCATTCCGCCCCCACGCGATGCAGGGAATGTAATCGCTCTTGCCAAACGCGCGGTTCACGGCGAGCATCATGTCGCAGATTTCGCGTCCGAACGGCGTGGAGCGATAGATCGGCGGCTTGCACAGCGCGCCGACCAGCGACGCCTTATTCAGCGTATCGTTTTCGGCCGATTCGATCACGCTCTGTGCAAACAGCGTAACGATCAGCCGTCCCGCGCCGCCGACGACCTTGTTGTACGAGCGCACCTGGCCGGAGAGCGTGATCGGAACGCCCTCCTCCAGCCGCGCGCATGCGAGCAGCTTTCCGGGAATGGTGACGGGCAGACGGTCGAGCGCGCCGGACAGGCGCTTGACCACCAGCGTGCCGACGTAGAACGGCTCGTTCATGACCTCGTGGCTCATGGTCAGCGCGCCCTCCAGGCAGCCGGACGCAATGATTCGATTGTTCGGATTTTCCATCGTATCACCTCAGCTATCCTTGTGAATGGATTTTTACGGAGATACTATATGCCTCCGGCAATCAGAATATGACAAAACCGGGCGGTATCAGCCGTCCGGTTTTCGAAAATCAGGCCTCCGCGACCTTTTCCAGAATCTTCGCGAATTCGTCGGTCAGGCCCAGATCCCACAGCAGCGAGCAGGACAGGTACTTGTCGCGGATATCGCGGCTGCCGATGAACGCGTCGACGACGTCCTGCATCGGAACGCCGATATCGCTGGGCTTCATGGGCATGCCGGTCGCCGCCATGAGGTTATAGAGCGTGTCGTAATCCGGCAGTTCCTCGTCGATGATCTTCAGGATCTCGTCCCAGTGATTCAGAATGTTGTCCAGGCGCTTTGCATGGCGCTGCGGATCGTTCTTGTGGCACTTGTCCTCGATGGTGATGATCTCGTTCGCGGTCTTGCCGAAGATGCGGCGAATCTGCGCTTCCCACTCGGCGCGGTTGAACGCCTTCATGTGCGCCTCCGCCACCGCGCGATCGGGCTTGATTTCGCGGATGTACTTGTACAGCTTCATCGAAAGCACCGTGCCGATGCCGACCTGAATGCCGTGCAGATCATAGGGCTTGCCGCGCTCGAGCGCCATCATTTCCCACATGTGCGAGAAATAGTGCTCCAGACCCGACGCCGGGCGGGAAATCTCCGCATATGCCATGCCCACGCCCGCGATGATCAGGCCCTCTGCGATCGACTGAATCGCATCCGGATCGCGCTTGGTAATGCCGTCCGACGCGTCGACGATCTTCTTCACCGCCGTGCGCATCAGCTGCGCGATGTGCTCGCAATAGTATTCGCCGGTCACGATATTGGAAATGCGCCATTCGCAGATCGCGATGTACTTCGCAACCATGTCGCCCAGGCCCGCCCACAGCATGCGCATCGGCGCCTGCGCGAGGATTTCGGAATCCAGCAGAATGCCGACCGGCGCGTGGTTGTACAGCGAGACCTTAACGTGGTTGACCTCCATCGAAGAGGAGTTCGAGGCATAGCCGTCCATCGACGGCGCGGTGCCGACAATCGCGCTGGGAACGCCGATTGCGTGCGCGAGCACCTTGCAGGTGTCGTTGATTACGCCGGAGCCCACGCCCAGCAGCATGTCGCAGCTCGGGTCATAGTGCATGATCGCGCTGCCGCATTCCCACTCGGACGGCGCAATGCGGTCGCCCGGGATGATGTACAGGCTGTACGGAACGTTCGCCGCGGCCAGAATTTCGCATACGCGTTTGCCGGCGACGGCATAGGTGTTTTTGTCGCAGACGACGAACGGCTTTTTGCGATGCATCGCAGCGATCATTTCCGGGACATAAACGATGACGCCGCGGCCGATTTTCAGATACTCCATGGGGCTGACGTGATGCTTGCCGCAATCGCAGTCATAGCCCTCGGCGCGAACGAGCTGTTCCAGTGTCATTTTATCGAAGTCAGGCATATTAAGCGCTCCCTTCAAATCCGTCGTATTGTGCGGTTCCCCGCATACACTCTTATTATAGCAGAATTTGGCGCGATCAACATTCCTATTTGGGTTAATTCGCGCTATTTTTGAAGTTCAATCACGCAATCATCCATCACGATCACCGCGTAGGGGCTTCCCTTGCCCGCCTTTGTCTCGATTCCGACGTCCTCAGTATTCAGACACGTAAATGCCCCGCTCTTCTGCACCAAACGGAAATCGTACGGATCGGTCACCATCGCGGCGCCGGCGATCTTCTTGCCGTTCGTGCCGGTTTTAACGAGCGTGAAGCACTTTACGCCCTTGCCGCCGCGCGCCTGCCGGTCGAAATCGATCAGGAGGCAGCGCTTGAGATAGCCCAGATCGGTGGCGAGCACGATTTCGCCCTCGGAATTGTGCAAGAACGCAAACGCCACCCGGTCGTCCGGCGCGAGCGACATGCCCTTGACGCCGGCGGCCGTTCTGCCGATCAGCGAAACCTCGTCGAGCGCGAAATGAATGGCCATGCCGGATACGCTGATCAGAAGCGCGCTCTCAAAGCCGTCCGTGCGCGCGACCGACAACAGCCGATCGCCGTTTTTCAGGCCGATTGCGGAAAATTTTGCCTTGCGAACGTTCAGATCCGCGCGCAGCGTGCGCTTGACCAGTCCGGACGCGGTCGCGAAGAACAGCTCGCCCGACCAGTCGCCTGCCTCGATCATTGCAATTACGCGCTCGTCGCGCTCAAGACCCGCGAGCAGGCCGCCCAGCGCCAGGCCGCGATCGCGCGGCCGGCATTCTGGAATAGCGGATACCGCGACCGGATAGCAATTGCCGAGATCGGTGAAGAACAGCGCCTTTTCGTCGGTCTTCGCCTGAATGACGAATCGCGCGAGCTCCGCCTTTTCGTCCGTCGCCGACGGGCGCGTCCACGATTTGGGCGGCATTCTTTTAACGAAGCCGCCGCGCGTCAGAATCACGACCGCGTCGTCCGCGACCGGCTTTTCTTCCTCGATCACGATTTCCTCAAACGAATCCACGATCTGCGTGCGCCGCGCGTCGGCAAACGAATCGCGCACCTCGGCAAGCTCCTTTTTGATGACGTTCATCAGCTTTTTTTCGCTCCCGAGGATGCCCTTGAGCGTGGCGATGCGCTTTTCGAGATCCTCGTATTCCTTTTTGAGGGCGAGCACCTCCAGATTGGTCAGGCGCTGCAGTCGCATATCGAGAATCGCCTGCGCCTGAATTTCCGTAAGGCTGAACCGCGCAACCAGCTTGTCCTTCGCTTCCTTCGGCGTTTTGCTCGAGCGAATCAGCGCGATGACCTCGTCGAGATTGTCGACCGCGATGATCAGGCCCTCGAGAATGTGGGCGCGCGCCTCCGCCTGGGCCAGCTCGTATTTCGTTCTGCGGGTCACGACGTTCTTCTGATGGGCGATATAGTAGGAAAGCATCTGCTTAACGCCCATCTGCACCGGCTTTCCGCCCGCGATTGCGACCATATTCACGCCGAACGTGACCTGCAGGTCGGAATACTTGTACAGCGCGTTCAGGATTTTGTTTTCGTCGCAGTCGCGCTTGACTTCGATAACCGCGCGCATGCCCATGCGGTCGGATTCATCGCGAATATCGTTGATTCCGGCAAACAGCGCCTTTTTTTCCTCGGAAAGATGCAGAATCTTCTCGAGCATCGCCGCCTTGTTGACCTGATACGGCACCTCGTCGATCACGATCAGCTTTTTGCCGGATTTTTCCTCCTCGATATGGATCTTCGCGCGCAGCTGGATCTTGCCGCGCCCGGTTTCATAGGCGCTGAGCAATTCGCCGTCCGAGGCGAGAATGCCGCCGGTCGGGAAATCCGGCGCGGGCATCGAGCGCATCAGCTCGCGCGTGGTGATGTCCGGATTGTCGATCAGCGCGATCGTGGCGTTGATCGCCTCGCCCAGATTGTGCGGCGGGATGTTGGTGGCCAGGCCGACTGCAATGCCGCTCGCGCCGTTGACGAGCAGATTCGGGAACCGCCCCGGCAGCACGTCCGGCTCCTTGAGGCTGTCGTCGAAATTCAAATGGAAATCGACGGTATCCTTGTCGATGTCCTTTAACAGAATCAGCGCCTGCTCGGTCATGCGCGCCTCGGTATAACGCATCGCGGCGGGGCTGTCGCCGTCGATGGAGCCGAAGTTACCATGGCCGTCCACCAGCGGAACGCGCATCACAAACGGCTGCGCCATGCGGGCCAGCGCGTCGTATACCGAGGAATCGCCGTGCGGGTGATATTTACCCAGACAATCGCCGACGATGCGCGCGCACTTTCTGTGCGGCTTGTCGGGCGTGTTGCCCAGCTCCTGCATCGTAAAGAGAATGCGGCGCTGAACGGGCTTTAAGCCGTCCTCGACGCGCGGCAGCGCGCGCTCCAGAATGACGTGCTCCGAATACGGCATCATGGAATCGTGCATTACGTCTTCCATGGATTTCTGAATGATTTCCTCCGGGCGAACGGAGGGCGTTTCGTCCTTCCTTTTCGGCATATCGCTCCCCCTCTCTTATCGATCGGCCTCGGTCACGGGCGTGAAATCGTCCTGCTTGTTGAAGTTCGCATAGGCGCTGATATACGCCTTGCGCGGCTCGACCTTGTCGCCCATCAGCACGGTCACGCGGCGGTCGGCCTCGGTCAGATCCTCGATCGTGACCTGCATCAGCTTCCGGCCGTCGGGATTCATCGTCGTTTCCCACAATTGCTCGGGATTCATTTCGCCAAGGCCCTTGTATCTTTGCAGCGTATAGCCGCGGCCGATCGATTTGATCGCCGCCGGCAGCGCGTTGTCGTCGTAGCAGTAAATCGTCTTTCCGCCCTTGGCCACCTTGTAAAGCGGCGGCATGCCGATATAGACGTGGCCCTCGGTCACCAGCTCGCGCATGTAGCGGAAGAAGAACGTAAGCAGGATCGCGCGGATGTGCGCGCCGTCCTGATCGGCGTCCGACAGGATGATCACGCGATTGTATTTGAGTTTCGTGATATCAAATTCCTCGCCGATGCCGGTGCCCAGCGCGGTAATCAGCGACCGGAATTCCTCGTTTGCCAGCACCTGATCCAGCCGCTTCTTTTCCACGTTCAGCGGCTTTCCGCGCAGCGGGAGAATCGCCTGGAAATGCCGGTCGCGCCCCTGCTTCGCGCTGCCGCCCGCCGAATCGCCCTCGACGATGAACAGCTCGTTCTGCTCCGCCTTTTTGCCCGTGCAGCTCGAGAGCTTGCCCACCAACGGCGCGGCCTCCAGCGCGTTTTTCGTGCGCGCAATATCGCGCGCCTTGCGCGCCGCCTCGCGCACCTTCGCCGCCTTGACCGCCTTTTCCACGATTCGCTGCGCGAATTCCTGATGCTTTAAATCATCCAGATACACCGACAGCTTTTCAAGGCACACCGCTTCAAACACGGGTTTGACCTCGGTATTGCCGAGCCGGCCCTTCGTCTGGCCCTCGAACTGCGGATTTTTTACGCCCGCATAGACCACCGCCGTCATGCCCTCGCGGAAATCGTCGCCGGAAAGGTTCGCTTCCTTCTCCTTAATTGCGCCGATTCTGCGCGCGTAATCGTTAAACGCCTTCGTGACCGCGGTTTTGAACGCGATTTCGTGCGTGCCGCCCTCGGGCGTGGGCACGTTGTTGACGAACGAATAGATGTTCTCCGTATACGAATCGGTATACTGAATCGCGACGCGCACGAGCAGTCCGTCGCGCATGGCCTCGAACACGATTGGCTCGGTAATCGGCGTCTTATCGGTGTTCAGATACTGCACGAAATCGGAAATGCCGCCGTCGTAGCAATATTCAAACACGCGCTTGTCCGCGTCGCGCGCGCGCTCGTCGGTGAATATGAATTTCACGCCCTTGTTCAGATACGCGAGCTCGCGCACGCGGCGGCGCACGATGTCGGACTGGAAATGCGTGTCCTCGAACACGCGCGGATCGGGCTTGAAGCAGACCTGCGTGCCGCGCTTTCGGGTGTTGCCGATTTTCGCCAGCGGCGCCATGGGATGGCCGGAGACGATCTTGCCCGTCTTCGGGTCGGTAATCGATTCAAAGCGCTGCTGATAATGCGCGTAATTCTGATACACGTCCACGACCAGCCATTCGGAAAGCGCGTTCACGACCGACGCGCCCACGCCGTGCAGGCCGCCGGAATACGCGTAGTTTTTGTCGTTGAATTTGCCGCCCGCGTGCAGCTGCGTATAAACGACCTCGACGGCCGAAACGCCCAGCTGCGGGTGAATGTCCGTGGGAATGCCGCGGCCGTTGTCGGTCACCTCGCAGGAGCCGTCCCTTTTCAGCGTCACCGTAATTTCGGTCGCATAGCCGTTCGCGGCCTCGTCGATCGCATTGTCGACGATTTCCCAGATCATGTGGTGCAGTCCGCGGCTGCCGGTGGAACCAATATACATGCCCGGGCGCATGCGCACCGCGTCCAGCCCCTCCAGAATCTGTATATCAACGGCGGAATACGTCTTTGCCATATTACCCTCCATTATAAAGCATTCATTTTATTATACAGGATCAAAGTTAATTTTAGTGGATAATCCGCGCAAAGGAACGGATTGTGCTATAATCCATGCAAAGGGAGGGGAAAATATGAAGCGGGCAACGCCGCGCCTGTCGCCGGAAAGAAGCGAGCTTTCGCTTTCCGAGGTCGTTCAGAGCGCGATTTTCGAAGGCGAATCGATCGAAAATATGGAATTTGAGCGCGAACTGCTTTCGGACGTTTCGTGCACGGAGCTGGAATTTTCCGGCTGCCGATTCAGGAACGTACAATTCACCGGCCTTGAGATTCGGCGCATTCACCTTTGCGATTGCGCGTTCGAGCACTGCGATCTCTCCGGCCTTCCCCTTCGCGACGGAACGATCCTTCGCAGCGCCTTTACCGATTGCCGGCTGACCGGCTGCGGATTTGACCGAATGCTGCTTCGCGACGCGCTGTTTTCCGATTGCACGCTGAAATACGCCTCGTTTTCCGATTGCAAGCTCGAACGCTTCGCCTTCGAGGGCTGCGATTTGAGCGAGAGCATGCTGTTTGGAATTCGGCCGAAGGACTGGTCGATCGCGCGCTGCCGAATGGCCGGCGCGCAATTCCGCGAATGCAGTCTGGCCGGAATCGACCTTTCCGATTCGGAAATTGAGAATATTTCCATTCAGGCGGAGGCGCTGCGCGGCGCAACCGTGTCCATTTCGCAGGCGCCGGAGGTACTTTCGCTGTTCGGCGTGCATATTCTGGCGTAGGATTGCATATTTGCTGAAAGTGTGATATAATCTTGGCAAAAGTGTGAATTGCCGTTGAAAGGGCGGAATACCATGAATGATACGAACACGACGCTTTCGTTTCTGAAGCAGCGCGTGCATGAATTGTGCCTCCGAAAGGGCTGGGGCGTGGACGGCGTGCAGAATCCGCAGCAGGTCGCCATGGCGATGACGGTCGAGATGAGCGAGCTGCTGGAGCACTTTCAGTGGCTGAATCCGGAGGACGTTCAGACGCTGATGCGCGGTGAGGATCCCGAGCGGCTGAACGCAATTGCCGAGGAATATGCCGATATCATGATGTACGGTCTGCAGCTGACGCGGACGCTGAACATCGATATCACCGAACAAATCCTGCGCAAGATCGATATCGTCGATCATCGTCCCGCGAAGCCGGACGAGAAAAAGCGCTGAAGAAGCGAGGAGTGCGCTATGCAAAACGATTTCATTCTGGTTCTGGACTTTGGCGGCGCGCAGGCGCAGGCGATGGCGCGCAAGCTGCGCGGTCAGAACGTGTATTGCGAGATTCATTCCGGCGCGACCGCCGTGGAGAGCATTCGCAAAAAGGCGCCGCGCGGAATTCTGCTGGCGGGCGGCCCTTCGCAGCGGCCGTTTGACGAGGGCGTGCTGGATTTGGGCATTCCGGTGCTGGCGATGGGCGATTGCGCGCGCAAGCTGGCGCAGGCGCTGGGCGCGAGCTGCGAGGGCGCGCTTCTGACCAACCGCGCTTCGCAAATCGAGTTTCTCCCCTGCCCTCTGTTCGATGGGCTCGGCGAAAGCGATCGCTTTTTCGAGCGGATCGACGCGCTGCAGCTGCCGGAGGGCTGCGAGGCGATTGCGACCACGGCCGACGGGCTGACGCCGGCGTTTGCCGACCTGTCCCGCAAGCTCTACGGCCTGCAGTTCTATGCCGAAACGAACGACCCGGACGGCGCGCGAATTCTGATGAATTTCGCCGTCGGCATCTGCGGCTGCGACGCGTTCTGGTCGCCGGAATACTATATTGAAAACGAGAAGAAGTATCTGCGCGAGAAAATCGGCGATTCCGAGGCGATCATGGCGATCTCCGGCGGCGTGGATTCCACGGTGTGCGCAATGCTGCTGAATCAGGCGATCGGCGACCGGCTGAAATGCGTGTTCGTCGATACGGGCCTGATGCGCAAGGGCGAGGCGGAGACCGTCGCGCACGATTTTCGCGAGCGGCTCGGCATGGAGCTGATCGTGGTCGACGCGCGCGAACGCGTGCTCGAGGCGCTGGCGGGAATCGAGGATCCCGCAAAAAAGCGCAGGGCCATTCAAGGGCAGTTCTCCGAGGCGATTCGGCTGGAGGCCAGCGCGCATCCGAATGCGGAATACGTCATTGAGGGCACGATCTATTCCGACCTCCTTTCCAATCCCGCCGAGCGCGGCGAAGGCGGCTTAAAGCGAATCGAGCCGCTGCGAATGCTGTTTAAGGACGAGGTGCGCTATGTGGGCGAAACGCTGGGCGTGCCGAAGGAGCTGCTCAATCGCCAGTCCTTCCCCGGCGCGGGTCTCGCCGTGCGCATCATGGGCGAGGTGACGGAGGAAAAGCTCGCGCTGCTGCGCGAGGCGGACGCGATTTTCCGCGCGGAAATCGTGGAGGCGGGACTGGATCGCAAGCTGAGCCATTATTTCGTGATTTTAACCGACATGCTGCTTCCGGGCCTGCGCTCGGGGCGCGTTACGCGCGAATATGCGTGCGCGCTGCGCGCTGTGGTGGATAACGACGCGTCGGGCGTGACGATCGCGAAGCTGCCGTATGATCTGTTCGATCGCGCGGTGCAGCAGATTATCGCGCAGGTGCCGGGAATCAACCATGTGCTCTACGATATTACCGGAAAGCCGTCCGCATTCTGCGAATGGGAATAAATGCCTGAATCCGCAAAATACCAAAGGAGGAAAATGAAATGAATCCGAATGTCCGCCCCGAAACGATGGAGCGCATCACCACGCCCGCGCTCGCCAATGCGTTCATTGAAGAACAGGTGAAGGCCGTCCGCGCGCAGGTCGGCGACCAGAAAGTCCTGCTGGCGCTGTCCGGCGGCGTGGACTCTTCCGTCGTCGCGGCGCTTCTGATCAGAGCCGTCGGCAGGCAGCTCGTCTGCGTGCATGTCAATCACGGGCTGATGCGCAAGGGCGAGAGCGAACAGGTCATCGACGTCTTCCGCCACCAGATGGACGCGAACCTGATTTACGTGGACGCGACCGACCGCTTCCTCGATCTCCTCGCCGGAGTGGCCGAACCGGAGAAAAAGCGCAAAATCATCGGCAGCGAATTCATCAAGGTGTTCGATGAAGAGGCCTCCAGGCTCGAGGGCATACGCTTCCTGGCGCAGGGCACGATTTATCCCGACATTCTGGAATCCGACGGCGTAAAGGCGCATCACAACGTGGGCGGCCTTCCGGAGGACATGAAGATGGAGCTGGTCGAGCCGCTGAAGCTGCTGTTCAAGGACGAGGTGCGCGTCGTCGGCGAAGCGCTGGGCCTTCCGCACAGCATGGTCTATCGCCAGCCGTTCCCGGGCCCGGGTCTGGGCGTGCGCTGCCTGGGTGCGATTACCCGCGATCGCCTGCACGCGCTGCGCGAGGCGGATGCGATTCTGCGCGAGGAATTTGACAAAAACGGCCTGACCGGCAAGGTCTGGCAGTATTTCATCGCCGTTCCCGATTTCAAGAGCGTCGGCGTGCGCGACGGCAAGCGCTACGAGGGCTGGCCGGCTATCATCCGCGCGATCAACACGAAGGACGCGATGACGGCGACCATCGAGGAAATCCCCTACGCGCTGCTGCACCACATTACCGACCGCATCACGCACGAGGTCGAGGGCATCAACCGCGTCGTGCTGGACCTCACGCCGAAGCCGGTGGGAACCATTGAATGGGAATAAAGCATATTTGAGGGAATTATGATTCTCAGACATTCACGAGAGCCGATCGACGGACAGCCGACCGAAAATACCTTTGTCGCGATCGATGAAAGAAGCGGCGAGCTTCTCGGCAGCGCGGTGATCTATGTGGAAGAAAAGCCGGTCATGTATCCGATTCGGCCGCTGCAGGTTTGTCTGCGGCTGGACAGAACGCCGGTTCCAGACGCGCTGATGGGCGCGGCGGTGGCGCGCGCGAAGGAAATTTGCGTGCGCTCCGGCAAATTCTGCCGCATTTACGCGCGCGTTGCGCCGGAGGACGCCGAAGCGCTTTCCGCGCTGACCGCGATGGGCTTTGTCGACAACGACGGGCTGATTCGCATGCAGATGCGCCTGCCGACCGAGCGGGATTTCCCCCGCCCCGAGAACGCGGAGATCGTATACGACGATTTGTCGGATTCGCTGGAGCAGAAATACTTTCTGGAGCGCTACAATCGGCTGTATAACACCGATCACGATACCGACTGGCTGACTGATTACATCGACCGGCGCAGCTTTCAGCGCATTCTTCTGCTGTCCGACGACGGCGTAATGGCCGAGGCGCTGACCTGGCGCGAGGGCTATGCGGGCATTATTGGCTATTTTCAAACCACGAAGCGATGGCGGCGAATGGGAGCGGGCAAATACCTGCTCTCGCTCGCCTGCGATCGGTTTGAGCAGCAGAATCTCTATTGCGCCGAGGCGAATATCCGCGCGCGCTTTCCGCATGCGCTGAAGCTGATGCAGAGCGTCGGGTTTTCGCAGGCGGAGCTTCTGATGCGCTATCCGGGAATCGACGTAAATCCGCGCGAATCGAATTGATTATTTGGGGCAAAACCTTGTAATCGCGTTTCAGATGTGCTAAGATAAACCTACAAAAGCTGCGGAGGCGACATAAAACCTATGCTGACCATCGGAATATGCGGCGCGAGCGGGAGCGGAAAATCCACGCTCGCAAAGGAGCTGGCGGATCGTCTCGATCAGAGATGCATCTATCTCAAGCAGGATTCTTACTATAAGGATCATCCCGATATGTCCTTTGAGGAGCGCGAGCGAATCAATTATGACGAGCCGGACGCGTTTGAGCACAGCGCGCTGATTGCGGATCTGAACGATCTGCGCGCAGGAAAGCCGATTCTCGCGAAGGATTACGACTACACGATGCATCGCCGCTGCGATTCCGGAACGGTGATCTATCCCGCGGACGTGGTTTTGATCGAGGGCATTCACGTGTTTTACGATCCCGCCGTGCGCGAGCTGCTCGATTTCAAGATTTACATTCAGGTGGATCCCGACGTGTGCCTGCTGCGCCGCGTAAAGCGCGATATCCGCGATCGCGGCCGCGAAATCGACGGCATTTACAAGCAGTATCTCGATTCCGTGCGCCCGATGTATGAAAAGTACATTCGCAATTATGTCAATTATGCGGATCTCATCGTTGCGCAGGGCGGCAAAAACGCGCGCATCGTGGACATCCTCGCCCACTACATCAATTCCGGCCTGCTCGCCTCGAGCGAAAAATAACGTTCTCCGCCTTGACGCGGCGGGCGACGCGCGCTATAATTTGCTTGAAAGACGATGAACGGGAAGAGTAAGCGTTTCCCTTCGCTGAAAAAGAGACCGGCGCCATGGCTGAAAGCGCCGGAGCGATGAAGCGCCGAAGCATGCGCCCGGGAGTTGCCGCGCTGAATGAAGTAGGCGCGGACGGTTGCGCCGTTACCGCATTTGAGCAATAAAGCAGAGTGGAACCGCGAGCCACGCCTCTGTCGAGGCGCGGCTCTTATTGTTTGAAAGGAGCAATTCTCATGAAGCAGATGATGATTTACAACACGCTTTCCCGCAAAAAGGAGCCGTTTGTGCCCGTTCACGAGGGCCAGGTCGGCATCTATGCCTGCGGGCCTACGGTATACAACTATTTTCACATCGGCAACGCGCGCCCGTTCATCATTTTTGATACGCTGCGCCGCTTCCTCAAGCATTTGGGTTATAAGGTGACGTTCGTTCAGAATTTCACCGACATCGACGACAAGATGATTCGCCGCGCGAACGAAGAAGGCACGACCGTCGAGGCGATCGCGAATCGCTATATCGAGGAATACTTCAAGGACGCGGACGCGCTGGGCGTTCAGCGTGCGGACGTGCATCCCCGCGCGACGAAGCACATCGGCGAAATCATTGCCCTGATCAAGAAGCTCGAAAAGAACGGCCTCGCCTACGCGACCGATAACGGCGACGTTTATTTCGATACGCAGGCGTGGAGATCGAATTACGGCAAGCTGATCGGCCAGAATCTGGACGATCTGGAGTCCGGCGCGCGCATCGAGGTGGGCGATATCAAGCGCCATCCGATGGATTTCGCACTCTGGAAGGGCCAGAAGCCCGGCGAGCCCGCATGGAAGAGCCCCTGGGGCATGGGCCGTCCCGGTTGGCACATCGAATGCTCGGCGATGTCGATGAAGTATCTGGGCGAGACGTTTGACATTCACTGCGGCGGCGTGGATCTGATTTTCCCGCACCATGAAAACGAAATCGCGCAGTCCGAGGGCGCGACGGGCAAGCCGTTTGCGCGCTACTGGATGCACAACGGCCACATCAACGTCGACAACAAGAAGATGTCCAAATCCGCCGGCAATTTCTTTACCGTGCGCGATATCGCGAAGGAGTTCGATCCCGAGGTCGTGCGCATGTTCATGCTGTCCGCGCAGTACCGCAGCCCGATCAACTTCAGCCGCGAGCTGCTGATTCAGGCGAAGACGGCGCTGGAGCGCCTTTACACTGCGCGCGACAATGCGGCGTTTGCGCTCGAGCATGCGCCGGAGCGCGAGCTGAACGATGCGGAGTGCGCATTCATCGAGCGCGCGAAGGCGTTTGAAGATCGCTTTGACGACGCGATGTGCGATGATCTGAACACGTCCGAGGCGCTCGGCGTGCTGTTTGAATATGTTCGCGATATGAACACGGCGCTGTCCGACGCCAACGCCCCGTGCAAGCAGGTGATCGAGGCGGGACTGCATTCGCTGAATGTAATGGCGCACGAAATTCTGGGTCTGCTGATGCGCGAGGCCGACACCACGCCCGACGAGATCAAACAACTCGTTCAGGCGCGTGTTGAAGCCAAGAAGGCGAAGAATTTCACCGAGGCCGATCGCCTGCGCGCGGAGATCCTCGAAAAGGGCTACAGCGTCGAGGACACGGCGAAGGGCCCGCTGGTGAAGAAGGTCGCCCGCAGCTAAATCCATTTTCCCATTCATTGAAGCGCCCTGGCGAACGAATCGCCAGGGCGCTTTGCGTCAGGTTTTTTCCGGTCTCTCCCCTACACGCGCTCAAAATCCTCGACGCCATGCTTGCAGAGCGGGCAGATATAGTCGGCGGGCAGCTCGTCGCCCTCGTAAACATAGCCGCAGATCTTGCAAATCCAGCCGTGCGGCGTGGTCAGATTGTTCGGCTGGGGCTTTACATGCTCGAAATAGTACGCGTAGGTCATCGAGGGCGTGTTTTCCAGGAGCTTCGCCTCGGTCACATCGGCGATGAACACGGTGTGCGTGCCGTAATCGAGCGTCTGAATCACCTTGCCGGACAGGAACGCATTGCACATCTTCGTAAGGTAAATCAGGCCGTTTTCGCTGCGCGCGATGGAATCGAGGCCGGCGAATTTGTCCGCGTCGCGCCCGGACTGGAAGCCGAAGCGCGTGAACAGCGCGAAATCGGCGTTCGTGTCCAGGATGCTTACATTGAACGCACCGCTCTTCAGAATCAGATCGTGCGTGTAATTCGCTTTGTTGACCGCAATCGAGATGCGCTTGGGTGAATCCGTGATCTGCGTGACGGTGTTGATAATGCAGCCGTTGTCCTTTTCACCGCCGGCGGTTAGCACGAACAGGCCGTAGGACAGCTTGAACATCGCGTTCGGCTCGATCTTCTTTTCGTCGTGCACGACCGGCGCTTCGGTCTTCATCGTCGCGAGCAGCGCGTTTGCCAGCGCGTCCAGCTGCGCGAGCTGGTCGTCTTTTACGGAGGAATGGATCGTGACCGAGGAATCCAGGAGATTTACATTCTTCAGCTCCGCGAGCTTTTTGCGCATCAGGCCGTCCGCCATCGGCGCCCACGAGCCGTTTTCAATCAGAGCGATCGTGCGGTTCTGCAGATTGTGCGCCACGATATCGTCCAGCGCGGTCTGCATCGTGGCGAAAATGCCGGCGTTGTAGGTCGTGGAGGCGAATACCAGATGGCTGCAGCGGAACGCCTCGGCGACGATCACGGACGGGTGCGTCATCGATACGTCGTAAACCGCAACGTTCTTCACGCCCGCGTCCGCGAGCTTCGAGGCGAGAATGTTCGCCGCGTTCTCGGTGTTTCCGTAAACGGACGCGTACGCGATCATGACGGCCTCTTCTTCGGGCGTGTACGTGCTCCACCGGACGTATTTGTCGATGAACCAGCCGATGTTCTTCCGCCAGATCGGGCCGTGCAGCGGGCAGATCATCTTGATTTCAATCGTGGCCGCCTTGCGCAGCAGCGCCTGCACCTGCGTGCCGTATTTGCCGACGATGTTCGTGAAATACCGGCGCGCGTCCGCGAGGTATTCCGTTTCGAAATTCACCTCATCGGCGAAAATATTGCCGTTCATCGCGCCGAAGGTGCCGAACGCATCGGCGGAATAGAGCACCTTGTCGGTCGCGTCATAGGTCACCATCGCCTCCGGCCAATGCACCATCGGCGCCATAACGAATGCGAGCGTGTGGCGGCCGGTCACGAGCGTGTCCATTTCCTTGACGAGCACGGCGCGGCTGTCGATATCAAACGAGAAGAACTGATGAATCATCTTCAGCGTCTTCGCATTGCAGACGATTTTGACCTCCGGATGGCGCAGCACCAGCTCCTGCATCGTGCCGCAATGGTCCGGCTCCATGTGATTGACGACCAGATAATCCAGCTTACGGCCGTTCAGCGCGTGCTCCAGATTTTCAAAAAAGATATCGCTTACGCTGCGGTCCACCGTATCCAGCAGCACCGTCTTTTCGTCCAGCAGCAGATATGCGTTGTACGAAACGCCG
This sequence comes from uncultured Clostridia bacterium, assembly GCA_934663595.1. Classification (GTDB taxonomy): domain Bacteria; phylum Bacillota; class Clostridia; order Christensenellales; family Aristaeellaceae; genus Faecivicinus. The sequence continues at coordinate 253,145 of CAKUKM010000001.1, read as the reverse complement.
CGCGGAATCGGATAAATATTCTCAAACAGCGCCAGTCTCCGATCGCTTCCGCCTACCCATACCATATCCGAGGTAATCTGCTTTACACAGTACATACTATTTCCTCCTTATTCCCAGCGCCGCAGCGCTTCCTTACATTGCATAGTATAGCACATTTCGGAAGAAAATAATGTTGCAATTGCAACATTTGTGCGCTATAATAAAGCAAAAAGGAGGCGCGACATGGAACGGGCGAGCATTTACGGCGGAATTCCGCGCGGACAATTCGAGCATATGATGGAATGCTTCAACGCGAGCGTCAAAAGGGTTCAGGCGGGCGAAAATGTGCTGAGCTATTCGCGCGGGCTGGAGCACGTGTGCGTGATTCTCTCCGGCCTGATCGAGATTCATTGCATCGACGAGGACGGCAATTTGCATATTCTGGAAACGCTGGACGCCGGCGAGGTATTTGGCGAAATCTTCTCGCTGCCGACGGAGCGAATCGCCTATATCGCCGTGGCAAAGGAACCGTCGGAGGTGCTGTTCATCGATTACGCGCGCGTCGTCTGCCCCTGCGTGAACGCCTGCGACCATCATAAAAAGCTGATCCACAATCTCTTTTTGCTTTCGGCCGAAAAGGCGCGCGAGCTTTCCAAGCGCATCAACGTGCTCAGCCAGCGCACGCTCCGGCAAAAGCTCATGCTCTACCTCGAAACCGTCGCCGCCAAGGAACAGAAAAGGAAGTTCGAGCTTCCGATGACGCTTTCCAGCCTCGCCGATTACCTCTCCGCCGACCGCGCGGCCATGATGCGCGAGCTGCAAAAAATGCGCGCCGACGGCCTGATTCAATCCTCCGGTCGAAAATTCGAATTGAAATAGAAAAAACAGCGCCCTGACAGCCTTGGATTGAAGCCGTCAGGGCGCAATGCAATGGGAAAAAGCCAATTATAAACTACCCAGAAATCGAGTCGCTTCCCGACTTGATTTCGTGCGATCAAAGGCGGCAGCGATTGACTGTCAGTTCCCCGCCATATCAAAGCGCAACATAATGGGAACAACGTGTCAATTATTGACCACCCAGAAATCGAGTCGCTTCCCGACTCGATTTCGTGCGATCAAAGGCGGCAGCAATTGACTGTCAGTTCTACTGACCGCGGCAGCAATTGACCGTCGATTCCCCGCCGCATCAAAATGCGTCATAATGGGAACAACGCGTCAATTATAAACCACCCAGAAATCGAGTCGCTTCCCGACTCGATTTCGTGCGATCAAAGGCGGCAGCAATTGACTGTCGGTTCCACCGACTAGGCCAGCGCGTACATCAGGATGAACAGCGCAGAGAGGACGTACATCAGAATCGGAACTTCCTTGAACTTGCCGCGGAAGATCTTGAGTACGCAGTAGGAAATGAAGCCGAAGCCAATGCCATCGGAGATCGAGTACGCAAACGGCATCATGATGATGGTCAGGAAGCACGGAAGCGCAACTTCGATATCGCTCCAGTCGATCTTGGAAACGCTGCCGATCATCAGCATGCCGACAATGATCAGCGCCGGAGCCGTCGCCTGCGTCGGGATAATGCCCGCGATCGGCGCGAATACGACGGAGAGCAGGAACAGAATGCCAACCACAACGCTGGTCAGACCGGTGCGTCCGCCCTCGGAAATGCCGGTGGAGGACTCAACAAAGGTCGTAACCGTCGAGGTGCCGAGGCACGCGCCAACGACAGTCGCGCACGCGTCCGCGATGAGCGCCTTGTCGCCGTGCGGCAGATTGCCGTCCTTGTCCAGCATGCCGGCATTGCTCGCAGTGCCGATCAGCGTGCCGACGGTGTCAAAGCAGTCGCACATCGCGAAGGTCACAATCGCAGTGATCATCGGAAGCACGCCGTGGGAAACCAGACCGCCGAAATCAAACTTGAACAGCGTCGGCGCAAGCGTGATCGCGTTCTCGGTAAGCGACGACGGCGCATGGGTCAGGCCCATGGGGATGCCGATCAGAGTGGTCGCAATGATGCCGATGAACATCGCGCCCTTGACCTTCCACGCCATCAGCACGCCAGTGATCAGCACGCCGATCAGCGCGAGCGCGGGACCGCTGGTCAAAATCGCGCCCAGATCGGAATAGTCGGTCGCAACGACGACGCCTTCAACAATTGTGTCGCCGGTGAGCTTTACGATATCCGCGTTCAGCAGACCGATGAAGCAGATGAACAGGCCGATGCCGGCGCTGATCGCAGCCTTCAGCGGCGCGGGAATCGAGGAGATGATCTTCGAACGAATCGGAGAAACCGCAATCGCCAGGAACAGCACGCCGGAGATCATGACGATCGTGAGCGCCTGCTGCCAGGAATAGCCCATGCCGAAGCATACGCTGAAGGTAAAGAATGCATTCAGGCCCATGCCCGGCGCCTGCGCGAACGGCACGTTCGCCAGGAAAGCGGTCAGGAAGCAGCCGATTGCGGCGGAAACGCAGGTCGCCACGAGCACGCTCGTGTAGTCCATGCCCGCCTGAGACAGATAAGACGGATTGACGAAGATGATGTACGCCATCGCGAAGAAGGTCGTCAGACCCGCGATGATCTCCGTCTTGACTGTGGTGCCGTGTTCCTTGAGCTTAAAGAAACGTTCCAAGGAAATCCCTCCATATATTGTTTTATAACACCCTTCTCTATCATACGGAAAAAACGTCGTTTGTCAACGAAGTTTTGGAAAAAATGCGACATTTTATCGAAAAAAGAGGCCCGCCGCGAGATGCAGCGGGCCATTTGTTCGTTTTTTAGCCATTGGTGACCGGCGTGGGATTGATCGTATATTCGTCAATCATCAGCGTAGTCAGATACGGGAGCGTGTCCAGACCGATCGTGCGGGTGTCCGCGTTGATCAATTCGACGGGCGTTTCCGCCGTCAGGTTGATGTAGTTCTGCAGGTTCCATACCGCCATGCAGGTCGCATCGTCCATCTGTCCGGGCAGGAACGTATCCTTCGCCATCCAGCCCCATTCCACCAGACGGTTCTGAATCAGCATGATCATTTCTGGATCGCTCGACGCATCGATCGGGGTATCCCAGATCAGCGCGCCGATGCGATTGGTGTTGATCATCGCCTCTTCATCCTCCGTGTACGCGGGCGCGTCGGGAATCGGTTCCTCGGTCGGCTCCGGCTCGGGTTCCTCGGTGATCTCGGGGATCGGCTCTTCGGTCGGTTCCGGAGTCGGCTCCTCCGTGATCTCGGGAACGGGTTCCTCGGTCGGTTCGGGCGTCGGCTCTTCGGTCGGCTCCGGAATCGGGAGCGCGAAGTAGATTTCGCTCGATACGCCGTCCGCGTCCGTGCCGTTTTCGGGGATCGCGGTTACGCGCAGCGTGTAGATCGTGCCGGGAGTCATGTTGCCCGTGGCGAGCAGAATGGCCGTATCGGTCATCGGCTGCGCCGCAATCGTGCCGTTGGCGTCCAGCAGCTCGACATTGTAATGATCAACGCTGCCTTCCACGTACCAGGTGAAGGTGAGATTGCCTTCCGGAACGTAGTTTACATCGCCGTCCGTGTAATCCACGGAATCAATTGCAATCGTCGGCACGGAGATCGTTGCAACGGTCGGCGCAGGCTCTTCGGTGATCTCGGGAACGGGTTCCTCAGTGATTTCTGGAACCGGTTCCTCGGTGATTTCCGGAATGGGTTCTTCGGTCGGTTCAGGCGTCGGCTCTTCCGTCGGCTCCGGAATCGGGAGCGCGAAGTAGATCTCGCTCGATACGCCGTCCGCATCCGTGCCGTTTTCGGGGATCGCGGTTACGCGCAGCGTGTAGATCGTGCCGGGAGTCATGTTGCCCGTGGCGAGCAGAATGGCCGTATCGGTCATCGGCTGCGCCGCAATCGTGCCGTTGGCGTCCAGCAGCTCGACATTGTAATGATCAACGCTGCCTTCCACGTACCAGGTGAAGGTGAGATTGCCTTCCGGAACATAGTTTACATCGCCATCCGTGTAATCCACGGAATCAATTGCAATCGTCGGCGCGGAGATCGTCGCAACGGTCGGCGCAGGCTCTTCGGTAATCTCGGGAACGGGTTCCTCAGTGATTTCCGGAACGGGTTCCTCGGTGATTTCCGGAGCGGGCTCTTCCGTCGGAATCGGTTCCTCCGTCACCTCGGGAGTCGGTTCCTCGGTCACTGCGGGCTCTTCTGCGGCGAGCGCGAAATTCAGCTGCGCGGCCTCGCTCTCGATTTCGCCCGACAGCGCTCTGACAACCAGCGTATATGTTTCGCCGGCGACCAGATTGTTGCCCGGCAGGCTCAGCGCGAGCTGATCGGTGGTCGATTCAGCGCGCTTGCCGGTGGAATCGTAGATTTCCGCCACATACTGCTCTGCGCCCTCGGAATGCCAGCCGAACGTGATCGTGTCGCCGCGGACGTAGGCAACGTCGTTTTCGACATAGATCGTCGGGGCGATGGTCAGCGTCGGCGCAGCCAGAACGGGCGCTTCGGTAACGGCCGGTTCCTCCGTAACCACGGGTTCCTCGGTCGGCGCTTCCGTAACGACGGGTTCTTCGGTTACGACAGGCTCTTCCGTCGGTTCTTCCGTCACGACCGGTTCCTCGGTCACGATCGGCTCTTCGGTCGGTTCTGCGGTCGGCTCTTCCGCGCGGAGCGCAAACCAGACCTCGCTGGTCGCGCCATCCGCTTCCGCGCCGTTTTCGGGAATTGCAGTCACGCGCAGCGTGTAGATCGCGCCGCGGGTCATTGCGGAGGACGAAATCTGCGCGCCGCCTTCGGTGGTGGTCATGCTGCTGAGCACATTGCCCTCGGCGTCCAGGATGGAAACCGCGTAGCTCGCGACCTTGCCCTCGGCGGTCCAGCTCATTTCAATCGTGCCTTCGCTGAGGTAGGTCACGGAGCCGTCGACGGATTCTACGGTTTTCAGCGCGATAACCGGCGCGGAAACCTCGGCGACCGGCGTGAGCTCCTGATCGAACACTACCGGCGTATTCGCGTCCTCGCTCTTCTGAATGCGAAGGATGAACGGCAGCGTCGCGGGTTTGCCCTGCGCGTGCAGCTCGTCGGCCGGAAGCGCCGTTACGGAAACGGTGTAAACCGCGCCGCGGGTCAGCTCGCTGCCCTCGAAGGTGACGCTCTGCTGCATCAGCGTGGCTTCCTTCACAAGGGTGCCCGCGCTGTCGCGGATGACCAGATTGTAGGCGCTTGCGCCTTCCACCGCCGTCCACTGGAACGTGAGCGACGCGGAATCGGAATAGACGATGCCGTCCGCCGCGGGCTCAAGGCCGACGATCGAGAGCACCGGCGCATCCAGCGTCTTGATTTCCTGATTTTCGCGGACGCGGACGATCAGCGCGGTCGACGCGCCCTGTTCCACGGTGCCGCCCTCGGGAATCGCGGTCACGATCAGCGTATACGCCTCGCCGCGCGTCATCGCGGACGGATTCAGCACATAGCCGGTCGCGGTCGTGGTTTCGCTGGTAAAGAGCGCGTTCGCGCTGTCGCGCACCTCGATGTAGTACTGCTCGGCGTTTTCCACCGCATTCCAGCGGAAGGTCGCGCCGGTTTCGTCGATGGTATAAGCGCCGGTTTCATCCGGGGAAATGCCGTCGACGGTTACGTTCGGCTTTTCTACGGTCGGAATGGGCTTTACCTCGGGATCGAGCGCGAAGCGCTGCGTCTTCACCGTGGCGTTGTCCATCGTGCCGTTGGTCGGAATGGCGTACACGGCGAAGGTGTAGATTTCGCCTTCCGTCATGCTGTCGGTCGAGATGGAGGCCTCTTCATCGGTCGTCGCCGCGTGAACGAGCGTATTATTCTTCGAATCGCGGATCTCGACATAGTAGCTGGCCACATCGCCCAGCGCGTACCAGCGGAAGGTCAGATTGCCCTTGCGGACATAGCTGATATCGCTGTCCACGCGGTTGACCGGATCAATGACCGTGACCAGATCGGTGATCGTGCCGATCGGCTCCGGCTCTACCGGCGTTTCAATGCGCCTGAACGACAGCTTTGCGCTCGTGATGTGCGCGGAATTACCGTCCTGCGGATAGGCGGTAACGGTCAGCGTGTACGTCCGGTTCAGCGCCAGCGCGTTGATCGGAACGCCCGTCATGTTCAGATACGTATCCTGCGACAGATACTTGTTGCCGCTTTCATCGGTAATCAGAATGTTGTAGCGATCCACCTCGCCCAGCGCGTACCACGAAAGCGTCGCGATGCCGGTTTCGGAGCAGCGGTCGGTCAGCAGATACGTTCCGTCGTCCGCGCGCTGCTCATAGCAGTCGATGCTGACGTTCGGCACGGAGAGGATCGTAGGCTCGACATATTTCGGAGCCTTCGGCGAGAAGAGCAGCTTCTGCGTCTCGATCGTCGCCTTGCCGGTCGGGCGAATGCCCGCGAACTGCTGGAAGAGCTTTACGGCGTTCTGCGTGTTCTTGCCAAAGTAGCCGTCGAGCTTGTCGGTGTAATAGCCCAGCTCCTTCAGGCGGCGCTGCAGGTTGGTCACGCGGTCGTTTTCATCGCCGCGCACGAGCAGCACATAGCCGTTGTATTCCGGCGCGCCGGAGGTAAACAGGCGCTGCTGCACCGCGGGCGTCGCGTTGCCGGTGATATACAGGCCGGCCTGCGACTGGAACTTCTTAATCGCGTCGGCGGTTTCCTCCGTATAGGTGTTGCCCGCCGTGCCCTCGAGGTAGAACAGCTCCTTCAGGCGCTTGTTCAGCTCGCGAACGCGATAGCCGCTGTCGCCCAGGCGGAGGTTGATATAGCTCGAGCAGGCGCTTGCATTGTCGCTGAAGAGCGCAACCAGCGTCTCCCGCGTCGCGCGATCGCTTACGGACAGGCCGTTCTCCTGCTGGAACAGCTGAACCGCCTGCTGCGTGCGCGGCCCGAAGATGCTGTCCGCCGCGTCGGCGAGATAGCCCAGATCGCGCAGGCGCTGCTGCATGGCCTGAACGCGCAGTCCGCGATCGCCGCGGCTGAGCGCGCGATAGGGATCGTATTTCTCAAGCGTGCCGCTCAGGATCTGCTTCTGCAGATCGGCGTCCGCAATGCCGGTCACTTTCAGGCCCAGATCGCCCTGGAGCAACTGAATCGCCCGCTCGGTGCGCCAGCCGAAGATGCCGTCGATATAGTAATCATAATAGCCCAGGTCGTAAAGCGGCTGCTGAATGTCGCTCACCGCTTCGCCGCGGTTGCCGCGCTTGAGCGTGGTAAACGGCTTGGCGGGCTCCAGCAGCGTCCAGGCGGCGGGCTCGTCGGTCAGGGCGTGCTTGGCGATCAGGATGCGCGTTTCATCGCTGCTCGCCGCGTCGGTCGTGAATTCCATGAAGGTGAAGGTCGGCGCTTCGTTCGCCTTGGCGATATTCGCATAGACGTTGACCTGGCCGCTCATCGCCTCGATCGAATAGGAATTGACCTTCTGGTCGCTCGAAAGCGCGGGCGCTTCAATCGCCGCAAAGCTCGAAAGCGCGCCGGTGGACGGATCGACCGAATAGATCGTGCGGTCGGTTCCCAGCACGAACAGATGATTGGTCGACGCGGCGACCTGCCGCTCCAGAGAAACCTCCGGCGTGGTCAGCACCTTCCACTCCATCTTCGCCGGATCGTAGCTCTTCAGGCGAACGGCGCTTCCGGTATTGGCGAGGTAATAGACCTTGCCGCCCAGAACGGCGAAATCATAGACGTTCGTGTCCACGAGATCCGCGTTTGCGCTGCCCGCGCGGAACGCGTAGAGATCGCTTCCGTTCGCGAGATAGACCTGGCAATCGCCGATCATCGCGCTCTTGGTCGGGAAATCACCGTCGTACGGCTCAAACAGGCCGGTGTTTCCGTTCAGCACCCCCGCGCCCGCATTATCGACATAGGAGACGACGAGGCCCTCGATCGTGTCGTACAGGCCGTCCATCTGCTCCGCCGAGGTGTACGCAATGGCAGTTTTGCCGGAAGCGAAGTTCAGGCGCATCAGCTGCGTGCGGCTGGCGGTTTCAATGTAATACAGATCCTCCGAATCGATCACGCAGGCGGCGCGCACATCGCTCGACACCGTCGTTTCGCTCATCTTCGTCAGATCCAGGCTGATCAGCGCGTTCTTTTCCGCGCCGACCTCCCCCGTTTTGCTCAGGAAAATCAGCCGGTACGGGTCGATCGATACAATCTGATCGGCGCGCGCCGTATTTACAGGCTTCTCGTTTCCGGGAATATACAGATTCCCGTAGCCGTCCACATAGGCGGCGAGGCTTTCGCTCCGAACGACTGTGCTGCCGCGGCCGTCGGCGCTTTCCGCCAATGCGGCCACCGACGAAAACGCCATCAGCACCGCAATCAGCAGCGAAAGAATCCGCTTTTTCATCATGAGAATGCTCCTCCATTTCATTTTGATACTTTTTAGACGCGCGCGTTATGGCAATTGTTCCGTGTCCTTCCGGAATTGGAAGAATTTCTCATTTGCGCGCAAAAGGCGGGAAAGCAGAATCGCTTCTGCCCTCCCGCCGTGGATTTACGCGCGAATCTCCGCGCCGCACTCTTCCTTGAGCGCCTTCAGAATCTTATTCATTGCGGATACGATTTCCTCGTCCGTCAGCGTCCGGTCGGGCGCGCGGAACGTGATCGAATACGCGACCGACTTCTTGCCCGCGCCGAGCTTGTCGCCGCGATAGATGTCGAACAGCTTCACGTCCTCGAGGTTCCGGGCGGATTTGCGAATCACATCCATCATCGTGCCCGCGCCGACGGCCTCGTCCGCAACCAGCGCGATATCGCGCGTAACGGCCGGGAACTTCGGCAGCGGCTTTACGCCATAGAACGGCTTCTCCAGCGGACGCAGCGCGTCGAGATCGATCTCTGCCAGATAGACGCGGCCGTTGATATCGAATTTCTCCGCGACATCTGGATGAATTTCGCCCAGAACCGCGATGCGCGCGCCGTCTGCATGCATTTCCGCCTTGCGGCCCGGATGATAATAGCCGTCGCCCGCGGCGGTGATTTCCGCCTGCACGCCGAACTTCGCCAGCAGCCATACGACCGCGTTCTTGATCGAATAGAAGTCCACATCGCTTCCGAACATCGCGATCGAAAGCATGTTCCGCTCCTTCGGCAGAAGGCCGGCCTCCTGCGCGGGCTCGAACGTCTTGGAAAGCTCGAACAGCCTGCCCTCCGCGATGCCGCGGCTGAGATTGGCCGATACGGTATTGAGCATCGACGGCGCCAGCGACGTGCGCATGACCGACGTATCCTCGCCCAGCGGATTGCGGATGACCACCGTATTCAGGCGGGAATCGCCCTCCGGCAGGCCCAGCTTTTCCAGCCATTTCGGGCTGATGAACGAGTAATTCAGGATCTCGTACATGCCCATGCCGACGAGCGCTTCCTTCACGCGATCGGCGAACACGCGCTTTTCATTCTTGAAGCCCGGCATGGTCACGGCGTTCATCAGCGTGGACGGAATGTGATCATAGCCGTACATGCGCAGCACTTCCTCTGCGATGTCCGCGTCGGTCTCCATGTCCTGGCGATAGGTCGGGATTTCGCAGGTCAGCGTATTGCCCGCGAGCACGGTATCGATATTCAGGCGATTGAGAATCGCTTCCATCTCTTCGCCGGATACGTTCACGCCGTTGCGGCGGCAGATGCGATCGACCTCGGCCTCGATCGTCTTCGGCTCGATCGGTTCGGGATATTCGTCGAATACGCCCGGCACCACGGAGCCGCAATCCAGCATGTTCACCAGCATGCACGCGCGCTCGAGCGCCTCGCGGCAGCCGTCGGGATTGACGCCCTTTTCAAAGCGGCCGGAAGCCTCGGTGCGCACGCCGAGCTTGCGCGCGGTAATACGGTTGTTCGCGCGCTCAAACGCCGCGGATTCAAACAGTACGCTCGCCGTATCGCTCACGATTTCGGATTCCTCGCCGCCCATGATGCCGGCAAGGCCCGTTGCGTTCTCGGCGTCGGCGATAACCAGCATGCTCTCGTCCAGCACATGCTCCTTGCCGTCCAGCGTGGTCAGCTTTTCGCCCGGCTTCGCCTTGCGTACGACGATCGTCTGGTCCTTGACCTTCGAAAGATCGAACGCGTGCATCGGCTGGCCGGTTTCGAGCATCACGAAGTTCGTGATATCCACGATATTGTTGATCGGGCGCACGCCCGCGCCATAGAGGTATTCGCGCATCCATTTCGGCGACGGGCCGATTTTGACGTTCTGAATCACGCGCGCGCAATAGCGTTTGCACGCCTCGTGGTCGCGAATTTCCACGCGCGCATAATCGGTAAACGTGCCCTCGCCCTTTTCCTCGACGGCGATTTCGGGCATGACGCAGTATTCGTCCAGCACCGCGGCGCTCTCGCGCGCGAGACCCCATACGCTCAGGCAATCGGGGCGATTGGCGAGAATTTCGAAATCGATCACGCTGTCGCCCAGGCCGAACACCTCTTTCACGTCCGTTCCGGCGGGCGCGTCCTCGAAGATTTCGATGATGCCCTCGTCGCCGATATGCGGATACAGCCCGGCGGGCACGTCCAGCTCAGGGCCGGAGCACAGCATGCCGCAGGAGACCTCACCGCGCATTTTGCCCTTTTTGATCTTTACGCCGCCCGGCAGATGCGCGCCGTCCAGCGCCGCCGCCACGCGCATGCCCGCATGAACGTTCGGCGCGCCGCAGATGATCTGAATCGGTTCCTCGCCGCCCACGTCCACCATGCAGATGTGCAGATGATCGGAATTCGGATGATCCACGCAGGTAATGACCTTGCCGACGACCACCTTGTCGAACTGCTCGCCCGTGCGCGTCACGTCCTCGACCGCTGTGCCGGTCATGACCATCTTCGATGCGTATTCCTCAGGGGACAGCTTGACGTCCACATATTCCTTCAGCCATTTCATCGGGACTTTCATGTTTCATATCCCCCTTCTTCAGCGGTACTGCGTAAGGAACCGCAGGTCGTTTTCATACAGATAGCGCAGGTTCGGAATGTTGTATTTCAGCAGCGAAATGCGCTCGACGCCCATACCGAACGCGAAGCCGGAATACTTCTTCGAATCGATTCCGCACATATCCAGCACCTTGGGATTGACCATGCCCGCGCCGAGCACCTCGATCCAGCCCGTGCCCTTGCACATGCGGCAGCCCTCGCCCTTGCAGTTCGCGCACGTGAGGTCGACCTCGGCGGACGGCTCCGTGAACGGGAAGAACGACGGGCGGAAGCGCGTGCGAATGCCCTCGCCGTACATCTGGCGCGCAAATTCATCCAGCGTGCCCTTCAGGTCGCCCATCGTGATGTTTTCGTCGATTACGAGGCCCTCCATCTGATGGAACACCGGCGAATGCGTCGCGTCCGCCTCGTCCGCGCGATACACGCGGCCCGGGCAGATGATGCGGATCGGCGGCTTGCGCGTGGTCATGATTCGCGCCTGAACCGGCGAGGTGTGCGTGCGCAGAACGATGTTGTCATCGACATAGAACGTGTCCTGCGCGTCGCGCGCCGGATGGTTCTTCGGCAGATTCAGAAGCTCGAAATTGTAGTGATCGTATTCGACCTCCGGGCCCTCGACCACCTCGTAGCCCATGCCGACGAAGATATCGATCATCTTATTCAGCGCGATATTCATCGGATGCAGCGAACCGGCGCTGCGCTCCGGGCCGGGCAGCGTCACGTCGATCGTTTCGGCGGCGAGGCGCTCCTGCTTTTCCTTTTCTTTCAGCTCGGCGGCGCGCTTGTCCAGCGCTTCCTCCAGCGCCGCGCGCACCTCGTTGACCAGCTGGCCCACCTTCGGGCGCTCCTCGGCGGGAAGCTTTCCCATGCCGCGCAGAAGGCCGGTGAGCTCGCCCTTTTTGCCCAGCACGCTTACGCGAATCTGCTCCAGGCGGCTGCTTGCGCGCGCCTCGCTCAGCTCAGCCAGCACGCGCTCGCGGATTTCCTGCAAACTTTTCTCCATCATGGCTGCGTTCTCTCCTTCGATTTGCTGATTCGGAGCGTCGCTTTTAAACAAAAAACTTCGCCCCTCGTTTCAAGGGGCGAAGCGATGCTGCTCCGCTGTACCACCCAAATTCGCCCGCTGTTTCGGGCCTCTCATCCGTATAACGGAGATGAATCCGTTCGCGCTTAGTGGGATTGCGTTCGGCGCGAAGGCTCCGGAGCGAACTTCCTCCGGGTTCCGTTTGCAGCGCTTTCAGCCGCCGACGCCGCTCTCTTTTCAAACGTTGATCCCGGGCTACTCTTCTCCATCTCAGCCGATGCGGCTATTATACCATATCCGGGGCGAGCGTTGCAAGCCGGGCGCAGGAATTTACCGAAAATTCGCGTTTACGGCATTTCGTAATCGCACGCGACGGACGCGCAGCGCACCTCGTGCATGCGCTTTTTCACCGGCATATGCACCGGGTGCGTCTGATACGCGTCGAACGCCGCGCGGTTTTCAAACACCGTGATCAGCGCGAGATCGTAGCTTCTCTCGCTTCCGAGAATGTCCGCGCCGGCTTCCAGATCGAGCATGCCCTCGATTTTGCCCTTCATGCCGTAGAAGTTTTTGACCAGCTGCGGGATTTCGTCCTTGAATTCATCCTTGATCTTGAACATTACGATGTGGCGAATCATGTTGTATTCCTCCGTTTCAGTATTGCTGTAAAGCCCAGCGGATTCCCTTCGCCAGTCTTTCGACCGGGCGCTCGAAATGGCCGCCGGGATTTAACTCAAAAATGGTTTTCGCGCCCTTTGCGCGCAGAATTTGCTCCGCCAGGCGCGTGTTTTCCTCGATTTGCCGAAACGCGCGATTGCGGCCGAGCTTTTCGCGATCGCCCACGGACAGATACGCGCATTCCGGCGCGCGCTTCGAATCGCGCAGGAAATCGATAAAGCCCTCGTACCAGACCGATCCGGACGCGGAAACGGCGCCCGAGAAGCATTCGCAGCGGCTCGCGGCATACAGCGAAAACAGTCCCGCCATCGAATAGCCCGCGATGATTCTGCGTTTAACCGCGCGATCGGATTCAATCTCCGGAATCACGCGATCGCAGATTTCGGAAAGACACGCCTCTCCGCCGCCCGCGAAATCGCTCTGCCCGCGGAATACCGCCGGCGCGGGCCAGGGCGAAAGCCGCCCGTTCCAGTCCGCCGCGTCCATTGCAATCAGCGTGCAATCGGGCAGCAGCGCGCGCAGCGCCTCCGCGTCCTCCGCGCCCGCAAACGCATATACGAACGTCTCTCCCGCCCCCAGCAGGCGGCAATTCAGCTCATTCATCCTCTCGGAACAGCACGTTCTGCGCGTAGTCCTCCGGCGGGAAAAACAGGTGATACGCGTCCTCGAGCGCCGCGTGAACCTCCGACGAATCGGGCGTATGCGCAATCGGCAGCGTCATGATCGTGTAATCATAGCCCCAGAGATTGAGAGTCACCGGCGTGTGCAGGCATTCGTTGCGCTCGTAAAAGCGAATGCGGCGGCTGAAATGCGCTTCTTCCGCCGCGTCGGGCGCGTATTTCGGATCCTCCACCTCGAGAATCACCGCCTCCACCGGCAACTCCCTGCGCAGCATGCCGAGAAAGCGCCCGCCCCAGCCCGAAGACTGGTATTCCGGCAGCACGGCGTAATAATCCAGCAGCGCGAAGCGGCCGTCTTCGGTAAACGCAAACAGCGCATAGGCGATCAGCGCGCTTCCCGACCACAGGCCGTAGACCTCGTAGCGATTCTGCGCGCGCAGTCTTTCCAGCGTGGACAGGTATTTCAGCTCGCCCGCATGGAACTGCTTTTCCATCCAGGCGTAAATCGTTCGCATTTCCTCCGCGCTCGCGGCGCGAAGCGTAATCGGTTCGTTCATTCAAAGCTCCTTCAGGAAGGGCACGGCGTTTCCCTTCTCGATTTCCAGTATCGCATATTTCCCGGCGTTCAGCGCGCCGGGATTGAGCAGCATTACGCCGCCGACATAGCCGGCGAACGGCTGATGCGTGTGGCCGAACAGCGCAATCGCCGCGCCGGCCTCCTCCGCATAATACGAAAGCGGCCCGTAATCGAGCTTTACGCCGTATTTATCGCCGTGCACCGCCAGCATTTGCACGCCGCCGAAGCTCAAACGCGCCTCGCGCGGCGCGCTTCCCGGCCAGTCGCAATTGCCGGCCACGAAATGCACCGGCATGGAAACGTTCTTCCGAAGCCATTTCGCGTCGCTCTGGCCGTCGCCCAGATGAATGATTGCATCCAGCTTTTCGCGCTCGGCCAGGCGGGCGAACTGCTCCAGGCGCACCATGCCGCCGTGCGAATCGGAAATGATCCCGAGCCTAACCATTTTCCTTCTCCAGCCGATCGATCATTTCCTGAATGGCGCGCGCGCGGTGGGACACGCGATTTTTGCTCTCTGCATCCGCCTCCGCGAACGTAACGCCCAGATCCTTCGAAAGGAACAGCGGATCATATCCGAATCCGCCCGTTCCGCGATACTCGGTCAGAATTTCGCCGTCGCAGCGGCCGTAGGTAATCAGCGGCTCGCGGCCCGGCCGGCACAGCGCGATCGCCACGCCGTAATGCGCGTCGCGCGAACCGCCCGCCTGCGCCAGCTCCTTCAAAAGCAGCTGATTGTTGGCCTCGTCGTCGCCGTGAACACCGCAATAGCGCGCCGAATGCACGCCGGGCCGGCCGCCCAGCGCATCCACGCAGAGGCCCGAATCGTCCGCCAGCGTCGCGCAATGGCAGATTTCCATCAGCGCCTGCGCCTTCAAAAGCGCGTTTTCCGCAAAGGTCTCGCCCGTCTCGTCCACCTCGAGCTGAATGCCCATATCGCGCATGGAGCGCACGTCGAACTTCTCGCCCAGCATCGCGCGCAGCTCGCGCAGCTTTCCGAAATTATTGCTCGCCAGAACGAGCTTCGGCTTTCTGCAGATCACGTCCGCGCGATCGCCGAGCGCCGCCCTTTGCGCGTCCATCAGCTCCGAAACGCCCTTTTCGGCCAGATCGATCAGCCGATTGAGCTCGCCTCTGGAATAGCATTTGCGCTCGCCCGTGCCCTGCACCTCGACGAAGCCGGTTTCGCCCCTGCGGTCTTTCGTCATCACGACGTTCATGTCCACCTCGGCGCGGCTGTCCTGCGCGTATTCGAGGTCGAGCGTGCACGTTCCGTCGATCACGCCCACGGAGATTGCCGCGACCTGGCGAATGATCGGCGAATCCACGATCTTTCCGGCTTTCAAAAGCTTATCCACCGCCAGACACAGTGCGACGAAGCCGCCGGTGATCGAAGCGGTGCGCGTGCCGCCGTCGGCCTGAATCACGTCGCAGTCGATGTAAATCGTGCGCTCGCCCAGCAGGCCTAGATCGCACGCCGCGCGCAGCGAACGTCCGATCAGGCGCTGAATTTCGACGCTGCGGCCGTCCTTTTTGATTCCGTCGCGCGCCTTTCTGTCAGGCGTGGAGCCGGGCAGCATCGCGTATTCCGCGGTCAGCCAGCCCTGCCCCCTGCCCTTCAGAAACGGCGGCACGCCCTCCTGAACCGACGCGGTGCAGATCACGCGCGTGCGGCCGCATTCAATCAATACGGAGCCCGCCGCCATCTCGGTATAATCGGGAATGATGCGCACGGGGCGCTTTTCCTCCGGCATTCTTGCGTTTTCCATGAATCGTCATCCTTTCGTTTTATGCGCCGACGGTTTTATTCGTCCACCAGCATGGCGGACTGCGTCTGAATGTAATCGTATACGATCGAATCGGCGACGTTGGCGAACGTCGGCACGCTCAGCGTATCCTTGCCGGGATCGTATTTCTCGCCCTCGACATAGATTTCAACCGAGTCCACACCGTCGAACTGTGTGCACGTGAGCACCAGCGCCTTCAGCGCCAGCCGGCCGCCGTCGTTGTTCAGCGCGATTTCCGCAAATTCCTTCGTGAAATTCAGCTTCGCAACGCCGTTTTCGACCTTTACGTCGATCAGTCCGCAGCCGGCGGGCAGCACGTTTTCCAGCGAGCACGCACTGCTCGGGCCCTTCGTCAGCTCCAGCACCGCCGTGTTCAGATCGGGGCTGGAATACACCATTCGCGTGACCGGAACCACCACAGCGCCCGCCTCGGACGGGAAATACAGCGTAACCGGGCTGACATTCGCCGCGCCCATCACGTCCTCGGCCATTTCGGGATTGATGCTGCCGCGCGTAAACCGGCCGGAAACGCTCGTTCCGTTCGGCAGCTTTTCGAGCTTCTGGCCGCCGAACAGGAATTCGACCTCCTTTACGGTGTCAAATTCGGTCAGCGTGCCCACGACCGCGGAGATCATGTTGCTCTCCGCCGCCGCGTCCGGAAGCGCGAGCGCCTCGCGGCTCAGATCGATGCGCGCAAGCCCGCCCGCGATGTCCAGATCGATCGTCGTGTTTTCCGGAAGCACGGTGCGCAATCCCAGCCGCGCGGCCTGCATGTCGTTTCCGACGGACTGCACCATCATGCTGAGCGTCGCCTTCGCGATGCCGTCCTCGAGCGGCACCGAGCACATTACCGGAACCAGATAGCCGTCGTTGTCCTGATAATAGACGATGGTGGAGACCTTCCCCGCCTTTTCCGCGGCCTTGCCCGTCTGCGCCGAGGCGCTGCTCGCATCCTCCGTGGGCGAAGCGCTCGCATCCGGAGCGGGGCTTTCCTGCGGAGACGGCGAAACGCTCGCCTCCGGCGTCGGCGCGATGAACGCGGACTCCGTCTTCTGCTCCGGACGCAGCATCCAGCCGCAGACCAGCGCGATCGCTATCACCATTAGCGCGATCGCCAACAGATACCCCTTGCGCTGATTGTCGGTAAAACTCATGAGGAACCCTCCTTGCGACCCGTTATTTCTGTTCAATCTATTCCCGGTTCGCCGTCGGTATTCCCCAAGGATATCCCTATTTTATCACAGTTTGCCCGGTTGCGCAATCGTCTGAAATGGGTTATAATCGGGAAAGAACGAATCAATATCGGAGGAAACCACTATGCCCCTGGACGGAATCACGCTCTCCCTGCTCGCGGGCGAGCTTCGAAATACGCTCGTCGGCGGCCGAATCGACCGCATTGTGCAGCCGGAGCGCGATGAATTGAACCTGACCATTCGAAACGGCGGCCAGAACCATCTGCTTCTGCTCTCCGCCGGCGCGGATTGCGCGCGCGCGCAGCTGACGAAGCAGAAGAAGGTCGGCCCGCTCGAGGCGCCGGCGCTGTGCATGCTGATGCGCAAGCATGTAACCGGCGGCCGCATTTCCGAGATTCGGCAGATCGACTGCGACCGCATTCTGGAAATCTCAATCGAGCATTACGACGAGCTCGGCGAGCGCGCCACGAAGAAGCTCATGTGCGAATTCATGGGCAAGCATTCGAACCTGATTTTCATCGGCGGCGACGGCCGGATCATCGACAGCGCGCGCCGCGTGAGCGAGGCGATGTCGTCCGTGCGCGAGGTGCTGCCCGGCCTTCGCTACGAGCTGCCGCCCGCCCACGGCAAAATTCCCTTTTCCGAGGTTACCGCCGAGCGGCTGGAGGGCGCGCTGCGCGGGCAATCGGGCTTTCTGTGGAAGCTGCTCGCGCGCTCGATCAGCGGTCTTTCCACGCAGGCGGCGCATGAATTTGCGTTCCGCGCCGCCGGAAACGAGGAGGCGCACATCGAGGAATGCGATTTGACCGCCGTTTGCAGAATCGTCGCGGACGCGCTTTCCGCTCTTACGCCGCAGCCGCAGGTGCTGCTCGATTCCGAGGGCAAAAGCGTGGATTTCACGGCGTTTGAATACCTGAGCCGGCGGAACATGAATCGGCAGACGTTTGAAACGATCTCCGAGGCGATGGACGCGTTCTATCTCTCGCGCGATCTCGCCGCGCGCATTCAGCAGAAGAGCGCAACGATGCATCGCGTGCTCAAGACGAACATCGAGCGCCTCGAGCGCAAGCTCGCGCTGCAGCGGGAGGCGCTGCTCGGCAGCGAGCGCATGGAGGAATACCGAATTAAAGGCGAGCTGCTCACGGCGAATCTGAATCTGGCCCGGAAGGGCGAAAAGAGCGTGCTTTTGCCGAATTACTATGAAGAGGGCATGCCAATGCTGAAGGTCGAGCTGGACGAAAAGCTCTCGCCGAGTGCGAACGCGCAGCGCTATTTCAAGCTCTATCAGAAGGCGCGCAACGCCAAATCCCTCGCCGCGGAGCAGATTGAAATCACCAGTGCCGAGCTGGATTACCTCGAGGGCCAGATGGACAATCTCGACAAATGCTCCGAGGAGGCCGCGCTGGTCGAAATGCGCGAGGAGCTGGAAAAGCTCGGCTACATCAAGCCCAATCGCAATCGCCGCCAGATGAAGCAGCTGCCGCCGTCGAAGCCGATGCGCTTTGCGCTGCCGAACGGAAGAATCGTGCTCGTCGGCCGCAACAATCTGCAAAACGACAAGCTGACCTTCACCGCGCAGCCCGACGAAATCTGGCTGCACGCCAAGGACATGCCCGGCTCGCACGCGATCATCGTGGGCGAAAATCCGGATGAAGGAACCATCCGCACCGCCGCGCAGATCGCCGCCGCGTATTCCAAGGGCGCGCAGTCCTCGAACGTGCCGGTGGATTACACGATGCGCAAATACGTTAAAAAGCCGAGCGGCGCGCGGCCCGGCTTCGTCATCTTTACCCATCAGAAAACGCTTTACGTGCACCCCGATCCGCATTCGGCGTTCATGGAGCAATAAAAAGCGGGCGCAATGCGTTTCCCCCATTCGCATTGCGCCCGTTCCTTATACCTCCGCGCTCAGCACGTCGAACAGCATCGCGTGGCCCTTTTCGTTGGGATGAATGCCGTCGATGCAGATCATGTCCGTCATCCGCGGCTGCGCGAGAAACGCGTCGCGAACGTCCAGCAGACGCGCGTTTTCCTCGCGCGCGACGTTTCGAATCATCAGCGCGTACCGCTCCTGCCAGCGGTAAATGTGCTCCACATCGCCCAGATAATCCAGAATCCGCGCCGGATTCAGATTGCGCGATACCCAATCGAAATACCGCTTCGCAACCAGCGGCGGCGGCGTCACCAGCACCGGCTCCATTCCCGCTCCGCGCGCGCACGCAATCATCCTTTTCAGATTTTCCCCAAACACCTTCAGCGGCACCTTCCCCTGCTGCGCGACCTCCGGCTGCTCGCTCGCAGCCTTCCAGTCCAGATCGCAATCGTTTCCGCCGAATTCAATTACCGCGACGCCGCCCTCATCCGGCATCCCGGCCTGCATGCGCTCCAGTCCCTGCGCCGACGTGTTTCCCATGACGGCGAAATTGTGGATCTCCACGCCGCTCTCCCGCTCCAGGCGCGAAAGACAGTTTTCCTTCGAAATGCGATACCGCCCGCGCGCCTCGTCCATGACGACGCCCTTCGCAATCGAATCGCCCCATACATATATTCTGTTGGCATTCATGGTTGTCACCTCGACTTTATCTAGTATCTGATACTAGTTTACAGTATATTCTACACGTTGTCAACCCATGTTTGAGAATTTTTCTTTGCAATTTGCCGCCGAATGTGCTATAGTATAAGAAAAAAGGGAAAGCCGGGAGGGAACGGGCGATGGAAACGGAGAATCTGAATGCGCTGGCGGGCTATACGCCGATTCCGTGGAGCGCAATTCCCGATCTCGGGCTGTATATGGATCAGGTCATCACGCTGATTACGCGCATGTACGAGCCGCTCTATGGCGACGCGACGTGCGGCTATCTTTCGGCCTCCATGATCAACAACTACGTCAAAGCGAAGCTGATTCCGCGGCCGACGGGCAAAAAATACGGCCGCGAGCAGATTGCGATGCTGGCGATGATCGTCTCGCTCAAGCAGGTGACCACGATGGAGGACATCCGTGCGATGCTCACGCTGTCGGACGGCCAGACGATGGAGGAACTTTACACGGCGTTCTGCGCGCAGCAGCAGGCGGTCATTGCGCAAATTGCCTCCGCGGGCGCCAATACGGGCGACGCGCTGCCTTCGGCAATGCACTATGCGATCCTCTCCAGCGCGTATCGGGCCGGCTGCGAAGCGCTGTTGCGCGCATGAATGCATTTGCCGCGCGCATAAAATCCCTCGACCAAGCGATCGGGGGATTTTTTTCATGAAGAAAACCGTTTTGCTGATTCTGGTTGCCCTTTGCCTGTTCCCGTGCGCGAGCGCGTCGGAAACGCTGAGCGTGGCGGCGAGGGGCGCGGTGCTGATCGACGGAAGCAGCGGGCGCGTGCTGTTTCGGCAGAACGCGGAGGAAATGCTGCCGATGGCGTCGACCACGAAGATCATGACCGCGCTGATTGCGCTGGAAAGCTGCGCGCTCGACGAAACCGTTACGGCGGGAAAAAACGCGTCGGGCGTGGAGGGCACGTCGATTTACCTTTCGGTGGGCGAATCGCTGTCGATGGAGCACATGCTCTACGGGCTGATGCTGCGCAGCGGAAACGACGCGGCGGTCGCCATCGCGGAGCATGTGGCCGGAAGCGTTCCGGCATTCGTCGAAAAAATGAACGCGCGGGCGAAGGAATTGGACGCCGACGCGCATTTCGTCAATCCCAACGGGCTGCCCGCGACCGGCCACAAGGCGAGCGCGCTCGGCATGGCGCGCATCATGCGCGCGGCGATGCAAATCGACGAATTTCGCATCATTACCGGCACGCAGCGCAAGATCATTCCCTGGGTGGGCAATGATTACAGCCGCGTGCTCGAAAATAAAAACCGCCTTCTGTCCACCTACGACGGCGCGAACGGCGGAAAAACCGGCTATACCAAGGCCGCGGGCCGCTGCCTTGTGTTCAGCGCGGAGCGCGACGGTCTGTTTCTGATTGGCGCGGTGCTGAATTGCCCGACATGGTTCGATACCGCCGCGGAGATTCTCGATTACGGATTCGACAATTTTCGCCAGGAGCAATCGCTCTCCGCCGGGCAGGCGGTCGGCGAAGTTACCGTGGCCGGCGGCGCGAGCGGGCGCGTGCGCGCGATTGCGGGCGAAAATCTCGCCGCGGCGGTTCCGGTCGGCACGCGCGTTCTTCTGCGGTTCGATTACGAGCCGAACCTGACCGCGCCGGTGCGCGCGGGAGAAAACATCGGCACGGCGCGACTGATTGCCGCGGGCGAAGTCGTTGGCGAATGCCCGCTGATTGCGGAAAGCGACGAGCCGGAAAACAGCCTTTTGAGCGCAATCAAGCACGTACTGCGCAACTGGCTTTTGAGCTTCAATCCGTCGTAGCCGCCTCGAGCAGATGCTTCCAGACGTTTGTTCCCTCTCCGTCGCAGATGCGCAGCTCGCGATCGCCGATCAGTAAATAGCGATCCTCGCCCACGCGGCGAATCTCCTCGTATTCCGCCGGGATGATTTCGCGGCCCGTGCGGTCGATCATGCCCATTTTCAGGGAATCGTAGTTCACCGAATAGCGCTTGCCGCCGAGAAGATCGCTGTTGTAGAGCGCCACATTCATTTCCACAAATGCATAGCGCGCGTCGTCCAGTGGAATCAGATGCTGATCCACGCGATCGATCGCGAGCCCCGATTTGTCGAGAATGCGCGCGGTTTTCGAGCCCCAGTCGCCCTCGGAGAGAATCAGCTGGCCGCTTGCGCCTGCAACCACCGACGCGTTCGCCGGACAGGTGCGCCGAAGCGTCCCTTCGGTATCGTAAATCCGGAGCGAATCGGCGTTTGCAATGGCGATCGCATCGCCCACCGCGGCGGCCGCGACGCCGCTTTCCTCGATCCGAAACAGCTCGCTTTTTCCGTCCGGCGCATACACGGCGCACAGGGAATTGCCCCGGAGCGCGAGGATAAAGCCGTCGCCGAACGCGATGTAATCGTATTCCGCCGGCACGAGCCATTCGCCCGACGCGTCGATCAGGCCGTGCCTTCCGTTTTCCGCCACATGCGCCGCGCCGCCGGAAAAATCGCCGGCGAACGTAAAGCGCGCCTCGATTGCGATATTGCCGCTCAGATCCAGATACCCGTACAGCCGCGTTTCGGGATCGCAATACGGCATGCGCCCGTCTGAGGGCGCGGAGAGCGGGCTCGCCGTCCATACGCTGGTGGCGGTCGATTCATTATTGGCATTCACGAGGTAAATCTGATCGGGCTCGTCGTCGTTCGGATCGGTCAGCAGGCCGTAAAACGCGCTTTCGTCCGCGCAAACGAGCTGCGTGTAATCGGCGGTCACGCGCGTCTGCCCGCTCGCATCCTTCCAGCCGTACGCGCCGTTGATGCAAAACAGCACGCCGTCCAACGCCGCCGCAAACGCCGTAAACGCAGGCTCGGTCAGCAATCGGCCGTTCGCATCCGAAAGCGCATAGCGCGTTCCGGCGTCGGTGGTCAGGCCGATGGCGTACAGCTCGTTTTCGCGCACGCAGTAAATGTCGCTCCACGCGCCGGTGAGGTCGATCGCGCTGCCGCTCTCGGAAACGAGGAATACGCCCTTCTCGGTCGACACGCAATAGTGATTCTCCGCAAGCGCAATTCCGGAAAACGCAATCAGCAGGAGCGCGCAAATCGCGCGCCGAAGCTTTCTGACCACGGGCTTCTCCCCCTTCCGTTCGGTTGACTGCATTATAGCATGGCGACGTAAAAACCGCGCGAAGCCGCAGCATGTAAACATTTGGTTTATTTTGAAAATAGCTATAGACAAACGGGGGAATTGGTGCTATAATTCTTAACTGTCGGCAGGAACTGAATTTCCTCAACGCGATGAAAGTTGCGCCAGTAGCTCAGCTGGATAGAGCAACGGCCTTCTAAGCCGTGGGTCAGGGGTTCGAGTCCCTTCTGGCGCGCCAGTATGGTGGGTATAGCTCAGTTGGTTAGAGTGCCAGGTTGTGGCCCTGGAGGTCGTGGGTTCGAGCCCCACTACTCACCCCATCTATTCTTTTTGAAAAGGCCGCCGCGGCTTTTTTCTTTATCCCGCTATTGGGGCGTAGCCAAGCGGTAAGGCACGGGACTTTGACTCCCGCATTCGCTGGTTCGACCCCAGCCGCCCCAGCTTCATGATCCATTAGCTCAGTCGGTAGAGCACCTGACTTTTAATCAGGGTGTCCGGGGTTCGAATCCCCGATGGATCACCACAAAGTGCTTGGATGTTGTATCAATGTCTGGGTGCTTTTTTTATACCTTAACGAAGGGATGAAAGCGCCATGCGAATTCTTTTTGCCGAGGACGAGCGCGATTTGAACGACATCGTTTCGCGAAGACTCGCCGCGGAGGGCTACGGCGTCGACCGCTGCTTCGATGGTCAGCAGGCCTGGGATTACCTGCAGGCGGCGGATTACGACGCGGCGATTCTGGATATCATGATGCCGAAGCTGGACGGATTGACCGTGCTCAGGCGGCTGCGCGCCGCGGGAAAGGCGACGCCCGTGCTGCTGCTCACGGCGCGCGACGCGGTGTCCGACCGCGTGGCCGGGCTCGACAGCGGCGCGAACGATTATCTGGTCAAGCCGTTTGCAATGGAGGAGCTGAGCGCGCGGCTGCGGGTCATGACGCGCGCGGCGTTCGGCGCGCGGGACAGCGCGCTGCAGCTTGCCGATCTGCGCCTGGATACCGCCACGCGCAGGGTGACGCGCGGAAATAATGAAATTTCGCTTTCCGCAAGGGAATACGCGCTTCTGGAATACCTGATGCTGAACGCGGGCATCATCCTTTCGCGCGAGCGAATCGAAAACCACGTCTGGAATTTCGATTACGAGGGCGGAACGAACGTCGTGGACGTGTACATTCGGTATCTGCGCAAAAAGATCGACGACGGATACGATCGCAAGCTGATTCACACCGTGCGCGGCATGGGCTATGTGCTCCGGGAGGATGCGAAATGAGAAAGACGCGTTCGCTGCAGCGCCGGCTGACGCTGTGGTTTTCCGTGGCGCTGATTCTGATGGCGCTGATTGCGTTCGTGACCGTGTTTATCGTCAGCCATTCCGTTTTGCAGAAGCTGCTGCGCGACGAGCTGATTCACACAGTCGAGGACAATCTGGACGAGGTGGAATTCTACCAGTCCATCGCGCAGATGGATATGGACGGCGATACGGATCACTTTATCCGCTACGGCGCGGGCTATCTGGAGATCGACGACGACTATCTCGATCAGGTGAACGGCGTTTACACCGCGCTGTACCACGAAAACGGCGAGCTGCTTTACGGCGAGAATCCCATTTCGGACGTCTCTCTCCCGCTGCAGGACGGCGTTTGCCGAACGGTGCGCTCCGGCGGCGAAATCTATTATGTGTTCGACCGGCAGCTGGAGCAGGAGGCGATTCGTGACCTGTGGCTGCGCGGAATCGTGGCCGAATCGCAGGGTGACGCGCCGCTGCTCACCATCGTTCACATCTGCGTGTGGACGCTGGGCGCGTTTGCGCTGATTGCAATTGCGGGCGGAATCTGGATCGCCCGGCGCGCGCTGCGGCCGATCCGCGAAATGTCCGTTACGGCGGCGCAGATCAGCGGCGGCGACGATTTGAAAAAGCGCATGCCGGTCAATGCAAGCGGCGACGAGCTTTCCCAGCTGGCGGAGACGTTCAACGGCATGATGCAGCGCCTGGACGAAGCGTTTGAAGCCGAAAGGCAGTTTGCGTCGGACGCTTCGCACGAGCTGCGAACGCCGATGACGGTCATTCTGGCGCAGTGCGACGAGGCGCTCGAATCTGGGAAAACCTGCGGCGAATACCGCGAGGCGATTCAGGTGATTCGCCGCCAGGGTAGGCGCATGAACCGGATGATCACCGGAATGCTCGAGCTGGTGCGGCTGGAGCGAAGAACCGATCTGTACCCGAAGGAGCCGTTTGATCTCAGCGACCTCGTGCAATCCGTTTGCGAGGATATGGCGCTGATTCGCGAAAAGGATATCGCCCTCTCCTGCCATGTCGAGCCGGGAATTGCGATGATCGGCGATCGAACGCTGCTGACGCGGCTTTTGTCCAATCTGATTGGCAACGCCTATCGCTACGGCGTGGAAAACGGGCATATCGACGTTTCGCTCCGCAAAAGCGGCGATTGCATTGAGCTGACAGTCGCGGACGACGGCGTCGGCATTCCCGCCGAGCAGCAGGAAAAGATCTTCCGCCGGCTCTATCAGGGCGCGGCCGATCGATCGGGCGACGGCGCGGGACTAGGGCTTTCCATGGCGCGGCAGATTGCGCGGATGTATGCAGGCGATTTGACCGTTCAGAGCGAACCGGGCAAGGGCAGCGCGTTCACCGCGCGTTTCCCCGCATAAATGATTTTTCGGAGGCGAATGAAACGTTCGCCTCTTTTTTGATGAAAAAATGAGAATTCTCATTTTCGTCTAATCAATCGCCTGTATCATAAGGCCATACCAACAAGGGAGGCGACACTTCAATGAACAAGACCATGAAAACGTTTCTGATGATCCTTCTTGCGCTGCTGACGCTGCTGATTGCGAGCGCTTATGCGCAGAGCGCCGTCGACCAGACCGCCGCTGAAAATCTGGCGCTGGAAGCCGCGGGCGCGACCCGCGATCGCGCGACGCTGTACCCGACCGAGACCGAAACCGAGCACGGGCGCACGGTTTACGACATTGAATTCAAATGCGACGGCTTTGAATACGAATTCTGGATCGATTCCGCGAATGGCATGATCGTGAAGCGCTCGTGGGAGTACGGCTTTGAAAAGACGCTGGAAATGGCTCAGCAGCAGGGCTTTAGCACCAGCTTCATCTCCATGCAGGAGGCGTTCGGCAAGGCGCTCGCCGATGCGGGTCTCGCCGAATCTGAGGTCACCATGACCGAAATCAGCCTCGATACGGACGACGCGCTGCGCGTTTATGAGGTATCGTTCTTTACCGCGACCACCGAATACGAATACGACGTGGACGCGATCACCGGCGCAATTTGCGCAACGAGCGTTGAATTCTTCGAGCAGACCGAAGCTGTTCGTCCCGGCGAAAAGCCCGCTTCCGGCGGAACCACGGGCGGCGCGACCGGCAGCAATCAGAATCAGGAAATCACCCGCGACAAGGCGCGCTCCATCGCGCTGGCGGACGCCGGCCTGAGCGCTTCCGACGTCACGTTCACCAAATCCAAGCTCGATCGCGAGGATGGCGTGCTCGTGTATGAGATCGAATTCGTGACCTCTTCTGCGGAATACGAATACGAAATCGACGCGGCCAGCGGCAAGATCGTCGAAAAGAAGGTCGAATCGCACAAGACCGCGCAGGGCAATCAGAACAGCTCGAGCACCTACATCGGCGTGGATCAGGCGAAGCGCGTTGCGCTGAAGCACGCGGGCCTTTCCGATGCGACGTTCACCAAGGCGAAGCTGGAAAACGACGACGGCAACCGCGTTTATGAAATCGAATTCCGCAAGGATGGCGTTGAATACGAATACGAAATCGATGCTGTGACCGGAAGCATTCTCGAATACGACGTCGAACAGGATGAGCGCGCCGCCGAGCCGAGCAAGGATCGTTACGACGATGATGATGACGATGATGACCGCTACGACGATCACGATGATGATGACGACGATCGCTACGACGACGATGATGATGACGATGACGACGATCGTTACGATGATCATGATGACGATGACGACGATGACGACGACGACGACGATGATGATGACGACTAATCCATAAAGCTTGCGCCGTCTGCTCGATGCAGACGGCGCGTTTTTTATTGAAGTATTCAGTTTGCAGCCGCTATTCCAGTTCGATCACGCGGCCGGCGTTCAGGCTCTTCGGAACGTCGATCAGGCGCTGATTTTTCGACCCGCGAAAGCGCACGTCCAGCGATTTCAGCTCGATTTTGAACGGGCCGTCGACCAGCACGTCCGTGTTTCGGAGCAGCTCGCGCTGCGCGTCGGTTCCGTTCAACAGGTTTTCAAACAGATATCCCGTGTACGCCCACACATTCAGGCCCAGCGCATGCGCGCCGCGCGCAATTTCCGCGCACGCCTCCGGCTGGCAGAACGGCTCGCCGCCGGTCAGCGTAATGCCGTCGAGCAGGCAATTGTCCGCGGCCATGCGCAGAATTTCGTCGGTATCGCCCCATTCGCCGCCGCTGAAATCGTGCGACTGCGGATTGTGGCATTCCGGGCAATGATGCGGGCAGCCCTGCGCAAACACCGCCAGACGCAGTCCCGGCCCGTCTACGATCGAATCATTGACCAGTCCCGCCAATCGAAAACGCATCGCGCCTCTCCCCCCTTCACGCGCGCTCCGCGGCGCTCTTTCCCGCCAGCGCGCCGGTGGAAAACGCGATTTGCAGATTGTAGCCGCCGGTCGCCGCGTCCAAATCGAGCACCTCGCCGGCAAAATACAGCCCGGAGACGCATTTGGACTCCAGCGTCTTGGGATTGACTTCCTTTACATTCACGCCGCCGCGGGTAATGATCGCCTCGTCAAAGCCGCGCAGGCGCTTCGGCGTGAGCGGCACGGCCTTCAGGAGCCTGACCAGCGATTTGCGCTGCTCGGCCGTTACACCGTTGATCGGCGCCGTCGCGGACAGATGCGCGAGCAACAGCAGCTGCAGGCCCAGATTGTGCGGAACAAGGCCGTCCATTGCGGCCACGAGCTGCTTTCTGGACAGCTCGCGGAAATCGCGAACGAGCCGCGCGTCGAGCGTCGCTTCGTCCAGCGCGGGCTTTAAATCGATCTCCAGGAGCACCGATTCGGGATTTTCGGGCATCAGGCATGAAAGCGTCAGCGCCAGCGGCCCGGAAATTCCGAAATGCGTAAACAGCATTTCGCCCATTTCGGAATAGAGCGCCTTTTCCCTGCCCTTGACGGTCGCATACGCCGTCAGACGCACGTTTTTGAGCGTCAGACCCATCAGATTGGCCGGCCAGCTTTCGCGCGTCTCAATGGGCACCAGCGATGCGCGCGGCGTTTCGATTGTGTGCCCCGCCGCCTCCGCAAAGCGATAGCCGTCGCCAGTCGAGCCGGTGGAGGGATAGCTCACGCCGCCGGTTGCAATGATGACTGCGTTTGCAGAAATACTTTCGCCCGTCTCCAGCTTTACGCCGGCAATGCGGCCGTCCTCAATCAGCAGCGATTCCACGCAGGCGTTCAGCCGAACGTCCACATTCCCCTTCTCCATCGCCCGCTTGAGCGCGAGAATGATATCGCTGGAATGATCGGACACGGGAAATACGCGATTGCCGCGCTCGGTCTTGAGCGGCACGCCCTCGCTTTCGATCAGCCGCATCAGGCCCTCGTTGTCCAGCTCCGCCAGCGACGCATACAGAAACCGCGGATTGCGGAATACATGGCGCAGAAACTCCTCGCGCTCGGACGCGTTGGTCACATTGCAGCGGCCCTTGCCGGTGATATACACCTTTTTGCCGAGCTTTTCATTCTTCTCGAGCAGAACGACCTCCGCTCCGGCGCGCGAGGCATAAATCGCGGCCATCATTCCCGCGGCGCCGCCGCCGATCACGATGATTCTGTTCTGCATGCTATTCTCCCGCCCTGGCGAGGTAAACGTCGTATTTATCCCAGATTTGCTCCATGCTTTCGAAATATTCGGAAACCTCGTGGCGGCGGCGCTGGCCGAGCGCTACAATCAGCGCGTTGATCAGCGACAGCGGCGCGGCGAACGAGTCCACGAACGAGGACATATCGCTCTTCGCCATCAGGCAGATATTCGCCGTGGAATGCAGCGGCGAAAGCGGGCCGTCGGTAATCGCGATCAGCTCCGCGCCGCGCGAGCGCGCAAATTCCATCGCCTCAATCGAACGCGCCGTGTACCGCGGGAACGAAAGGCCGATCAAAAGATCGCCCTCGCCGATGCGCGCGAGCTGTTCGAAAACGTCGCTGACGCCCGACGTAACCACGCGCACGTTCGGGAAAATGAACTTTAAATAATGTGCGAAGAACTCCGCGATCGGCGCGGATGCGCGAAGGCCCATCACGTAGATGTTTCGCGCCTGAATGATCATTTCGATCGCCGTTTCAAAGGCGTTGATGTCCAGCTCGTCCAGCGTGGAGCGGATGTTCTGAATGTCCGCCTTCAGCACCTTGTTCAGCACCTGCGCATGATCCATATCCGACGTCATCTCAAAGCGCTGCGACGCGGTCAGGCGATGGCGAATCAGCTCCTGCAGCGCCTTCTGCAGCTGCGGATATCCGCTGTAGCCCAGCGCCGCCGCAAAGCGCACTACCGTCGATTCCGACACGCCCACATATTCGCCCAGCTTTGAAGCGGTCATGAAGACCACCTTATCATAATGTGTCACGATGCATTCAGCGATTCGGCGATGGCTCTTGGAAAGCTTCTTGCCGCTGTGATTGAGTCGCTGAATGAGCTCCTGCGCGTTGTCCATAATGTCCTCCGTCTGATTTAGTCCTGCGGCCTATTATACTCCATTTGCCCGATTTTTGCAAGCGTATTTCTGCAATTATGCATTTTTAGCTGCATTTCGCGCTCTTTGCGGCGAAAAAATGGGCGTTCGCCGCTTCGCGTTCGCTTTATTGGCGCGCCGGCATTTTAAAAGGAAAAGGCGAATATCCTTTACAAGGCCGAGTGGAGGTGGTTGTATGGTGCGTTTTAAGGTTATCAAGGGTTCCCAGCTGCTGATTGCCATTGCGGCGATCGTGCTTGCACTGGTCGTGGGGTTTATCGTGCTTTCCAGTCTGCTTTCCAGCGATGCGCCCGGCGTTCAGACCAACGCCAACATCGTTCAGGCAGCGCCGCAAAGCACCGCTGAGGCAGAGACCAATCCGGTCTTTGCCTCGGTTTCCGTAGAGCGCGTAAACGCTGAAAGGCCGTCCGTGCTGATTTATCACACGCACACCCACGAGGCCTATCGCCAGGTCGCCGAGGACGAATATGTGGCCGTGGAGGCATGGCGCACGCTGGACGAGAGCCACAGCGTGGTTCGCGTGGGCGACGAGCTGGCCTCGCAGCTTAAGGCGCGCGGCTTTGAAGTGGTTCACGACACGACCGATCACGAGCAGAACGACATGATGACCGCCTATACCCGGTCGCTGAAGACGCTCGAGGGCTATGATCGCGCGTTTGATCTGTATATCGACCTGCATCGCGACGCGTATATCGAGGGCGTGGATCCCAAGCCGATCGTCAACGGCGATCCGCAGCCCGCGCGGCTGATGCTGCTGGTCGGAAACGGCGAGGGATTTACCGTAAAGCCGCATTACGCGGAGAATCTCGCGTTTGCGCGCGCGCTGACCGAGGAGATCAATCGCGTCTCCCCCGGGCTTTGCAAGGACGTGCTCGTCAAGGACGGGCGCTACAATCAGAATATCGGCGTGTTCAGCATTCTCGTCGAGGTCGGTCACAATCAGAATACGCTCGCCGAGGCGCTGGATTCCGTGCCCGCGCTCGCCGAGGCAATCGACGCGCTGCTGATCGAAAAGACCAATCCCGCGATCGAAAAGCTGCAAAAGGAATGGCGCGCGCAGAGCGAGTGAGACCCCGTTTTTCAATGCATAAACGGCATGTATATCCGCAATTCGTATACATTCTTTATATTATCTATATAACACGCGTAAAACAGCATCACTATTTACTACATTTTCACAATTATGTTTATATGTTGGATTGACACACATTGTTAATTCGCATACAATTCAATCGAAACATAAAGAAACTCCAACTACTGAAAGGACGATATGAACATGAAACGCAGCTCGTTGGTAATCGCAGACCCGGACAGAACGCACTTAACCCGCCTGACCGCTCACCTGAAGAACCAGCCCGGATTGGAAGTTGTCGCCGCAGAGGAAAACGGCGTGGACGCGCTTTCGCGCATCCGCAAATTCAAGCCGGATCTGGTGCTGATGGACATCATGCTACCGAAGCTGGACGGCATTTGCCTTCTCAAGGAAATGCGCAGGATGAAAAGTCCTCCAACGGTGGTTTGTACCTCCGCATTTTTCTCACTGATCAGCGTGGGAATCGCGCATCGCAACGGCGTCGCCTATTGCCTGCAGAAGCCCGTTTCTCCTGAAAATGTTGAAACCACGCTGCTGGAATGCGCCGCGCTGCGCGAGGAGCACAAGCAGGAGGCGTGCGGCGGCGCAACGAATCTGGAAACCGACGTTAAGCGCGAAATCCACGAGCTTTTAACCTCGCTCGGCTTTTCCGCGCGCTACAGCGGCAGTCGGTATCTCGCGGAGGCGGTTGCATACGCCATTCGCAAGCCGGTTTCGCTGCGCAATCTCTCGACGGGACTTTACCGGGAGATCGGCCAGGTGATCGGCGCATCGGCTTCGCAGATTGAGCGATGCATTCGCATTGCGATCGAGGCGGCAAACGCGAACGTTCCCTTATGCAACCGGATCGGCACCACGCCAACCAACAAGGCGGTTCTGCAATACCTGATCAGCCGCATGAGCATGCACTGCTGATTTGCGCAATTGCACACGTAAAAAGGATCGGTCGCAAGCGGCCGATCCTTTCGCAGGTTGCGGGAAAAGCGTTTCCCGGTTATTTGGACTTGATATAGGGCTTGCCGTTGGCGGCCGGCACGTGCGAGCGGCCCACGAACAGCACCAGCACGATGACCGTAACCACGAACGGAATCATCGAAATCAGCTGCGGCGAAATCGTGTTCTTCGCACCGAGTACGATCTTCAGGCCCGAGCACAGGCCGAACAGCAGGCAGGCAAACATCGCGCCCTGCGGCTTGAATTTGCCGAATATGACCGCCGCGATCGCGATAAAGCCCTGGCCGACGATCGACGTCGGGCGGAACTGATTCATCGTGGCCATCGTGACCGACGCGCCGCCGAGGCCCGCCAGGAAGCCGGACATGCACACCGAGAAGAAGCGAATGCCCAGCACGTTGATGCCCAGCGTATCGCACGCCGCGGGATGCTCGCCGCACGCGCGCATGCGCAGGCCGAAGCGCGTTTTGTAAAACACGAACCATACGACCAGCACCGCGATGAAGACCATATAGGTCGTCGCGTAGTTCGAGAACGTGTTCTTCAGGAAATTGCCCCACGCGGAATTCGTCGGGAACACGCCGTTCAGCAGCAGCGGGATCTTCTGCTCCGTCGACAGCGGAACCGTATCCGACGAATCAAACAGCGCGCGCGCCAGCAGAATCGCCACGCCCGGCGCGAGGAAGTTGATCGCCGTTCCCGAAATGGTCTGGTCGGCATTCAGCTTGACTGTCGCCCACGCATGCAGCGCGCCGAACAACGCGCCTGCAAGGCCGCCGCAGAAGAACGAAATCCAGGGCAGCGACGTAAAGTGCGCGACCGTTGCGCCCACGAACGCGCCGATGGTCATCATGCCCTCAATGCCGATGTTGACCACGCCGCTGTTTTCCGAGAAGCACGAGCCCAGCGCCGCGAACAGCAGCGGAGGCGTATAGAGAAGCGTCGTATAGAGGATGATGCCCAGACTGTTTAACAGATTATCCATTCTTCTTGCCTCCCTTGCGCACCCGGATGCGGAACACATGCGAAATTGCGATGAAGAATACGACCGTGCCCGTGATGATGTTGATCACTTCCGACGGCGCGCCGATCAGATTCAGCTTCGTTCCGCCGTATTTCAGTATGCCGTAGAACAGGCCCGCAAACAGCACGCCCAGCGGATCCGAGCCGCCGATCAGCGCCACGCTGATGCCCTGGAAGCCGAAGCCCTCCTGCGCCGCGAACACGCTGATGCGCTTGCTCATGCCGAGCAACTGCATCGCGCCGCCAACGCCCGCCAGCGCGCCGGAAATCGCCAGCGCCAGCAGAATCGAGCGATTGACGTTGATGCCGCCGTATTCCGCCGCCGTGCGGTTAAAGCCGACGGCCTTGAGCTCGTAGCCCGTCGTGGTCTTTTCAATGATGATCCAGACGGCGATGATGAACAGCACCGATACGAAAATGCCCCAGTTCGCGTCCTTGCACAGGCCGAGCGATTTGATCCAGCTCTGCGGCAGCAGAATCATCGCGTTGGCCGACACGTCGCGCGTCGCCTCCGAGCCGCCGCCCGCGGTAATGCCGGGCAGCTCCGCGATATAGTTCGAAAGGAAGTAGGCGATCCAGTTGAACATGATCATGGAGAGCACTTCGTTGATGCCGAACTTCGTTTTGAGCAGGCCCACGATGATTCCCCACAGCGCGCCCGCCAGCGCCGCGGCGATGAAGCACATCGGAATCAGCAGATACGCCGGCGCGGGCACCAGAATGCCCACCACGCACGCCGCCATGCTGCCCACGACGAACTGGCCCTCCGCGCCGATATTGAACACGCCGGTTCTGAACGAAAATGCGACGGCCAGGCCGGTAAAGATCAGAGGTGTTGCGTAAACGACGCAATAGCTGATGAACTTCGGCTTGCCGAGCGCGCCGGTAATCAGCTTTTCATACGCGACCAGGGGATTAATGCCGATGATCAGCATGAAAATCGCGCCGATGACGAACGAAATCACGATGGAAACGATCGTCAGGAGAAAACGGCTGCCGAGGATTTTATTGAAAAATTCCGCGCCGTCAAACCGCTTTGCGCTCGTTTTGTTATCCATTCCGCTTACCTCCCGCCATCATCAGGCCCAGCGCGTTCTCGTCCGCGTCCTTGCCCGCCATGCTGCCGACGATCTTGCCATCGAAAATCGTATCGATTCGGTCGGACAGGCTGATGATCTCGTCCAGCTCGAACGAAATCAGCAGAACCGCCTTACCCTTGTTGCGCTGCTCCACCAGATATTTGTGGACGTATTCAATGGCGCCGACGTCCAGGCCGCGCGTCGGGTTGAATGCAATCAGGAGATCCTTGTTGTTGTTGACCTCGCGCGCAATGATGACCTTCTGCTGGTTGCCGCCCGAGAGCGTCCCGGCCGGGCGAAGCGCGCAGCCGCGGGGGCGAATGTCGTATTTCTCCACCGCGTCGGACGCGTATTTCAGGATGTTCTCCTTATTGAGAATGCCGTGGCGCGAGAATTCCGGCTCCGCGTAATTCTGGAGAATCATGTTTTCCGCCACGCTGAATTCCAGCACCAGTCCGTGCTTCTGGCGGTCGGCCGGAATGCTGGACACGCCGTGCTCAAAGCCCACGCGCGGCGACCGATTGCACACGTCGAAGCCGCCGACGAGCACCTCGCCCTTCGTCGCCTTGCGAAGGCCGGTGATGATCTCCGCAAGCTCCGTTTGCCCGTTTCCGTCGATGCCCGCGATGCCCAGGATCTCGCCGCGGCGCACATTCAGATTCAGGCCCTTCAGGATTTCCACGCCGCGATAGTCCACGCCGTGCAGATCCTTGATCTCCAGCACGACCTCGCCCGGCTCCAGCTCGGGCTTGTCGACGTTGAAATTGACGTTTCTGCCCACCATCATGCTCGCGAGGGTGTTCTCGTCCACGTCGGAAACCTTGACGGTGCCGATGTATTTGCCCAGGCGGATGATCGTGCAGTAATCCGCCGCTTCCTTGATTTCGCGCAGCTTGTGCGTAATCAGGATGATGGATTTGCCGTCGGCGGTCAGATTGTGCATGATGCCGATCAGCTCAACGATCTCCTGCGGCGTCAGCGAAGCGGTCGGCTCGTCCAGAATCAGCGTTTCCGCGCCGCGATAGAGCGCCTTCAGGATTTCCACGCGCTGCTGCATTCCGACGGAAATGTCCTCGATCTTCGCGTCCGGATCGATCGAAAGCTGATAGCGCTTTGAAATCTCGAGCACGCTTTCGCGCGCCTTCTTCATGTCCAGCTTGATTCCGTTGCGCGGCTCCATGCCCAGAACGATGTTTTCCGTAATCGTGAAGGGCTGCACCAGCATGAAGTGCTGGTGGACCATGCCGATGCCCTTTGCAATGGCGGTCTTGGGGCTGTCGATTACGGTCGGTTCGCCGCCGATCAGAATTTCGCCGCTGGTCGGGGTATACATGCCGTACAGCTGATTCATCAGCGTGGACTTGCCCGCGCCGTTCTCGCCGAGAATCGCATGAATCTCGCCCTTGTGTACCACCAGATTGATGCCGTCGTTCGCGGTAAAATCGCCGAATTTCTTCACGATATTCCGCATCTCGACGGCAACTTCGTCCACTCGCACATGTTGTTCGGTTGCCAATGAAAGCCCTCCTTTGGTTGTTTTCACCCATGGAAGAAACCGTTTAAATTCTCACCGTATTGCGGATTCCCAGCGCGTTCGCCCGCTTTTCGAGCGCGATCAGCCGCTCCGCCGACGGAACGCTCTGCCCACGATATTCGCTGCGCACGCCCATCGGCCGATAGCGGATGATTTTGTAGCGCACGTCCTGCGCGCCGAGAGAAACGAGCCGCCTGCAAACCGCATCGACCGTTTCCTCCGGATTCATCCAGTCCGGCGCGACCACCGTGCGCACCTCCTCGAGCTTTCCGGCACGCGCGAGAAAATCGAGATTGCGCTTCACGCGCGAATTGTCCGTGCCGGTCAGGCGCAGATGCTCCGCTTCGTCCCACGCCTTTACGTCCAGCATCACGCCGTTGATCGCATTCAGCAATTCAGAATCCGCGGAGAAATCGTAATTTCCGTTGCTGTCGAGCAGGAAGCCGAGGCCGCGCGCGCGCACGAGCCGCGCCAGCGCGAGCAGGAAATCGCGGTGCAGCGTGCATTCCCCGCCGGAAACGGTTACGCCGCGAATGAACGGAATCTGCTTTTCGATCTCGCGCATGCAATCCTCGGCGGTCATCGGCCGGATCCGCGGGCAGCTGGAATGGGGGCAGGCGTGAATGCATGCATCGCACATTTTGCACCTTTCCCAATCGTAGCGCACTTCCCCGCCTTCCATTTTCAGCGCGCCCGCCGGGCAGACGGCCACGCACGCGCCGCAGCGGACGCATGCGTGAATCGTCTCCGGATTGTGGCAATACCGGCAATCGAAATTGCAGCCCTGCAGGAACACGGCCGTGCGGTTGCCCGGGCCGTCGACGGAGCTGAACGGAATGATCCGATTTACCGGCGCGCGCATCAGCGCACTCTCCTGTCGAGCACCTTGCAGTTCTTCGCCGCGCCCAGGCCGAGGCCCGTCGTGTTCTGCAGCACGTTTTCGCCCTTGTCCAGCTTTTCCATTTCGCTGCGCTTGACCAGATAACCGGTCACGCGGATCACGTCGCTGTCGCTGGAATAGAACGACAGATAACGAATGTTCATCTTCATCGCGCCGCGCACGATATCCAGCACGAACTCCGGATTGCGGTGCACGGTCAGATCAATCGGGAAAATATCGCCGGTTCCGGACGGGAAATAATGGTGGAAGAGGCGGATGTTCTTCAGATGATCGATCAGCTCGTCCGGTTCCTCGCCGATCGGAATGCGCGTTCCGGGGCTGGTGCCGTGGTCGGAATCGATGCCGACCTGCGCGTGCAGCAGGAAATGCCCGCCCGTCGCTTCGCAATAGGGATTGAAATGTCCCTGATTGAACGCGGCGATCTGGTCCATGATTTCCACGCCCAGTTCGTCCGCCTCCTTGCTGTGTCCGAAGCGGCAATCGCGGCCTTCCTTCTCCATCAGGATGTTCACGCATTCGGCCAGGCCGACCATGCCGTACATCGCGGTGAAGTTCTTTCGCTCGATCAGGCCCTCGTGCACGAGGAAGCTGCTCTCAAAGAAATTGCTTTCCTCGACCAGGAACTGAATGCGCGCGTCCATATACCGCGCCATGACGTCCATCACAAACGGCAGCTCGCGCTTTTTGAAGTCCTGAATGCCGCTCGCGCGCTTGGCGATGTTGCTCAGAATCAGGCGTGACAGCGTATACGAGCCGCCCGCCTTCAGCAGGCCGTTGTAGCAGCTGGCAATGCAGTAATCGTCGCCCAGCTCGCGGCGGAACATCGCGTCGTTGGCGAAGCTCGGCTTGGCGCATTTCAGCGCCGCGCGCACGCCCGCGAGCAGGAATTCGTCCGTCGTCTCGTCGGATACGCGCATGGTGATGTTCGGAATCGCGTCCTCGAGCTCAGCCGAAACCTCCATCAGCAGCCGGCCGACGCGCGTCGGAACCGGGCCGATATCCGCATGGCAGAACGAATCGAGAATCGTGCGGTCGATCTGCGTCAAAAACAGCCGGAGCGCGCGGCGAATGGTCTCGTCGCTCAAATCCTGCGCGTACGGCTCCAGCAGCATGTCCAGATCGCCGATATACACCGGGTAATTCGTGATGCTGGGCACATTGTGGTACAGGATCATCAGGCTATTCAGCGCCTCGAAGAAGTCCTTCGGCGGATCCAGCCGCAGAAATTCGCTTCCGTTTTTCAGAAATCTGGAATAATCGGGCGTAATATAGCGCGGACGATACGGCGCTTCGCCCTCAAAGAGATTGCAGATACAGCGCTTTTCAATGTCGCAGCACATCAGCTCGTCGAGCTCCTCCGGCTCGTTGAGCACCTTCATGAAGTTCTCGGCGTGGCGCGCCAGATACGTGACCTTCTGCTCGTGCGTGGTGGTCGTATCGCGAAGCGTATCGTAAATTTCCGCTCTGCGGCGCTCGACCTCCTGCATGCTCATTTCACGCATTTTCTTCCCCTCCGATCTATTCAGGTTACTATTTCTATATTATACAATCTGTTTCGAATTTGCAATGACTTTTCGATTAAATTTGTTCATCTCTTTACCGGCAGATCACAGACCGGCGCATACCAAAGCGGCGCCGCATCTGCGGCGCCGCCATAGCAGGGTTTTGAATTATTCGCCCAGGGTGAACAGGCCTTCGCCCAGCTCCTCAACAGAGGACGGAACGGTGACCGTGCCGGCGATGATGTCCGCCTTCGCAGCTTCAACAGCGGCGATGACGTCTTCGGGCAGCAGGTCGCGGGTCGGCGCGATGTCAACGCCGCCGTTGGACAGGTCGTAGAGATGGACGCCCGCGGTGAAGGTGCCTTCGAGAACCGCCTTGGAGATATCCTGCGCAGCGGTGTCGACGCGCTTCATGGCGGAGGTGATCACGTATTCGGGAGCGAGGGGGCTCTGGTCGGTATCAACGCCGATCGCCCAGACCTTGTTGGTCTTGCACGCTTCGATGACGCCGTTGCCGGTGCCGCCCGCCGCGTGATAGATCACGTCCGCGCCCTTGGTGATCATGTCGGTCGCCGCAGCGGAACCGATCGTGGAATCGGTGAAGCTGTTGGCGTTGAACTGCAGCACGGTCGCATCCGCGTTGACGCTCTTCACGCCCGCGATGTAGCCGATGCCAAACAGGTTCATGGAATCAGAGAACATGCCCTGCACGTAGCCGACGGTGTTGGTCTTGGTCATCAGGCCCGCGACGATGCCGACCAGGTAGGAAGCTTCCTGCTGGGAGAACATCAGGCACGCGACGTTCGGCAGATCCGCGTTGGTCGCGTCGTCGATGATGGCGAACATGCGATCCGGATTGGCCTCGGCGGCCTCGCGGCACGCGGCGGCGAGCTTGAAGCCGACGCAGATGATCAGGTCATAGTCTTCATCAAGGAAAGTCTCGATATTCGGAGCATAGTCGGAATCCGCCTTGGACTCGAGGTAGCTGACCTCAACGCCGGGATTCTCAGCCGCAAACGCCTGCAGGCCTTCCCACGTGGTCTGGTTGAAGGACTTGTCGTTCACGCCGCCGACGTCCGTTACGGCGCCGACCTTGATGGTCTTCGTCTCAGCGCTCGCAACCGCGAACATGGAAAGAGCCAGAACAAGCGCCACTACCATTGCCAGGAACTTCTTCATGATGTGTACCTTCCTTAAAACGTATTTTCCGCTCAGCGGACGCGTTTATTATACCACGAACAATCGCAAATTGCAACATTTCCGCCGTTTTTTAATGGAATGTTCGCGCATAAATCCTTCGCCGGGCGCTTTATTTCGCGCGCGAGGTATGCTATAATACGTATATCTTCCCGCGCCGCGGGATTTATGGAAGGGAGAAAACCGGCAATGGGCAAGTTTTTCAAGGAATTCAAGGAATTTGCATTCAAGGGAAACGTGGTGGATCTCGCCGTCGGCGTAATGATCGGCTCGGCATTTACCTCGATCGTCAATTCGGTCGTCAACGATCTGTTTACGCCCGTGATTGCGGCGATCACCGGAAGCATCGATTTTTCGGAATGGAAAATTCCGCTTGCGTCCGGAGATCAGGCGCCGACGATCGCCATCGGCTCGTTTATTCAGACGGTGCTGAACTTCTTCATCGTCGCGCTCTGCATCTTCATGATGGTGAAATTCATCAACAAGCTCAAGCGCCCCGCGCCCGCCGCGCCGGAAAAGCCGAAGCGCTTCTGCCCGTACTGCAAGAGCGAAATCGCGCCCGACGCGACCCGCTGCCCGCACTGCACCTCCGAGCTGAAATAACATGAAACGGCCCAGCAGAATTCTTCGCGTGGAAAAGGTCGTCGGCTTCGCCGTCGCCATCAATGTCTTTCAGATTGTCGCGATGATCGGCGTGTTTCTGTATGTGCTGCTGAAAAAGGTGACGTTCCTTTCCCGCGGCGCGGAGCTGACGCTGCTCGGCTTCTGCACGCTGATTGTGATCTGGGGCGCGGCAATGGACATTCGCGACGCGCTGATTACGCGCAGGGTGGCCGATCAGACGCGCATGCTGGAGGAGGCCTACGGTCAGCTCGAGGATCTGAACGCGACGCTTCGCTGCCAGCGGCACGATTTCATGAATCATCTGCAGGTCGTATTCAGCCTGACCGAGATGCAGGAATACGATTCGGCCATGGAGTACATCGAGCGCGTGTACGGCGACATTCAGCGCGTCAGCAGCGTATTGAAGACGTCGATTCCCGCGATCAACGCGCTTCTGGCGGCGAAGCATGCCGACTGCGCGGAGAATCACATTCGCTTTGAAACGGAGATCGCGTCCGCGTGGACGGACTTCCCCATTCCCGGCTGGGAAATGTGCCGCGTAATGGGCAATCTGATCGACAACGCCGCCGACGCGCTGACCGAGGCGCGCACGGAGAACGCGGAGATTCGCGTGTTTCTTGGCGAAACGCCGCGCGCGTTTACGTTTTCCGTTTCCAACAACGGCCCCCGCATCCCCGACGAGATTCGCGGAAGCATCTTTTATCTCGGCTTTACGACGAAATCCGCCGGCCACGGCTCGGGACTGAGCATTGTTTCAGAAATTCTCGAGTCCTATTCCGGCGAAATCGCCGTGGAATCCACCGACGAGCGCACCTGTTTTTCCGGAACAATTCCAAAAACGGCGCGCAAAGAAACGGCGGAGAACCTGCATTCCTGATTGGAACGGTTCTCCGCTTTCTTTTTTTACATTTCGTTTTTTGCAATTTCGCGCAGGATCGCATTCATGATTGCGATGGTCGCCGGAACGCCGCCCTTTTTGCCGCGCACCACGATCGAAGTCAGGTCGCTGTCCATCAGCCGCTCCTTGATTTGAACCACGCTCGCAAAGCCCGTGGAGGCGGCCAGCACGCACACGTCGCTCATCGGCTCGTGCATGCGCCTCTGCACCATGCGGTTGATCGCCGCCGGCGCGCTGCCAACCACCATCAGCTTTGGTCCCGGAAGCGCAAGGCCGTAATCGACCGCAACCTCCGCGCGCGTCACCCGGCGCTGCTCCGCCAGCGCAATCACCTGCGGATCGTCGATAAAGCACATTACGCGCGCGCCGTTTCGGCCCAGCAGCGTTTCATCAATATCATTCGCGACCAGCATCGTATCCGTTACAATGCTGCCGCCCATTTCGATCAGGCGACGAATGTGCGTCAGCGCCGTCGGTCCAAAGTAAATGCTCTGCGCAAGCGCGGGATCGTTCGTCTCGCGCTCTATTTCACTGAGAATCGAGGTCATTTCCTGACTCATATACGGAATCGCAACCCGATGGCGCGTCCCGGTTGCAGAGATCTTCCTCATAATTATCGCCCTCTCCTTTTCAGATTTTCCCCTTAATGTCCCCCTCAAGACAATCTAATATTACCCTTGATTTCGGGTTTCGTCAAGCATATTCCGGCGAATCGACACGAATTAACAACATATTCACAAACGCATACTGTTTATGAAACAACCCATTGAGACGTGTTTTTATCAACATGTAAATACCAAAGGTATAAAAAACCGGGCGGAATGGATGTTCATTCCGCCCGGGAAGGATGTTTACTTCTGGAGATTGCCGATGTGGACGCTCAGCTCGTCGCCGTTTACGTCCGCGATCAGCGTGCTGCCGTCGGGAACGACCTGTTCGATCAGCAAACGCGCAATCGGCGTTTCCAGCGCGCGCTGAATGAATCTCTTCAGCGGACGCGCGCCGTAGGTCGCGTCGTAGCCGTTGTCGAGGATGTACTCCTCCGCCTCCGGCGTGAGCACGACGTTCAGCCGGCGATCCTTCAGCCGATCGGTCAGGCGCTTGATCATCAGATGCATGATCGAGCGGATGTTCTCGCGGGTCAGCGGCGTGTAGAGCACGGTTTCGTCCAGACGATTCAGGAATTCCGGCTTGAACCTCGTCTTCAGCAGCGCCTCCACGCGGTCGCGCGCCTCTTCGCTGAGCACGCCGTTTGCGTCGATGCCCTCCTGAATGATTTCGGAGCCGAGGTTCGAGGTCAGGATGATGATCGTGTTCTTGAAATCGACCGTTCTGCCCTGCGAATCGGTGATTCGTCCGTCGTCCAGCACCTGCAGCAGGATGTTGAATACGTCCGGATGCGCCTTTTCCACTTCGTCGAACAGCACGACGCTGTAGGGCTTCCTGCGCACCGCCTCGGTCAGCTGGCCGCCCTCTTCGTAGCCCACGTATCCCGGAGGCGCTCCGACCAGGCGGGAAACGCTGTGCTTTTCCATATACTCGGTCATATCGATGCGGATCAGGTTCTTCTCGTCGTCAAACAGCGTCTGCGCGAGCGTCTTGGCCAGCTCGGTTTTGCCCACGCCGGTCGGGCCCAGGAACAGGAACGAGCCGATCGGCCGGTTCGGGTCCTGAATGCCTGCGCGCGAACGCAGAATCGCCTCGGAGACCTTCTGAACGGCCTCGTCCTGACCGATGACGCGCTGATGCAGGATTTCCGGCAGCTTCAGCAGCTTTTCGCGCTCGCCCTCAACGAGCTTCGTGACCGGAATGCCCGTCCAGCGGGACACGATTCTTGCGATTTCCTCTTCGGTCACGCGGTCGCGGAGCAGGCTTTCGCCGCTCTTGTCTTCCTCAATGCGCTTTTCCTCGGCGGCCAGATCGCTCTTCAGCCGCGGCAGCGTGCCGTACTGCAGCTCGGCGGCCTTATTCAGATCGTATTCGCGCTGCGCGCGCTCGATATCGGCGTTTACCTGCTCGATTTCCTCGCGCAGCTTCTGAACGCGCTGGATCGATTTCTTCTCGGTTTCCCACTTTTCCTTCATGCCGGCGAATTTCTCGCGCAGCTCCTTCAGCTCATTCTGAACGTGGTCCAGCTGATTGCGGGAGTAGTCGTCCTCTTCCTTCGCCAGCGCCGCCTCTT
Source organism: uncultured Clostridia bacterium (assembly GCA_934663595.1). Classification (GTDB taxonomy): domain Bacteria; phylum Bacillota; class Clostridia; order Christensenellales; family Aristaeellaceae; genus Faecivicinus. The sequence continues at coordinate 210,924 of CAKUKM010000001.1, read as the reverse complement.
CGATCTCCTTCTGCATGATTTCCCGGGAAATGTCGTCCATTTCCTGCGGCATGGAATCGATCTCTGTGCGGATCATCGCGCACGCCTCGTCCACCAGGTCGATCGCCTTATCGGGCAGGAATCGATCGGTGATATAGCGGTTCGACAGCTTCGCGGCGCTCACCAGCGCGGAATCGGAGATTTTTACGCCGTGGAACACCTCATAGCGCTCCTTCAGGCCGCGCAGGATCGAAATCGTGTCCTCGACGGTCGGCTCGTCGACCATTACCGGCTGGAAACGACGCTCCAGCGCCGGATCCTTTTCGATGTATTTGCGGTATTCGTCGATCGTGGTCGCGCCGATGCAGTGCAGCTCGCCGCGCGCCAGCATCGGCTTTAAGAGGTTGCCGGCGTCCATGCTGCCCTCGGTCTTGCCCGCGCCGACGATCGTGTGCAGCTCGTCGATGAACAGTATGATCTTTCCGTCGCTGTTCTTGACCTCCTGCAGCACGGACTTCAGGCGCTCTTCAAATTCGCCGCGGAACTTCGCGCCCGCGATCAGTGCGCCCATGTCCAGCGCGAACAGCTGGCGATCCTTCAGGGTCGAAGGCACGTCGCCGCGCACAATGCGCTGCGCAAGTCCCTCGGCGATCGCGGTTTTGCCCACGCCCGGCTCGCCGATCAGCACGGGGTTGTTCTTCGTTTTGCGCGAAAGAATGCGGATTACGTTTCGAATCTCGCTGTCGCGGCCGATCACCGGATCGAGCTTCTGCTGGCGCGCGCGCTCGGTCAGGTCGGAGCCGAATTTCTTCAGCGCGTCGTAGGTATCCTCCGGGTTTTCGCTGGTCACGCGGGTGTTGCCGCGCACCTTCTGAAGCTCGGCGAGGAAGTTTTCGCGCGTGAGGCCGAATTCGCCGAAGATCGCCTTTACGGCGGCGTTCGGCTTGTTGATCAGCGCGAGCATCAGATGCTCGACCGATACGAATTCATCCTTCATCGCCTCGGCCTGCTTTTCCGCCTCGACGAACGCCGCGTCGACCGACTGGGAAATATAAACCTTGTCGGCTTCGCGGCCCGGGCCGGTCACCTTCGGGATGCGCTGGATCTCGCGATCACACGCAGCCTTCATCCGGGCGGTGTCGATGCGCAGCTTCTTCATCAGCTGCGGGATCAGACCGTCCTCCTGATTCAGCAGCGCGTACAGCAGGTGCTGCTGATCGATTTGCATATTCTGATTGCGAATCACGATTTCCTGCGCCTCGCGAATCGCTTCCATAGACTTTACGGTGTATTTATCCTGATTCATTCAAAATCCTCCTTGAAGAAAGCGGATTTGTTTTTTTGACTTTCTTTGACTATTATTATAGCAACTCTCCCTGATTTGTCAATAGGCTTTTTCCGAATTCACAAAATTTTCATATATTTTAATCCAAACACAAACCTAAACTCTTGAAACCTCGCCGAAAAGGGCGTATACTATAGCACATAATATTGTATATGAGATGAGTATTTATGAAAAGCAAATTCAAAGGGCCGCTCTGTCTCCTGCTCTGTTCGCTGTTCTGGGGAATGGCGTTTGCCGCCCAGAGCAACGCGATGCATTACATGGGGCCGTACACCTTCGTGTTCCTCCGCTCGGTAATTACGTCTATCGTGCTCTTCTGCGCGCACCCGCTGATGGTAAAGGCGCGCATGCTTCCCGCCGGAAACGGGCAAAATCGAGCCGCTTTATGGAAAACGGGCGCGCTTTGCGGCGTATTTCTGGTGGCGGCGACGCTTTTGCAGCAGATCGGTCTGGTCACGACCACGACGGCGAAATCCGGCTTCATTACGGCGCTGTATATCGTGATCGTGCCGATTCTGGGCCTGTTCATCGGCAAAAAGCCGCAGATCACGATTCTGCTGGGTGTGGCGATGTCGCTGGTTGGATTGTATTTTTTATGCATGAAAGATGCATTGCGCATTGAACCCGGCGACCTGCTGACGTTCTTTTCGGCCATCGTATTTGCGCTGCACATTCTGGTGATCGACCGCTTCGGCGGCGAGCTGGATTCCGTATTGCTGAGCGCCGTGCAGTTCGCGACCGCCGCGCTGCTTGCCGGAATTCTCGCCTTTACGCTGGAAACGCCGACGTTTGCGGACTTTGCCGCTTGCTGGACGAGCGTGGTTTACGTCGCGGTTTTCTCCGGCGCGCTCGGCTATACGCTGCAGATCGCGGGTCAGAAGTCCACAGACCCGACCATCGCCTCGCTGATCATGTGTCTTGAATCGGTATTCGCGGCGATCGGCGGCTGGATTCTGCTGAATCAGCGCCTGAGCGGCCATGAAATGCTCGGCTGCGCGCTGATGCTGGCTGCGTCGGTAGTCGCGCTGATCCCGCTTCCCGCGAAAAAACGCGCCGCATAAGCGCATCGCAAAAAGGAAGTCCGCTTCAGATTTGAAACGGACTTCCTTTTTTATGCATTTCTCAGCTGCTCGCGCACGGCTGCCGCATCCTCCAGCATGTGCCGCGCATGGCTGAGGCTGCTTTCGCTGTCCTCCGCGCCGCCGACCAGCCGCGAAAGCTCGCGCACGCGCCCCTCGAAATCGAGCCGGAGCACGCGCGTTTCGGTGCGATTGCCGTCGGTTTGCTTTTCCACGCGGAAATGCGCGTCGCCCAGGGCGGCGATCTGCGGCAAATGCGTCACGCAAAGCACCTGATGATTGCGCGCGATCCGGCACATCTTCTCGCCCACGGTCTGCGCCATTCGACCGGAAACGCCGGTATCGATTTCGTCGAACACCATGGAATCCACGCCGTCGGCCTCCATCGAAATCGCCTTCAGCGCCAGCATGATGCGCGAAAGCTCGCCGCCGGACGCGACGCTCGCCATCGGCTTCAGCGGCTCTCCCGGGTTGGCGGAAATCAGGAATTCCACCGAATCCGTGCCGTTGGCCGTGGGATGAGTAAGCGTATCCATGCGGATTTCCAGCCGCGCGCGCGCCATTCCAAGGTCGCGCAGCTGCTCCAGAATCGCCTGCGAAAGCCGGCCGGCAATTTCGCGGCGCGACTGCGCAAGCTGAATGCACACCTGATTCAGCGCCTCGTCCTTTTCAGCGAGCTGCGCTTTCAGCGCGTCGATGCGCGCGTCGCCCGTCTGAATGCCCTCGAGCCGTTCGACCGCCGAGGCGTAAAATGTGAGCACGTCGTCCAGCTGCGGGCCGTATTTGCGTTCCAGGCGATCGATCGTCTCCAGCCGCTTCGCGATCTTCTCCATCATTTCCGGATCGGATTCCATGTGATCGAGAATGTCGCGCAGCTCATAGCCGATATCCTGCGCCGAATAGACCATTTCGCGCAGCCGCACATTCAGCTCCGAATACCGCTCGTCGATGGTCGCGAGCTTTTCCATCGCGTTCGCCGCGCGCAGCAGCAGCTCCTGCGCGCTGGGCGTTCGTCCCGCGCCGGCATAGGCGGCCTCATAGGCCGTTTCGACATTCGCGCGAATCTTTTCCGCGTTTTCGAGGATTTTCAGCCGCGCAAGCAGGCGCTCTTCCTCGCCCTTTTTGAGCTTCGCCGCGCCGATTTCCTGAATCTGAAAGCGCAGCATGTCCGACATGCGCTCGCGCTCCGCCGCGTCGAGCATATTCTTTTTGAGTTCGGAGGCAATTTTTGTGCGCTCGGAATACAGACGCGCCGTTTCCGCGCGGAGCCGCTCGTGCGCCTCGCCGCCATAGGCGTCCAGAAAGGCGATGTGCTTCGACGGATCCAGCAGCGACTGGTGCTCGTGCTGGCCATGAATGTCCAGCAGCAGGCTCGTGAGTCCTTTCAGCGTGTTCAGCGGCACGATTACGCCGGATATCCGGCAGATATTGCGCCCCGACCGGCTGATTTCGCGCGATACGGCGACCAGTCCGTCCTCGCAATCGATGGCCATTTCAGAAAGCAGCGCGCGCGCCGGCGCATTGTGGGAGACGTCAAACAGCGCCTGCACGGAGCCCTTTTCCGCGCCCGTGCGCACGAAATCGCGATCGGCACGGCCGCCGAGCACGAGATTTACGCAATCCACCACGATCGATTTGCCCGATCCGGTTTCGCCCGTAAGCACGTTGAATCCCTGTGCAAACTCGATGCACAGCGATTCAATCAGCGCAATATTGGCAATGTTCAGTTCCAGCAGCATAATTATTTCTTGATCAGCTCGTGCAGCCGCGCGACCATCTCTTCCACCGCTTCTTCAGAGCGCGCAATGACCAGAAGCGTGTTGTCGCCGGCGATCGTGCCGAGCACTTCGCCCCATTTCATCGAGTCAATCGCCTCGCACGCCGCATTCGCGCTCGCGGTCAGCGTCTTGATCACGATCAGATTGCCCACCGAGTCCACGCTCACAACGCATTCGGAGAGCATGCGAATAAAGCGGTCGTTCATGCCCTTTTCGGCGCGTTCCACCGTTGCATACTTGTAGCCGCCGTGCTCGCCCAGCACCTTCAGCAGCCGCAATTCCTTGATATCGCGCGATACCGTCGCCTGCGTAACCTTAATTCCCCGCCGCTTCAGCTCGTCCGCCAGCTCTTCCTGCGTTTCAATGTCTTTTTCCTCAATAATTTCCAGAATCAGATCGTGCCGTGCGCTCTTCATCTAATCCATAGCCTCCCAACGCCGCTTTCTATCTTTAGTGGGTCCACTCAGAGAGCTTCCCACGGAGCAAATCAAAGTAATTCCTGTCGTGCAGCCGGATGAACCGCGCGCTGCGCGTCGACCTGCGCACCGTAATCTCGCCATTGCCCATCGGAATCGGATTCCGCCCGTCCAGCAGCACGCATGCGCTGCCCCGATCGTCCGTCACGCGCACGCGAATCTGCCTGTCCGCCGATACGACGACCGGCCGCACATTCAGCAAATGCGGACAGATCGGCGTGAGCACAAAGCAATCCAGGCCCGGCGCGATAATCGGCCCGCCCGCGGAGAGCGAATAGGCCGTCGAGCCCGTCGCGCTGGACAGAATCAGCCCGTCCGCCGCAAAGCGATTCACCAGTCCGCCGTCTACCGCGTATTCCAGCGAAAGCGCGCCGGTCTGCGGGCTGGAGCGCTCGATCACCACGTCGTTCAGCGCAAAATGGCGGTCGTCGGCATAGCCGTCCACGCCCATCAGCATGCACTCGTCTATGGCGTAATCGCCCGCAAGCACGCGCTGGAAGTCCTCCTCGGCGCGGTCGATCTCGACCTCGCTTAAAAAGCCGAGTCGCCCGAGATTGACACCCAGTATGGGCAAATCGTTTGGAATCGCGCAATCCAGAGCGCGCAAAATCGTGCCGTCGCCGCCGAACACGGCAAGGACATCGCAATCCGCGAAGCCAACCGCATCCTGAAGCGCCGATTCACCTGTGACGAGAGCCAGATCTTCATTCAATGAATAGAAAATGCGCCTGTTATCCAGCATGCGCAGTATGCGCCGCACCGCATCCAAGCCCGTTGTCTTTGAACCGTTCCATACCACGCCGATCTTCTGGATGCTCACTGCGAATCACCTCGTACTGCTTACCTATAATGTTATACCAAAACCGGCCGCCGATACAAGCCCTATTTGGACGATTTCATGAATTTGTCATAAGCTCCGCGAAGCGCGCGCTCGACGGAGACGTCCGCCTCCGCGCATCCGAGCGCATCCTCCATCAGCAGCAGGAATTCAATATTGCCCTCCGGCCCGCGGATCGGCGAATAATCCAGCCCGACCGCGTGCCAGCCCGTGCTCGGAACGAACGCGAGAATATCCTCCAGCACGCGCCGATGCACCTTCGGATCGCGAACGACGCCCTTTTCGCCCACGTCTTCCTTTTCCGCCTCGAATTGCGGCTTGATCAGCGCCACGAACTGCGCGCCGGGCGCCATTGCGCTCAGCACCGCAGGAAGCACGGCCTTGAGCGATATGAACGACACGTCCGTCGCGCCGAATTGCGGCTTTTCCGGGAAGCTGTCCGGCTGAATAAAGCGCGCGTTCGTCCGCTCCATGCAAACCACGCGCGCATCCCGCCGCAGCCGATAGTCCAGCAGATTGTAGCCCACATCCACCGAAAACACCTTTTTCGCGCCCGAACGCAGCATTACGTCCGTAAATCCGCCGGTGGACGCGCCGATATCCGTGCAGATCTTCCCGTTCAGATCCAGATGAAACACCTCGAGCGCGCGCTTGAGCTTGTGCGCGCCGCGGCTGACGAACGAATTCAGCTCGCCGCGCACGCGCAGCTGCTCTTCCGCGCCGATCATTTCGCTCGCGCGCAGTATTTTCCGATCGCCGCTCATTACGCGGCCCTCCATGATCAGGGCGCGCGCCAGCTCGATCGTTTCCAGCGCGAGCTGCTCCATCAGCGCCTCGTCGGCACGGCGTTTCTTCATTTTACATTCCTTTCCCGCAGGCGCTTCATGATGCTCCGCGCAATGCCGTAGGCGTCCAGTCCGCATTCGATCATCTGCTCCTCGATCGTGCCGTGCGCGATGAATCGATCGGGCACGCCGAGCAGCATGCATTCGGTGAAAATATTTTTCTCGTTCAGCAGGTGCATTACGCCCTCGCCGAAGCCGCCGACCACGCTGTTTTCCTCGACGGTCACGACCAGCTTCGCGCGCCGCGCCTGCTCGGTCAGCAGCTTTTCATCCAGCGGCTTTACGAATCGCGCGTCCACAACGCCCGCGCTGATTCCCTTGCCCATCAGCTCGATCACCGCCAGCATCGCGTTCTGCACCATGCGGCCCACGGCGAAGATCATGACCTCGCCCGTGCTGAGCAGCTCGCCCTTGCCGATCGCCATTTCGCCGTGGCTCTGTATGCCGGGGCCCATGTCCTCGCAGTCCTTCGGATAGCGAATCGCCATCGGCTCCGGAACCGACGCGCTCATCGCGATCATGCGCTTGAGCTCGCGGCCGTCGCGCGGGGACGCGATGATCATGTTCGGCATGCTGCGCAGATACGACAGGTCGAACACGCCCTGGTGCGTCGCGCCGTCCGCGCCGACCAGGCCCGCCCGGTCGATCAGGAACGTCACCGCCAGTGCGTTTCGGCAAACGTCGATCAGAATCTGGTCGTATGCGCGCTCGAGGAACGTCGAATAAATCGCGACATACGGCTTCATGCCGCTCGCGGCCATGCCCGCGGCCATCGTGACCGCATGCTCCTCCGCAATGCCCACATCAAAGAATCGATCCGGATACGCGCTCTGGAATGCGGCCATTCCCGTGCCGCCCGGCATGGCGGCCGTGACCGCGCAAATGCGAATGTCCGATTCCGCCAGCTCAATCAGCCGGCGCGCCGCAACGGCTCCGGACGAAGCCGCGCCGCTCGAGCGCTTGCTCTCGCCGGATTCGATATAAAACGGCGCGACGCCATGATACCGGTCGGGGTGGTTCTCCGCCGGCTCGTAGCCGCGGCCCTTTTGCGTCAGCACATGCAAAAGCACCGGGCGATCCAGATCGCTCGACCGCTTCAGCACGCGAATCAGCTGCTTTAAATCGTGGCCGTCGATCGGGCCAATGTATTCAAATCCGAGCGCGGAGAAGAATTCTCCGTCCAGCAGCATGGATTTGAGCAGATCGCGGCATTTCTCGATCGCGCGCAGAATCGGCATGCCGATCACCGGAATGCACTCGAGGCCGAGCTTCGTGCGCCGCTTGAAATTGCGATAGGTGCGGCTCTGGCGCAGATGCGTCAGGTATTTCTGCATCGCGCCCACGTTCTTTGCAATCGACATTTCGTTGTCGTTGAGCACCACGATCATGCGCGTGGCCGACTGGCCCGCGTCGTTAAGTGCCTCATAGCACATGCCGCCGGTGAGCGCGCCGTTGCCGACCACCGCAATCACCTGATTTTCGCCGTGCATGATATCGCGCGTGCGCGCCATACCGAGCGCCGCCGAAATCGCGTTCGACGCGTGGCCCGCCGCAAAGGAATCGTATTCGCTTTCCTCCAGCTGCGGAAAACCGCTGGCGCCGCCGCGCTCGCGCAGATGCTCGAATGCGGAAAGGCGGCCCGTAAGCAGCTTGTGCGCGTACGCCTGATGGCCCACGTCAAAAATCAGCTTGTCCTCCGGCGCGGAAAATACATAGTGCAGCGCAATCGTCAGCTCGACCGCGCCCAGATTCGACGCCAGATGTCCGCCCTTTTCAGAGACCACGCGAATGATTTCCTCGCGGATCTCCTGAGCGAGCGCTTCCAGCTCGCGGATATTCATCTGTTTGATCTCGGATGGATCGCGTATCTCTCTCACTTTCGTCTTCCTCTGCATTCCTTAATGCGTGCGCCCGACCATCGAGCGCACCAGCTCGGCGAAAAACGCGCCTCTTTCGCCAAAGATTTCCAGCGCGTCCAGCGCCTCCTGCTCCTGCTCGGCGATCAACCGGCGCGTGCCGTCGATTCCGTAAATCGAAATGCAGGTCAGCTTGCCGCTTTCCTCGTCCTTGCCGAGCGTTTTGCCCATCGCTTCCGCGCTTCCGGTCACGTCCAGCAGATCGTCCGTCGCCTGAAACAGCAGTCCAAATGCGAGCGCATACCGCTCCAGCGCGCGCATTTCCTCGTCCGTCGCGCCCGCAAGCCGGCCCGCCGCGCGCATCGGATAAATGAACATGCACGCCGTCTTGTTGCGCTGTATATAGGAAAGCGATTGTTCATCCACGACGCGCTTGTGCTCGCAGTACAGATCCAGCACCTGGCCGGCGATCATGCCGGTCACGCCGCTGCCGCGCGCGATTTCGTCGATCGCGAGCAGACATTTCCGCTCGTCCAGCGCGCTGTTCAGACTGGCCTTCAGCATCGTTTCAAACGCGAGATTCAAAAGGCCGTCGCCCGCGAGAATCGCCTGTCCCTCACCGAACACGACATGGTTCGTCGGCCGGCCGCGGCGGAGCGAGTCGTTGTCCATGCCGGGCAGGTCGTCGTGAATCAGCGAATACGTGTGGATCATCTCGACCGCGCACGCGAAATCCAGCGCGTCGTCGGGATTCTTGCCCAGCATGTCCATCGCCGCCAGCAGCATTGCCGGGCGCAGGCGCTTTCCGCCCGCGAGCAGGCTGTAGCGCATCGATTTTACCAGCAGAACCGGCTTTTCGCCGATCTCGTTTTTCTCCTCCAGCGGCTCCGGCAGCAGAGCGCTCAGCCGGTTTTCCACCTTGAATGCGTAATCATGCAGCGTTTTCATTCTTTCGCCTCCTCCATCGCGCGTTCGCCGGACTCGGTAAGCACGCGAATTCTCCTGTCCCCTTCGTCGAGCATGGCCTGAAGCGCTTTTTTCAGTTCCATTGCCCTTTCAAACGCCTTAAACGAATCCTCCAGAGGCATTTCTCCCTGTTCCAGCGCGCGAATCAGTGTTTCCAGCTCCTGCATACCCTCTTCAAACGTGATTTTCTTCTTCGCCATGTGCGTTTTCTCCATTCTCGCCCGCCGCGTAGGCGCGCGCCGTCCCGTCTGCAAACCGCAGCGTGAGCGCATCGCCCGCGCAAATCCGGCTCGCCCGCTCGACAATTTCGCCGCCGCGCGACACAATTGCATATCCGCGCTCCAGCACGCCCGCCGGATTCAGCGTCCGCAGCGTGTTTTCCGCAACGTCCACGCGATGCCGCGCGCGCTCCTGCAGGCGCTGCATCGCCCGCGCGGTTCGATCGGCGTTTGCATTCAGCTGCGCGATGCGCGGCTCGAGAATCGATCTGTCCGGAAACAGCATTGCGCTGCGCCCGATCAGGCCGTTCAGCCGCTCGCGCCGCGCGGACTGGCCGCGCCGAAGCGCCATGGAAAGCCGCGCCGACAGGTCGTCCAGCTCCGCCTTCAGCGGCTCGCGCTCCGGAACCGCGAGCTCCGCCGCCGCGGACGGCGTGGCGGCGCGCATGTCCGCAACGAAATCCGCAATCGTGAAATCAATCTCGTGGCCGACGCAGGACAGCACCGGTATTTTCGAATTTGCGATCGCGCGGGCGACGATTTCCTCGTTAAACGCCCACAGATCCTCGATCGATCCGCCGCCGCGGCCCACGAGCAGCACGTCGCTTTCGCCGTTTCGATTCAGCCTCTCGATTGCGCGAACAATCTCGCCCGCCGCGCCCGGCCCCTGCACGGCGCACGGCGCCAGAATAATCCCAATTCCGGGATTGCGCCTCCGCGCCACGCGAATCATATCGCGCACTGCCGCGCCGGTTTCGCTGGTGGCAATGCCGATCGTCTTTGGAAACGCCGGAATCGGCCTCTTTCGCGCCGGATCAAACAGTCCCTCCGCCGCGAGCTTCGCCTTCAGGCGCTCGAACCGGATATACAGCTCGCCCTGGCCGCTTCTGCGCATGCGCTCGACATACAGCTGATAGCTTCCATCGCGCACAAACACCGACGCGCTCGCGTCGACCGTGACCTGCATGCCGTCCTCCGGGACAAAATCCAGGCCCATCGCGTTCTGGCGAAACATCACGCATTGCACGCGCGCGTTCGCATCCTTCAGCGAAAAATAGAGATGGCCGCTCCAATGGCGCTTAAAACCGGAAATTTCACCGGCGACCTCGCAATTTCGCAAAAGCGGATCGCCCGCCAGCAGCCGACGCGCATACTCGTTCAGCTCGGAAACGGTCAGCGCCCTGTTCTCCTGATTCCACATTGTTCTTCCTCAATCCGCCTGACCGTTCGGGCGCAGACATTCGAAAACGCGAGCTTCCAAGCCGAAGCCCGCGTTCTGGTTGCATTGCTCGCTTACTTTTCGAGGCTGCGGGAGATATTGCCGAGCACGCCGTTGACAAACGACCCGGCCTTATCCGTGGAATAGGCGTTCGCCAGCTCCACCGCCTCGTTGATCGCCACCGCAGGAGCGAGGGAGGAATACACCATCTCGTACACGCCGAGGCGCAGTATCGCGAGATCTACGCGCGTAATGCGATCCAGCGTCCAGCCGCGCGCGAATTCCTGAATGCGGGCGTCGATCGATTCCACGTTCGCCACCACGCCCTCGAACAGCTTGTTCATATAATCCGCTTCGCTCTCGTCCGGCTGAACACCCAGCAGATTCAGGCGCGTATCCTCGCCGCCCGAGCCGCCCATTTCCCATTCATAAATCAGCTTCATCGCGTGTGCGCGCGCGGTTCTGCGTTCCATAGCATTCTTCCCTCATCTCTTTGTGGTTCGTTATTTCTCTTCCGAATCGCCTTCGGGCGTTTCCTGCTGCCAGTAGGCTTCCTCCGATTCATTCGGGATGGCCGGCGGCTCCAGCTCTTCCTTTTCCGTTTCCGTGCTGGTCTCTGCCGGCGGCTCGATCGTCGTCTCCGGTCTTGCCGGCTCCGGCGCAACGGGGCGAACCGGCTCCATCGGGCGAACCGGCGCTTCCACGGTATTGGAAATCGACTGCACATTCACGCTCACCGCGCAAACCGCCACGCCGCAGTTCATTTCGACATACTGGCGAATCGCGCGCTGCACATTCAGCGTCACCGTCGGCACGTGCGCGCCGCCTGCGAGCACCGCCTTTACGGTCACGTTCAGCGCGTCGTCCTGATTCGAAATGGCGATCTTCGCCTCGGCGATGCCGTCGACGGTTTCGAGCGCGCGGCGCACCATCTGCTCAACGGCGCTGACCGCGATGCGCACCTTGCCGTTTTCGGAGGAATCCATCGTAATGAATCCGCGCTCGCCGCGCTTTGCATCGCGCTTTACGATCAGAATCAGGCAGACGATGCTCAGAAACGCGTAAAGCGCCATCAGCGCGATGAACGCAATGTGCGCGTAATCCGCGCCGATCCTTGCCTGAATCGACTGAACGATCCATTCCGTCTGCTTCTGAAAAACGATTGAGGCCATGCCGATTACCGACGCCAGCCAGTGCAGAAACAGCAATACTCTCTTTCCAAACTTCATATTTCTTCTCCTCTCCGGAGCGGGCGCTTATTCCTCCTCGGAATCCGCGTCGGGTTCCTCTTCGGGCTCGTCCTCGGGCTCGATTTCGTCGATATCCTCTTCGATGTCGATATCGTCGTCCGCAGGCTCCTCCTCCGGCTGCTCCTGAACCTTTTCCGGCTCCGCCGCGGGCGCTTCCGTTTCGGCCTCGGCGCGCTCGAGCATCTTTTTCTGCTGCTCGTCGAGCTCCTTGGCCGCGCGCTGATCGCGCTCAAAGCTGATGCCGGAAACGTGCACGTCTACGGAATGCACGGTAAGGCCGCTCATCGTCTCGATCGCCTTTTTCACGTTTTCCTGAATGCTGCGCGCGACGTCCGGCACGGGAGAGCCGTATTCGACCACGATGGTGACGTCGACAGTCACGCAATTGCCGTCCAGATCAATGCGCACGCCCTTGGTGAAATTGCGGGTATTTTTTCTAGAAAACATATCGGCAAGCGCGGAGGACGGCGAGGACATGCTCGCAACGCCTTCAACCTCCGTCGCCGCAAGGCCGGCGATCGTCGCCACAACGTCGGTAGCGAAGGAAACGGTACCGTCCGGATTCTCGTCGAGCTTCACATCGGAAGGATTGTTTTCAACCATAGTGCATACCTCCTTTACTCCCTCTCATTATACCAGATAATCGCGTTAAGCGCAAATACTTTGCGTCAAATTATTGGAATGATTTTGACATTTCCGCCCGAAATTCCCGTCTCGCGCAGCACCAGCTCCAGAATTACCGCCGTTTCGCTCTGCGAAAGCGATTCGGCGCGCACGAGGACGTTCACAGAATCCTCGTGCACCGTCGCCACCGCGCCCGAATACCCGCGCATTCGCAGCACGCCCTCGATCGTCGTTTCCTTTTCCTGGTTGGAAAGCGTTTCCAGCAATTGCCGCTGCGCGCGCAGAACGATCTCTCGCTCTGTGTCGTCCGACGCAATCAGCTCGTTCAGCTGCGCGATCTCCATTTGCCGCAGCTGCTGGCGCTCCAGCAAAAACGCGTCGATCGGATCCGCCTCGGGCGCGGCGGAAACCGCGGCCTGCGCCTGCACGGCCGGCTCCCGGAACACCAGCGCTCTGCCCAGAAAAAAGCTGGCCAGCACCATTGAAAGAATGCCGATTGCCGCGATTGCGCGTCTTTTCATGCCTCTTCCCCCTCATTCGCGGTCGAATTCCATGATTTCAATCTTCTGCGCGTCCAGCGAAAGCAGCGTTTCCACCGCGTATTGAATCCGCAGCCGCGTTCGAATTTCCTCCGCGCCCTCCGCGACAATCAGCGCGCCCTCGGGCGTTCCGCGCGCATCCTCTTTGATCATCACATACACATTGCCCACGCCGCTGATCTGCTTCAGCGCCGCCTGAACGCGCTTTTCGAGCGCCGTTTGCCCCGCGCCCTTGAAAAGTCCGCCGCCCGACTGCAGAATCAGCGCCGCGACCGCCGCAATCAGCAGCAGCCATTCCAGCTTTTTCACGCTTTGAATCAGCCCTCTGAGCTTCGCCAACGCCTTCTCCCTCCATTACAGCAGGCTGATCGCATTCGCCAGCGCGCGCACGACGCTCGAGGCCACTGCCAGCCCCATGACCGCCTTGACGCTGTCGTCGAGCGCGGAATCGCCCGCCGCACATTCCAGCAGCGAAACCAGCAGGCAGACCGCCGCGATGCATTGAATGGAAGCTCGAATTGCATTCATCCCGTTCTCCTTATCCGGCGCGCACGCCCGAAACGGCAATCAGCCCGCCCAGCAGCGTTCCCGCAATCAGCATTGCGCCGATGGCGAGCACCAGCAGCATCTCGCCCGCATCGGCAAACTGCGCGCTCATCGCAGTCAGCTGCTCGTCCTGCGCCGGCTCGCTGACCGCGGCGAGACATCGAATCAGCAAAACATTGATCCCGATCCGCGCAATCGGAATCAGACACGCGTTCAGGAGCAACAAAAGCCCCGCGCCACCAATGGCGTTTTTGACCACCGCGGCCGTAGAAAGCAGCGCGTCCAGCGATTCCGAAACGCTGCCGCCCACGACCGGAACCACGCTCTCGATGGCGAAATGCGCCGTTCGCACCGCTGCGCCGTCGCGCGCCGCCGTCATCTTGCCTGCCAGCGCGGTCATGCCCATAAACGCCGCCGCCAGCGCGCCCGTCATCCACTGAACGAGCTGCTTAATCAGCCTAAACAGCCGCCTGAGCGTGATTCCCGGCGTAAGATTTCCCGCCGCCGCCAGCGTCGCCGCCGCGCGCGCGAGCAGCATGCCCCACGTTCCAAACAGCCCGGCAATCACATTTCCGGAAAGCGCCGCGAACGGAGAAACCGCCGCCGAAGCGCCCTCCGCGCCGGTCAGAAGCAGCGCCGCCGCCAGCGCGGGCGTAATCAGCTGCACGCACCGATTGACCAGCGCGAACGTTTCCTCCGCCGCGGCGGCGATTCTTAAAAAATTCTTCGTCAATAGCGCGACGCAGCCCGCCCGGCAGACGAAGCGCGCTGCCGCATACGTCTTCGCCTTTCCGCCCATCATCAGGCGCAGGAAAAACGCCAACGCGATCACCGGAACCATCGATTGCAGCGTTTCGCGCGCGCCGCCCGTCAGAACCGCGTCCAGCTGCGCGCGCCAGTTAATTCCATGCACGGCCGATTCAAAATCGCCCGCCAGCAGCGCCTGGAGAACGAGGCCCAGATCCACGCTCTCTTCGTCCGCGAGCCGTTCCACGCCGCTTAAATCAACGCTTTCGAGAATGCGCTGCGCGTCCTCCGCAATCGCCGCGTTCATCAGCAGCATCACCACAGCGAGGACAGCGATTGCGCAATTTCGCGCGCGAGCGGCAGCGCCATGGCGAGCATGGTCAGCCGCGCGGCGAGGCGAATGCGCCCCGCGAGCGCCGATTGCTCCGCATCCTCGCATATCTGCACCCCCAATTCGGCGATGATCGAAATTCCCACCGCTCTGGCGACGATCTGCGTGTTCGCCTCGTCCATTCCCGCAAGGCCGATCAGCAGCTCCAGCTCGCCGAATACGCTCTGAAACGCGTCCGCCGTCAGCATCAGCGCAAGCAGACTCACCGCCAGCGAGATCGCCATCGCCATCTCCGGGCGCGTGAATTTGAGCATGGCCGAGAGCAGCGCCGCGGACAGGCAGATCAGCCCGATGCGCAATACCGTCATGTGCGCCTCCGTTAAATCGAAAACAATCGGCGAATCGTTTCAAACAGGCTGGAAATCATGTCCACCACCATGATCAGCACCACGACCAGCCCCGAAAGCGTCGCCAGCGTCGCGATATCCTCCCGGCCCGCGCGGGTCAGCACCTGCGCAATTACCGTAACCAGCACGCCGATTGCGGCGATGCGAAACAGAATCTCAACGTCCATGCGCGCCCTCCCTTCACACCAGCAGCACCGCGATCGCGAGCGCCGTCAGCATTCCCATCGGCGGATACAGCTTCTCCGCGCGCTCCGCACGCTCGCGGGCACGCGATTCATAAATGGCCAGCTGCGCAATGCACGCCTCCAGCTCCGCGAGCGTCTCCGCGCGCCCAAATGCACCGAGCGACGAAAACAGCTTTTTAAGCGCGTCGCGTTCCTCCGTCCCCAGCTCGTCCGGATTCGTTTGCCGAAGCGCCTCCGCGGCATTCAGGCCGTGTTTGCGCATTTTTGCGCCGATTTCGCGCAGCAGTCCGCTCGCACTTTCCTCGAGCGCCGCCGCCAGCGGAAGCCCGCCGCGTGCCGATCGAACGCTCAGCAGCTTGAGTGCATCGATCAACTCTCTTAAAAATCGCGCCCGCCCCGCGCTTTTTTTCGCGAGCCGAAGCCCGATTCCCGCGCCGCACGCGACGATGATTCCCGCGCACACAAGCCTGAGCTGCATTTCATCCTCCCATGGATTCATATTCACCGCGCGCACGCTTTTTCCACGCGGCCGCCAGCTTGCCCGGCCGTTCGCCGAGCGCAAACACATATTCAAACGTCCCGGCGCGCAGAAGTCCCGCGCGAAAGCCGTGTATAAGATCGCTCAAATCCCGCGCGTGCGCGCTCGCGATTACCTGAACGCCCTGCCGCGCCGCCTCGCACACCGCTTCGGGATCGCGCCTGCCGCCGAGCTCGTCCGCAATCAGAATCTCCGGCGCCATGCTGCGAATCAGATATTCCATCGCCAGATGCTTGGGGCAGCCGCCGATTACATCCGCGCCGGGGCCCACGTCGAGCGACGCTTCTCCGTTCTGCATCGCCGCAATCTCGCCGCGTTCGTCCGCAATGGCCACGATGTAATTCCGCATGGAAAGCGAGCGCGCCAGATCGCGCAGCAGCGTCGTCTTCCCCATGCCGGGCGGCGATAGAATCAGCGCGCTGCAAACGCGGCCGTTTTCCAGGATGCGGCTTAAGATCTCCTTTGCGCATCCGGGGCGCTCTCTCGCAATGCGAATGCAGAGACTGCCGATGCAGGAAAGCCGGTATCCGCCGCCGGAGGTCGAAAACGCGCCGCTCACGCCCACGCGGCAGCCGTCGCGCAGCGTAAAATACCCCTGCGAAAGCTCGCCTTCCCGCGCGTAATAGCTGTATTCCATCATGCCGACCGCAATTTCGCGCAGCTGCTCCGGCGAAACGGCGTTTTCTGTAAACCAGCGCCTTTTGCCGGCGACCAGCTGCGCGGGCCGGCCCGCGCGGAGGCGCACCTCGGTCAGCTCCGCCATGTCCCGAGCCGCCTGCGCGCGAAGCTCGTCCGGCAGAAAGCGCATCCAGGCGCGCTCCGGCATGGTTCCCGCCTCCCTTGCTTTTATGCAAACATCCTATGGGCGCGCGGGCGGCTTTATGTGCAGAACGAATAAAATTTAATTTGATTTGCGGCGCGAATCACGCTATAATAGAGCCAAACGGGAGGTGACATTCTATGAAGAAAACCACGAAAAAGGCTTCTTACAAGATTTTGTCCATCGATCCCTTTCTCAAGCCCTATGAAAGTGACATCGAGCTGCGCATGAAACGGCACGCGGACACGCGCCAGCGCCTGCTCGGCGACAAGGCCGATCTCGTCTCGTTTGCAAACGGCTATCTCTATTACGGCTTCCACAAAACCGAGGACGGCTGGGTCTTCCGCGAATGGGCGCCCGGCGCGGACGAGATTCACCTAATCGGCGACTTCAACAACTGGAACCGCGCCTCGCATCCGCTGACCCGGCGGGAGGGCGGCGTTTGGGAAATTGCGCTTTCCGGCGCGGACGCCATCAGCCACAATTCGCGCGTGCTGATTGAAATTGCGCACGACGGCAAGCGGTTTGACCGGATTCCCTCCTATATTCACGCCACGCGCCAGAATCCGGAAACGCTCCGGTTCGAGGGCGTGGTCTGGGAGCCGGAAGCGCCGTTTCGCTGGACGGACGGCGGCTACAAAAAGCACAAGCCGTCGCCGATGCTGATTTACGAGGCCCATGTCGGCATGGCGCAGGAGGAGCCGCGCATCGGCACCTATCGCGAGTTTGCCGACAACGTTCTTCCCCGCATTCAGGCGCTCGGCTACAACACGATTCAGCTGATGGCGATCATGGAGCATCCGTATTACGCGTCGTTCGGCTATCAGGTCAGCAATTTCTTTGCCGCGAGCAGCTGGTATGGAACGCCGGACGATCTGAAATACCTGGTCAACCGCGCGCATGAGCTGGGCATTTACGTGCTGCTGGACGTGGTGCATTCGCACGCGTGCAAGAACGTCGGCGAGGGGCTGAATCTGTTCGATGGAACGCCCGATCAGTATTTCATGCCCGACGATCATCCCGCCTGGGGATCGCGGCTGTTCAATTATGGAAAGCACGAGGTGATTCACTTCCTGCTGTCCAATTTGAAATACTGGATCGAGGAATACCATTTCGACGGCTTCCGCTTCGACGGCGTGACCTCGATGCTTTATCACAATCACGGCCTGGGCGAGAGCTTCACCAGCTACCGGCAGTATTTCAGCCTGAACACAAATGTCGAGGCGGTCACGTATCTGCAGCTGGCCAACGAACTGGTGCACGCGGTCAACCCCTTTGCGATCACCATTGCGGAAGACATGAGCGGCATGCCCGGCATGTGCGTTCCGATTCGCTATGGCGGAATCGGCTTTGATTACCGGCTGTCCATGGGCATTCCGGATTACTGGATTCGCCTCGTGAAGGACACGCCGGATCAGGATTGGGATCTCTATCGCCTCTGGTACGAGCTGACCACGCGCCGGCCGCAGGAGAAGAACGTCGGCTATACCGAATCGCACGATCAGGCGCTGGTTGGCGACAAGACGCTGATGTTCCGAATGGCGGATGCGGAGATGTACACCGGCATGGCCAAGGAATACCATTCCATCGCGATCGATCGCGCGATTGCGCTGCACAAGATGATTCGCTTCATCACGCTCACGCTGGGAAGCGACGCGTATCTGAATTTCATGGGCAATGAATTCGGCCATCCGGAATGGATCGATTTTCCGCGCGAGGGCAACGGCTGGAGCTATCAATACGCGCGCCGGCAGTGGTCGCTGGCGGACAGCCCGTTCCTGAAATACTCGTGGCTGAACCAGTTCGACCGCGACATGCTGAAATTCGTGCGCCGCTATCGCGTGCTCAGCAAGCCGACGGCGATGAATCTCTGGATCGATCAGGAAAAGAAGCTGCTCGCGTTTGCGAAGGGCGATATGATTTACGTATTCAACTTCAGCGCCTCCTGCTCGCCCACCGATTTCTTCGTGCCCGCGCACGCGACCGGCGAAGGCGCGTATCGCGCGCTGTTTACCACCGACGACACCGAATACGGCGGTCAGGATCGCGTGGATCGCAAATACGTGTATCACACGAAGGCGGTTCCCGAAAAGGGCGTCGGCTTCGCGGCCTACATTCCCAGCCGCACCGCAATCGTGTTCCAGCGCGTAAAGGCATGAAAAGAGCTCCCGGCTTTCGTCGGGAGCTTTGCATATTCTCTTATATCGAATCAAACATGCTGATCTGTTCGGATTCGGACGCCTTCCAATGGCGGCTCAGCGCGGCGATGTCGATGCTGCGCAGCTCGGCCACGGGCGTTGCGCCGCGGGAAATCAGCTGATGATTCAGCCCGGAGCCGCTCCAGGCGTAAATCCAGTCGCAATAATGGTTCTGCAGCGCGTCGATTTCGCCGCGCTTATTGTCTGTGTTGATAACGATCGCCGCATCCGCGAGCGAAAAGATGACCTTGTTGCGCGCAATCGCATGGCTGATGGTAAACATCGCCTCCGGATGTTCCAGCGACAGAAGCGCGCACCGGTTCTGTTTCAGCAGTTCTGTGATCATCTCATTCTGCATGTGCTCGTAAAAGCCGCCGCCCAGCACGTCGATCAGGCTGCCGCCGCATTCCAGCACCGCGTTTGCCGCCACGCGCGAAACGCCGAGCTCGCCGCCGGTCAGAATCGCGTAGCCCAGTTCCGTCGCTTTTTTAACGATCGTTTCCACGCCCTCGCGCGCTTCCGCGGTCGTTTTCACGCCGCTGATTCCGATTATGGCGATCGCGGGTTTGCGGATCAGCTCCGCATTTCCGGTGCGATAGTAAAACACGGGGGCCATATTGCGCATGCGCGCCGTCAGCCGATGCGGGTATTCGGGGTCGAATTTGGAAACGATGCCGGTGCTTTTCGCCGCGAAGCTCTCGATCGCATAGGAGAGATGCACGTCGCGGTTCAGAAGCGTAAATATCCGATACGCCTCCTCCTCCGAAACGTCCAAACGCAGCATCAGGCCGCTGATATCCTCGCCAAACAGGTCGCCGATCGTGCGATACGCGTTGGATTCCCGCACGCGCTCCTCCAGGCGATAGTATTCCTGGTTGCTCAGCGGGCGCGCATATTCCTCGCGATTCGGCGAAAGCGCGATCGTGAGCAACGTTGCCGCATAGCCGTCGGCGTTATTGGGCATGGAAGCGACCCCCTTTTGCATTGCGTAGCTCTATTTTAGCACAATTTTCCCGCTTTGTCACCTGCATTCATCGCGCCGCGCAGCTTTTTCAGCGCCTGCGTTTCGATTCGGGAAACGTAGCTTCGCGAAATCCCGAGCGCTTCGCCCACATCCTTCTGCGGGCGCGGCTGGCCGTCGCTGAGTCCGTAGCGCATTTGAATCACGCGCAGCTCCCGCGAATCCAGCACGCTCTCCATCAATCGCATCGCGCGCTCCGCCTCGATCGCCGTTTCCACTGCGGTTTCGACCATATCCGGTTCCGTGCCGAGCAGTTCCTCCAGCGGCAACTCATTGCCCTCCGCGTCCGTCGCGGCGCTTTCGCCCAGCAGCGCAGTCGCCTTGTGGCGCTTATTGGCGCGCAGCGCCATCAGCATTTCGTTTTCGATGCATCGCGCGGCATAGGTCATGAGCCTTCCCGCCTCCGGCTGAAAGGTGTTCACCGCCTTCATCAGGCCGATCGAGCCGATTGAAACCAGATCCTCCTGATCGACGCCGGACTGCGCGTATTTCTTCGCGATGTGCGCCACCAGCCGAAGATTGTGCTCGATCAGCTTCACACGCGCGCTCTCGCTGCCGGCGATCATTTCGCCGATCAGGCGCTTTTCTTCCTCCGGCGCAAGCGGCTTGGGAAACGCGCTCTGCGGAACGATGCTGAGCAGCATTACCCAGCCGTGCTCGATCAGCCACAGAAGCATTCCGGATAAGAACATAGGGCTACCCCTCCTCAAGCGTAAGGTCGCCCTACATCCTATGCGGTTTTTTTACGGATTGTTCGCCTGCTGGCGGTCGTACGCCTCCCACAGCGGGCGATACTTCGCGACGTTCGCGTCGTGTTCCTCCTTGGTCTTGGCAAAGGCAAGCGTTCCGGAGCCCGGCTCGGTCGCGCAGAAGTAGAGATATCCCTCCTGAATATACGTCATATCCGGATTCAGCGCGGCGTTCAGCGCCGTCTTCGACGGATTGCAGATCGGGCCCGCCGGCAGACCGCTGACATAATACGTGTTATACGCATTCTGCGCGCTGATTTCGCTTTCGGAAAGCGCCAGCTTCTTTTCGCCCGTCAGATACGTCGCCGTCGGATCGCTCTCGAGCTTCATGCCCAGGCGCAGGCGGTTGTGGAACACCGCCGATACGCGCGCCATGTCTTCCGCGGTCGACGCTTCCTTTTCGATGATCGAGGCGAGAATGATCGACTGGTCCATGCTCAGCATCGTCTGATACTTCTCGACCTCGCGCACCGTGCCGTCCGCGTCGGTATAGTATTCGCGGTTATCGGAATAGAAGATCTCGTCCACGACCGCGTTGTCCTGCGCCAGCAGCGTATTGATGATGCTCTCCGGCGTCGCGGACAGGAAAATGCGATACGTATCCGGCGCGAGATAGCCCTCCAGCGCGTATTTGCGGTTTGCAAGGCCGTCCGCATCGTGCGCCGCGCGCAGCGCATACGACGAGCCGATAAAGTGATCGACGTCGTTCATCAGCGTCAGGAATTCGTTGCGATCCGCAATGGCGCCGATGCCGACGAGGTAATCCGCGATGTCCTCGGCCGTCCAGCCGGGGATGATCGTAATCACGCGCTCGTTGGTCTGGCTGCCGCTCGTGAGCTCGGTAATGATTTCGTCCACCGTCATGCTCGGCGAGAGCTTGTAGGTGCCGTAGCTCAGCGAATTGGTCAGGCCCTTGAACTGCACCAGATACTTGAATACCTTTTGATTGCGAAGCAGACCGTCCTGCTCCAGATTCTGGCCGATGCCGGAAACGGTGTCTCCGCTCTTGACCTCGAAATCGACCAGGCTCGCGTCCAGGCTGTTCGCCGGCGCGAGGAAGCGGTCGTAGACCATGTTGTAGCCCTTGGTCACGATGCCGATTACGATCAGCGCGCTGCACAGAAAGATCATCACCGGCCGGAGCAGCTTCCACAGCCATGCATACCAGAACAGGCCGTATTCGCGCTCCTCATGCAGCGTCTGCGTGTCGTAGCGCTGGGTGATAAATGCCTTTCTTTCTGTTTTTTTCCTTGCGCGTCTCTTTTTCGGACTCATGAAACCCTCCTAAGCTTTCAGCCCTGCGTCAGCATGTCCAGATCGATTCCGGCCACGGAGCCGAGAATCTTGAAGATGTCCGACAGCATTCGCTGAAATCTGAATTCCGCCAGCAGGTAGGCGCTCGCCTCCGGATTGAACTGCAGCAGCGCGCCCAACTGGTTCAGCCGCTGCATGTCCTGATCGTCCGCGCGCTCGCCGGAGGCCATCCGGGCCTGCACGCGAAACTGAAGCGCCCTGTATTCGTCCAGAAGCGCGCGATTTGCGTCGCTTTCATAGGCGATTTCCTTCAGGCGGGCGTATTCCTTGTATTCCTCGCTTTCGCGCAGGGCGTTCGCGAGCTGATGCGCCTGATCATATGGATTCATGGATTTCTCCCCCGCCCGCGCGTCAGATTTCCACGATGATCGGCAGAATCATCGGATTGCGCTTGATCGTATCGTAGATATAGCGCTGAACGGACTCGCGCACATCGTTTTTCACGTGGTTCCAGTCGGTCGAATCGATCGGGCCGAACGCCTCGATCGCCCGCTTCGCCGCCTCGCGCGCGCCGTCCAGCAGCTCGTCCGCCTGGCGCATATAGACGAAGCCGCGGCTGATGATATCCGGGCCGGACACCACGCTGCCCAGATCGTGGTCGACGCCCATGACTACAATCAGCAATCCATCCTCGGAAAGATGCTTGCGATCGCGCAGCACGACCGCGCCGACGTCGCCGATGCCGAGGCCGTCGATCAGCACCGAGCCGTTCGGCACCACGCCGGTCACGTCCAGACTGTCGGCGTCCAGCTCAATTACGTCGCCGATTTCGGGAATCAGCACGTTGTCATACGGCATGCCGAGATTGCGCGCGAGCGTCGCGTGATGATGCAGATGCCGGTATTCGCCGTGCACGGGGATGAAGAACTTCGGCCGCACCAGCGAATGCATCAGCTTCAGTTCCTCCTGGCGCGCGTGGCCGGAGGCGTGCACCTCGGCGAGCGATTCGTAAATCACGTTCGCGCCGATGCGGAACAGCTGATTGATGACGCGCGATACGGATTTTTCGTTTCCGGGAATCGGCGTGGCCGAAATGATGACCATGTCGCTTTCGCGGATCTCGAGCTTGCGATGCTCCGCAAACGCCATTCGGGAAAGGCCGGACATCGGCTCGCCCTGGCTGCCCGTGGTCACGACCGTAATTTCATCGTCCGGATAGCGATCCAGATCGTCCGCCGAGATCAGTTTGCCCTCCGGAATGTTCAGATATCCGAGCTGAATGGCGACCTTGGCGACGTTGACCATGCTGCGGCCGACGAGGCAGACGCGGCGGCCGTAGCGCACCGACGAATCCACCACCGACTGAATGCGCGATACGTTCGACGCGAACATCGCGATGATCACGCGGCCGTTCGCCTTGGCAAACAGCGAATTAAACGTCTCGGCAACCTTCTTTTCCGAAATCGTATAGCCCGGGCGCTCGACGTTCGTCGAATCCGCGAGCAGCGCGAGCACGCCCTGATTGCCCAGCTCCGCAAAGCGGCCGAAATTCAGCGGCGCGCCGTCCTGCGGCGTAAAGTCGATCTTGAAGTCGCCCGTGTGCACGATAACGCCCACCGGCGTATGAATCGCCAGCGCGCACGCGCCGGGAATCGAATGATTGACGTGAATAAACTCAACCTTGAACACGCCCGCTTGCACCGTGTCGCCCGGCTCCACCACATTCAGCGGCACGCTGCCGGTCAGGCGATGCTCCTTCAGCTTGTTTTCGCACAGCGCGAGCGTCAGCTTCGTGCCGTAAACCGGCGCGGGAAGATCCTTGAGCACATACGGCACCGCGCCGATGTGGTCCTCGTGGCCGTGGGTAATGAAATAGCCGCGGAGCTTGTCGCGATTGTGATCCAGATAGCTCGTGTCCGGAATTACCAGATCGACGCCCGGCATGTCCTCGCGCGGGAAAATCGATCCGATATCCACCACAATGATGTCGTTCTGATACTCATATACCGTCATGTTTTTGCCGATTTCGCCCAAGCCGCCCAGCGGAATGATCTTGAGCCTCGGCTCCTTGCTGCGTTTGCCCAACCGCAATACCTCCTCCTGCGGCACGAAAAGCTATGCCAAATTCCAACGGCAGCGCAACGCCTGCCGCTGTGCATTTGATTTGTTTCGCGCCAATCATAATCTATTTTTTATGCCGCCGTCAACGCGCGCGGACATAAAAAGCCAAATACGCCTCTTTATGGCGTTTTCTGCACCGATTTTAGTATAGCACACATTCACCCTAAAATCACAGCTTCTCCCATGATTTAACCGAAATTTGCGCCTTTTAACAAACCGGTTCGTCCAGCAGGCGATTCAGAATCGCCTTCAGCGTCTGTTTCGCGCCCGTTCCCGCCGCCACGCCGACGCAGCTCGGACATCCGTCCGGACACGGGCAGCCGATCAGCATCTCCCGCGCCGTCGAAAGCAGCTCGCGATCCATTTCGAAAATGCGGTCGGACAGTCCGACGCCGCCCGGAATCGAATCATACAGATAAATCGTGGGCTTTCCGGTGAACGGATCCTTGACATGATAGACGACGTTGACATCCTGCGGCGCGCACATCAGATAAATCGGCGCGATGTTCTTCAGCAGATGCGCAAGGCCGACCATCGCGTTTTTGAGTTCCTCGCGCTCGAATTCGCTCTCCAGCGCATCCGGAAGCGTCCACCAGCACGCGGTCGTCTGCATTTCCAGCTCCGGAAGCGTCACCGGGCCCCAGCCGAGGTTTTCGTGCGTGTCGAACCGGATTTTCTTAAACACCGTAACGATCGACGAGACCAGCACCTCGCCGCGCGCGCGCACCATCGCGCCGTCTGGGCAGGATTCGAATTCGTCCAGCACCTTCAGGCTCGTGGTCAGATCCGCATCGGTGTAATAGCCGACGTTTACGCGCTTGACATAGCCCTTTTTGCCCTCGAAATCGAGCTCTTCAACCTGATACTGCGTGCCCTCGTGCATGTAAATCGCGTGCTTGTGCAGCAGCATCGGCACCGTAAACCGGTCCATTTCGCCGATAACGCGGTGCTTTTTCGGGTCGGTAATGTCGATTACCAGGAAATTCTGATCCGACGCGGCGCGCAGATTGATGCCCGCCTGCGGAAATTCCTCCGCCATCCAGTAATACCGCCCGCCGACCAGCCGCAGAATCGACTGCTCCGTCAGATAACCCAACAGCTCCTCCGTTTCGGGCAAATCGTCGTACTTTTCGCCTTCCTCAAACGGCAGCTCGTAGGCCGCGCATTTCAGGTGGTTGAGCAGAATATAGAGATTGTCCGGGTTAATCAGCGCGATCTCCGGCGACTGGCCGAAGAAATAGCCCGGATGATTCACGATATACTGATCCAGCGGGCTCGAGCTCGCGACCAGAATCATCAAAGAGACGCTTCCCCGCCGCCCCGCGCGGCCCGCCTGCTGCCAGGTGCTCGCAATCGTGCCCGGATAGCCGCAGAGAATGCACGCGTCGAGCTGGCCGATATCGATGCCCAGCTCCAGCGCGTTCGTGGAAACGACGGTCGTGATCTTTCCGGCGCGCAGCTCGCGCTCGATCTCCCGCCGCTGCGTGGCCAGATAGCCGCCGCGATAGCCGCGCACGCGCCCGGCGTTGCCCAAGGGATCGCGCACCGCGTCCTTCAAATACCGCACCAGCACCTCGACCGTCAGCCGCGCGCGGGCAAATATGATGTTCTGAACGTTCGCCTTCAGCATGGATTCGGCGATTTTCCGCGTTTCCGGAATGGAGCCCGCGCGAATGCCGAGCTGCGCGTTCACGACCGGCGGATTGTAAAAAATCGCGTGCCGCTCGCCCGCCGGCGCGCCGTTCTGATCGATCAGCAGCATTTCTCTGCCGGTCATTTTCTCGGCCAGCTCTTTGGGATTGCCGATCGTTGCGCTGCAGCAGATGAACGTCGGATTCGCGCCGTAAAACGCGCAGATTCGCTTGAGCCGGCGCAGAACGTTGGCGAGGTTCGAGCCGAATATGCCGCGATAGGCGTGAATTTCATCGATCACGACATACCGCAGATTCTCGAAGAGCTTGACCCATTTCGCGTGGTGCGGCAGGATTCCCTGATGCAGCATGTCCGGATTCGTGACCACGACATGGCCCGCCTGCCGAATCGCCGTGCGCGCGGACGCGGGCGTGTCGCCGTCATAGGTATATGCCTTTACGTCCTCGCCCATGTCCTCGATCATGGAATACAGCTCCGCCACTTGATCGCTGGAAAGCGCCTTCGTCGGAAACAGATACAGCGCGCGCGCAGACGGATCCTTCAGAATTGCATTCAGCACCGGCGCGTTGTAGCAGAGCGTCTTTCCGGAGGCCGTCGGCGTAACGACCACGAAATCGCGCCCCGCAATCGCCGCCTCCATCGCCAGACTCTGGTGAATGTACGGCCTTTGAATGCCGCGCGCGCGCAGCACGTCGATCACGCGCGTGTCCAGCGCTTCCGGAAATTCGCCGTAATGCGCTTCGCGCGCAGGCAGCACGCGCCATTCGGTCACGTTTTTCATGAAAAACGGATCGTTTTTCAGCTTCTGAATGTATTCCTGAACGGTCATCTTCGGCTCCTTTTCATTGGAAAACAAAACGGGCGACGCGCGAACGCACGCCGCCGGCTCTGTCAGAGAATGATCATTTCCGTGTTTTCAACAACCTCGTTCACCAGCGCCTCCACGTCGAGCTTGCGCTCCGCGTCCGGCATGGTGTTCAGCTTCGGCCTGGTCACGGGATGGCGCGGCGTAAACACCGTGCAGCAGTCCTCGTAGGGCAGAATCGAGGTTTCATACGTGCCGATTTTGTTCGCAATTTCCATAATTTCCGTCTTATCCAGGCCGATCAGCGGGCGGAAGACGGGCATGTTGACCACGGCGTCGGTGCAGACGAGCGCCTCCATCGTCTGAGAAGCGACCTGGCCGATGCTTTCGCCGGTGATCAGCGCGGACGCGCCGTCCTTGCGCGCGATTTTTTCCGCAATGCGCATCATGAAGCGGCGGGTAATCAGCGTGCCCAGTCCCTCCGGGCACTTTTCATGGATCTCGAGCTGGCATTTCGTAAACGGCGCGAGATACACGCGCATGCCGCCGGAATACGCGCTGAGCTGCTTCGCCAGCTGCATCACCTTGTCGCGCGCGAGCTCGCCGGTATAGGGCGGGCTCATGAAATGAATCGCGCAGCAGCGCACGCCGCGCTTCATGATCTGATAGCCCGCGACCGGAGAATCGATGCCGCCGGACAGCAGAAGCGCCGCACGCCCGCCGGTGCCCATCGGCATGCCGCCGACCGCCTTGATTTCCTCGACGCACAGATAGGCGTTGTCGCGAATTTCGACATGCAGTTTATGCTGCGGATTGTGCACGTCCACCGAGAGCTTCGGATTGGAATCCAGCACGCGGCCGCCGATTTCCTGGCCGATTTCCATCGAATTCAGCGGAAAGCTCTTGTCCGAGCGCCGGCCGAAGACCTTGAACGTGCCCTCGTAATCGCGCATCATTTCGATCGCCTTTTCGCCGATCGCGTCCAGATCCTTTTCCATTTCCACCGCGGGGCTGACCGAATGAATGCCGAACACCTTCGTCACGCGGTCGATGCAATCCTGCAAATCGGTGAAATCGGACACGTAAATGCGCGAATCCGACATCCACACCTTGCCGCCGATCGGCTTTACGGCCTTTTTAACGTTGTCGTTCAGCACCTTCAGGAAGTGCGGACGATTTGCGCCCTTTAAAAATACCTCGCCATAGCGAACCAGAAGCACGTTTCGCATTCGTTATCTCCTCTTATAGCCCTTCAGCAGCGAATAGCACTTTTTCAGCGCCGCCGCCGCTTCCCGGATCTCTTCCTCCGTCGTATGCGGACTTAAGCTGAATCGCAGCGAGCATTCCGCTTCCGCGCCAGGAATGCCCATCGCCGTCAGCACGCCGCTCACCTTCAGCTTTTTCGACGAGCACGCGCTGCCTGTGGATGCATACACGTTTTCCGCCTCCAGCGCGTGCAGCATTACCTCGCCGCGCACGCCGGGAAAGCGCATGTTCACGATGTGCGGCGCCGCGCTTTCCGGATCGGGCCCGTTGATTGCCGATTCCGGAACCGCCTGCTGAAACGCCCGAATCATTCCGAGTTTTTTCTGCATGAGCGAATCGCGCATTTCCGCGTTTCCGTTCATCATTTCCCGCGCCGCCGCCGCAAAGCCCGCGATTCCGGGCGTGTTTTCGGTGCCGGAGCGCAAGCCGCTCTCCTGCCCGCCGCCGACCTGCCTCGGAATCAGGCGCACGCCCTTTTTCACGATCAGCGCGCCGATTCCCTTCGGCCCGTGAATCTTGTGGCCGCTGATGGTATACAGATCCGCATATTTCATATCGAACGGCACGCGCAGAAAGCCCTGCACGCCGTCGACGTGAATCCGTGCGCGGCCGGCGACCGTTCTGTACAGGCGCTCGCAATCCAGCAGCGCGCCCGTTTCGTTGTTGACCTGCATGCAGCTGACCAGCGCCGCGCCGTCGTCGAGCGCCTTTTCCAGCGCCGTCCAATCCAGTTCGCCGCGCTCGTTTACGCCGATAACGCGCACGTCAAAGCCGCCTTCGCGCAGCTTTTCATACGATTCGCGCACTGACGGATGCTCCACCGCCGTAACGGCAATCACGCGCCGGTCGCGCAACGTCGCCGCCGAGCCGAGAATGGCGAGGTTGTTGGCCTCCGTGCCGCCGGAGGTGAAAATCAGGTTGCATGTACTGGCCGCATGCACCGCGCCGAGCAGCGTCTCGCGCGCCTCCCGGACAGCGCGAAACGCGTCCACCGCGGGGCGGTAGACGCTGGAGGGATTGTAATAGCCTTCTGTCATGCAGCGAACCATCGCGTCCACCGCCGCCGGGCAGGGACGCGTGGTCGCGCTGTTATCAAGATACGCCATAGCCGGATTTGCCGTCGTCCGCCGCCCAGACGCCGCGCTGCAGATAGCTCTTGCTGCGGATCATCGCGATCATGTCGTCGGTCAGCTCGAGCACTGCCAGATGCTTTACGTTGTTCTTTACAAAATAGAAGTAATACAGATTCGCATCGCGATTCAGGAACCAGTTGTGCCGCTTGAGGCCGTTTTCGCGCAGCGTCTTTTCAAACGTCGGGCCCTGCGTGGGGCCGCAGCGAACCACGTCCTTCATGTCCAGCGCGGTCAGATAGCGGCGGCGCTTGTTGTTCAGCACCTGCGAAACATCGAGAATGCCGTTGGTGAACGTGTAATCATATTCCACGCGGCAATAATCGCTTCTGCGCCACAGCAAAAACGCGATGCCGCCCGTTACCAGCGCCATGATCAGCGCCTGAAAATTGAACTGTATGCCCGAGCCGTCCTCCTTTACGCCGATCATCGACGAAAAGTTGAGCAGCGCATAGAAACCGAACAGCACAATCAGCACCCAGGTCAGGAAATAAATCGCCGTATATGCGCCCTGCCGCTTGCGCCTTGCTACAGTCTCGAGAAAATCGTCCATTCGGACACCTCCAAATCGTTTATCGTCTTTCCCTATTATAACATAGAATCGCAAAAAGTCGAGTAAAAAAGCGAAAATTCCGAAAACATTTCTTTTTTTCCGCTTTTGTGGTATAATAAATGGGCATACGCATGCGGCGGCTCGCGGCCGTCGCCCCCGATATACGCATACAAGGAGGAACACCCGGTTTGAAATGTCCCTATTGTGGAAGCAATGTCAGCGCGGAAATGCAATTCTGCCCCAGCTGCAAGCAGCCGCTGAAGGCGAAAAAGCGCGTTTCCGAGCGCCGGCCGCTGATGCAACGCGCGTTTATTGCGCTGATGTGCGTCTTTTCCGTGCTCGCAATCTGCCTGCTGGCCTATAAGCTGACCTTCTGGATCACCAGCTATCGCATTCAGCGCCTGTACACGCGCGGCGAATACACGCCCACGATCAACACCATTACGCTCGACGACGGCCGCGCCGGCCGCTCGATCGTATTCTATGGAAAGGACGGCGATCAGATCTTCCTTCCGGAGCTGAATCGCTCGCTCAGCATCAGCGGCGGCGTCGCGCGCATTTCGATTGCCGACGCGGACTGGTTTACCGGCGACGTGCTGGACGTGGAATCCGCGGCCGTCACGCTCTCCCCCGTGCTGGTCAGCGAGGCCGGCGAGCGCACGCAGCTGCCGCAGATTTCCTTTGACGTTCTGGTTCCGGATTCGCCGATTACGGTCATCAGCCCCGCGAAGGATCGGCAGACGGTCGCCACTTCGCTTTACCTGCTCGAGGTGCAGGTCGTTCCGGGAAGCACGGTGCAGGTCAACGGCGAGGATGTGACCGATATGGTCGGGCGCGACGGACTGCTTTCGCAGAACGTCAACGTCTATCCGATCGGCGACAATACCTACACGCTGCTGGTGCGCACGCCGCAGCATCATGAATCGCGCCGGGATATCACGATTTACCGCCAGGCCTACGATATCGCGTTCGAGCTGTCCACGTCGGTCAAGAATTATTCCAACA
Organism: uncultured Clostridia bacterium; assembly: GCA_934663595.1. Taxonomy (GTDB): domain Bacteria; phylum Bacillota; class Clostridia; order Christensenellales; family Aristaeellaceae; genus Faecivicinus. The sequence continues at coordinate 180,583 of CAKUKM010000001.1, read as the reverse complement.
GCAAGACCGCGCCCATCAAGGGAACGATCGATCCGGAGGCGGAAATCACCGTCGAGACCGATTACATTCCGGAGAGCCTGAACATCGACCACGCCACCGGCGATTTCGAATTCATCGCAAAGCTGTCCAGCTTCGGTGACAATGCGGTGCGATTCCGGATCACGAAGCCCGGCAAGGAGGACACGGTCATCAACATGTCGATCGAATACCGCCCGACGCTCGCGGAATACTCCAAGACCGCTTGGAAGATGGACTACTCCGGCCTGCAGCGCCTGTACGAGCAGTGGCACGGCAAGGTGTTCAAGTGCGTCGGCCCGATCATCGATACGGTGGAAATCAACGGCCAGAGCTGCTATATCATGAATGTCGGCACCGATACCGAGCGCCAGCTGCTGATTCTGGAGAACCACTCGTCGGTCACGAGCGTGTCCTACGGGCGCAGCTACACCGCCTATGCGGACGTATCCGGCCATGACCTTTACAAGAGCGAATACTATCCGGTTCTGATCGCGCGGTATATCGATCTGACCCCGGAGAACTGACCGATCGCCCCCTCGCAAAGAGGGGGCTCGGCTTGTCAAAAAAGTCTTTTTGACAAGCTGGTGGACGGGGGAGCAAGCTCCCCCGCCACTGCCACCCCCTCCAGATTTTGCTAGGATTCTTTCAGAATCCCCGGGCGCAAAATCTGCAAAGTAGCTATTTTCTCTCCGGGAAATGGGATTTCCCTGCGATAAAATAGCCCCGCGCCCACCGTACACGCCGCTGGACTCGATTGAAAGTTCGAGAGGGCTGCGGCCCTCTCGAGCTCTCCGGGATTTTTCGACAGTCTGAACCCCCTCACAATGAGGGGGGCTTTTTCCATAAGAAAAGGGCGGCCGCGCATTGTGCAGCCGCCTGTTTATGAAAATTGTGAGCGATGTCTGTAAGCCGAGTTCTGTATTGGACGATCATCTATCTGGGCCTGCAGTTGCCAGCAGGCTCTAGCGATTACCCGGAGACACGACGGGCCGCCGCAAACGTCTCCCTATCAATCTTGCACCGGATGGGGTTTACAGGACGAACAAGTTGCCAAGTCGTCGGTGAGCTCTTACCTCGCCTTTCCACCCTTACGCGCCCTTGCGGGCACGCGGTATATCTCTGTTGCACTCTCCCTGAAGTCGCCTCCGCCGGCAGTTAACCGGCATCCTGCCCTGTGGTGCTCGGACTTTCCTCAAGCGACGCGCGCCTGCGATCGTCTGGCATCCTCACAATCAACATCGATTAAAATTACTTTTCCTCTTCCGTCATGTAAATGATGCGGCCGCAGTTGTCGCATTCCACGATGCCGTCGCCCTCCTTGAGCTTCAGCAGCGTCGCGCTCGGCAGCGCCATGAAGCATCCCGCGCACTGGCCGGCCACGAGCTTCGCCATCGGCGGCGTGCAATGCTGCTTGATCGAGCGATAGCGCTCCAGCATCTGCGGATCCACCGTCACCGCCGCCTTTTCGATATCGGCTCTCAGCTTCTGCAGCTGCGCGAGGTCGACCTTGTATTCCTTGTCGTAGACCTGCTTGAGCTGATCGTATTCCACCTTCGTGCGCGCGGCGCGAACGCGGATCTCCTTCTGCTGGCGATCGCGGGTTTCGCTGTCCTTGCGAATCTTCACGAGCTCCTGCTCGTAATGCGAAAGCGTGTCGCTCAGCTTCTGCATCGCCTGAATCGACTTTTCCGCCTCTTCCACGCTCGTCGGAGGATTCGCCTCGATCTCCGCGGTCAGCGCGCCGAGCTGCTTCTCCAGCCGCTGCGCTTCATCGTTGACGGCCTCCAGACGATCCTGCATCGCGGCGATATCCGCCTCGATCTTCTTCATATTCGCCTGCTGATCCATCAAAAAGCTGCGCTGCTTGAGCAGCTTCTGTCGGTTTTCCGATTGGCGCATCTTGCTTTCAAAGCGATCCGCCTCCATGTCAACCTGCATAAACTGCCAAAGGTCGTCCAACCGCATAGCCAATTCCTCCTATAATCCGGGTTTTCCTCAAAGGAATTCCACATGTAACTTACATTGTACCGCATTTGCGGCGTTTTGTAAAGCCCCCGCCAGCGCCGGGATCGCCGGTTTTTCCGTCGCCGCATGGCCCGCTTCCAGTATGCAAAGCCCGCGATCGACCGCGTCCAGCGCGCGATGATAGCCAATTTCGCCCGTGACAAACGCGTCCGCAGCCGCGTTCAGCGCGTCCGGAACGTAATCCGCGCCCGAACCGCCCATGACCGCCACGCGGCGAACGCTCCTGGCCGCGCATCCATAAACGCGCACCGCGTCGCAAAGCGTGCGCTCCGTCCGCGCGGCAAAGCTCGAGAGCGCTTCCGCCCCGTCCAGTTCGCCCACGCACATGCCGCACGGCAGCGCGGCCACGTTCCGAAGCCCCAGCGCCGCCGCCAGCGCGTCATTTACGCCGGGATGCGCGATATCGTAATTCGTGTGCATCGCAATCAGCGCAATTCCCGCGCGAATCAGCTCGCACAAAAGCGCGCCCTCCAGGTCGTCCTCGCGCAGATTCTTTCTCCCGCGAAACAGCACCGGGTGGTGCGTGACGATCAGCCCCGCGCCAATCTCCTTCGCGCGCTCAATCGCCGCGCGATTCAGATCCAGCGCGCACAGCACGCGCTCCGTTTCGCCCTCCGGAGTTCCGGCGAGCAGGCCGACGTTGTCCCATTCCTCCGCCGCGTCAAACGGCGCGATGGAATTCAGCAGGCCCAGAATTTCATGAATTTTCGCCATTCAGGCACGCCTCCCATGCGCGAATCTCCTCTTCCAGCTCGGAAGCGTCCTCGCCGCCGCGAATCGCGCCCGCATGCGCCTTTTTCACAATGCCGAGGCGATACGCCGCGTAGTCCTCGAACCCGCGCGGGCGCTCTCGCATCAGAATCGGGCCCACGATGCGCTCGATGGAACTGTATTGCGCCTGTCCGCGCTCGGCGAGAAGAATCACGTAATAGCGCCGCCCGTCGCGCACCAGCTTTTCCGCCGAAATGCGATAGCCGATTGCGCACAGCCGTTCGCGCAGCTCCGGAATCGCAACGTTCGCCTGCAGTATCAGCCGCGCCGCGCCGAGCTTTTCCCGGCCGCGCTCCAGAATCGAAGCGATCGTGCTTCCGCCCATTCCGGCGATCACGATCGCATTCACATTTGCATTCAGGCCGTCCAGCCCGTCGCACACCTCAAACTGCGCGCGCGATTCCACGCCGATCAGGCGAATCAGCGCGCGCGCCTTTTGAAGCGACGAATCGGAAATATCGGTCAGAATCGCTCTTTTTACCCAGTCCTGCTGGAGCAGAAACGCGCCCAATCGCCCGTGGTCGCATCCGATATCGGCATAGCAATCGCATTTTCCGACCATTTCGGCAATGCAACTCAGCCGCGCGTCCAGCGATATGCTCTTTTCGTGCATCAGATCGAATCCTTCAGCTTTCTCGAGCGGCTCGGATGGCGCAGCTTGCGCAGAGCCTTCGCCTCGATCTGGCGAATGCGCTCGCGCGTGACCTTGAATTCGCGGCCGACTTCCTCGAGCGTGCGCGCGCGGCCGTCCTCCAGGCCGAAGCGGAGCTTCAGGACCATTTCCTCGCGCGGCGTCAGCGTCGAAAGCACGCCCATTAGCTGCTCCTTGAGCAGGTTGAACGCAGCGGCGTCCGCCGGCGCGGGCGCGTCGTCGTCGGGGATGAAGTCGCCCAGATGGCTGTCCTCTTCCTCGCCGATCGGCGTTTCCAGCGAAACCGGCTCCTGCGCGATCTTGATGATCTCGCGCACCTTTTCCTCCGGAATGCCCATTTCCTCGGCGATTTCCTCCGGCAGCGGCTCGCGGCCGTATTCCTGCAGCAGCTGACGCGACACGCGAATCAACTTGTTGATCGTTTCAACCATGTGCACCGGAATGCGGATCGTGCGCGCCTGATCGGCGATCGCGCGGGTAATGGCCTGGCGAATCCACCAGGTGGCGTAGGTCGAGAATTTATAGCCCTTGCGGTAATCGAACTTCTCCACCGCCTTGATCAGGCCCAGATTGCCCTCCTGAATCAGATCCAGAAACAGCATGCCGCGGCCGACATAGCGCTTCGCGATCGACACGACCAGGCGCAGGTTCGCCTCGCTCAGGCGATGCTTCGCGTCCTCGTCGCCCTCCTCGATGCGCTTGGCCAGCTCGATTTCCTCTTCCGCGCTCAGAAGCGGCACCTTGCCGATTTCCTTTAAATACATGCGCACCGGATCGTCGATCGACGTTCCTTCCGGAACCGAGATGTCGATTTCCTCCTCCTCGGTTTCGGCGATCGCCGCCGCGTCGGGCACCGGATCGTCCTTAATAACGTCGATATTCAGCCCCGACAGCGTGTCCAATATACGGTTAAACTGGTCGGGATCCAATTCGATATCGCCCAGCTGCTCGATAATTTCCTTATAAGTCAGGACGCCTTTCGACTTTCCGGTCTCAATCAGCTCGCTAATTCGCGCCTTCATTGCGTCCATGCTTTCCTTATCCATATTCATCGACACTCCTTTCGACCGGTTCGTCTCAAAGCTGCTCGTTGATTTTCAGCAGCTGCTCGTAAAGCGCGCGCTTTTTTTCGCCGCTCGCCGTCTTGATTTCTTCCTGTATTTGCCGCGCCCGCGCGTCCAGCCGGTCTCTGCGGATGGTTTTCTGCAGTTCCTCCGCCGCCTTCAGCGCGCTCTCCCGATCCTCAGGGACCGGTTCGAAATTCAGGGCCTCCATCGCCGTCATGCGATCCGCATCGTTCATCGATTCCAGCAGCGCGCTCACCTCGCCGCCCGAAATCAGACATTCGGCCAGCTGCCGGCGCGCGCCCTCGGTAAAATCGCTCGTGTCAATCGCATTCGGCGGAATCAGGCCCTGCGCCGCCAGCGTCAGAAGCTCGCGCTCCGCCAGAACCGAATCGCTCTGCGGCTTATGCACCGGCGCGCGCGATCTCACGGGTGCCGTCTGCACGCTGATCGTTCCGATTTGCGCCAGCAGCGTCTCGCGATCATAGCCCGTTTCGCTCGCCAGCCTGCGCAGATAATTCTCCGCCTCAATCGGGCTTTTGACCTTTTTCAGAATCTCGCAGCAGCGCATTGCGTATTGCGTCATGCCCTCCTGCGTGTCCAGGTCGAGATCGTCCTTCGCGCGCAACATGCGGTATTCCGTCGCCTCCAATTTGGGAAGCGCGTCGAAGCCCGCCTGCCCGTTAGCCTTGACGAAATCGTCCGGATCCATGCCGCCGGGATAATCGATCACCCTCGCGCGAAGATTCTCCGCATCGAAGATATCCAGCGCGCGCAGCGCCGCCTTGCGGCCCGCGCCGTCGCCATCGTAGCTGATCCAGACCTCCGGCGCGTATCGCTTCATCAGATGCGCCTGTTCCTCGGTCAGCGCCGTTCCGAGCGTGGCCACCACGCCGGGCACGCCGTGCTTCCGGAGCGAAACGGTGTCCATATAGCCCTCAACCAGCACCAGTCGGTTCAAATTTCGCTCCTTTTTAACCATGTTGAGCGCATACAATCCCTGGCGCTTGTTGAATACGGGCGTTTCCGAGGTGTTCAGGTATTTCGGCTGCGCATCGCCCATCGCGCGGCCGCCGAAGCCGAGCACCGCGCCCTGCGCGCTGATGATCGGAAAAATCGCGCGATTGCGAAACATATCGAACGCGCGATCGCCCTTGCGCACCACCAGCCCCGCACGCTCGAGCGTTTCCGGAGAAAAGCCCTGCGCGGTCAGCGCCTTATACAGCGTATCCCAGCCGTGCGGCGCGGCGCCGAGGCCAAAGCGGCGAATGTCCGAATCGTTCAGCCCGCGGCCGTAGAGGTAATTCAGCGCCTCCGCGCCGTCCGGCGACCACAGGTTGGAATGAAAGAAGCGCGCCGCGAGGGTGTTGGCCTCGAGGATGCGCTCGCGTTCGTCCGCCTGTTTGCGATTGGCCGCCTCGCTCGTTCCCTGCGGCAGCTCCATATGCGCGCGCTCCGCGAGAACCTTGACCGCTTCCATGAATTCCAGACGATCCATTTCCATCACGAACTGAATCACCGTTCCGCCCTTATGGCAGCCGAAGCAGTAATACAGCTGCGCGGAAGCGTCCACACTGAACGACGGCGTCTTTTCATTGTGAAACGGACAGCAGCCCCAATAGCGCTTTCCCTTCTGCTTCAGCGGCACGTATTCGGAGACGACCTCCTCCAATCGGACGCGCGAGCGAAGCTCGTCCAGCCATTGATCCGAAACTCTTCCGCTCATGCTATCTCCCTTTATAGTCGTCGCCCGTGACACGGCTTCTGGTTAATTCGCCGGGTTTGCGCAAATTCCTGCAAAAATCGACCGCGTTACACGCAAATTTAATGCTTTTCCGCGTCGATTCGCTATTTATATTACAATATACAACGCCTATGCGAAAAAATCCTTTTATTTTTTTGTATTATCAGAAATTAACAACCGCACGCGCCGCGCCCGCGGATCATAGGATGCACCGGAAAAACGAATTCCATTAAAATAACGGGAAAGCGAGTCCTTTTCGCTTTCCCGCCGCTGTTTTTTGCAGCATGAAGGGGGATCAATATGGGAATTGTGGTATCCAAATTCGGCGGAAGCTCGCTTGCGGACGCGGCGGGTCTGCGCCGATGCATGCAGATTCTCGCCGCGCGCCGCCGCCGTCGCTTCATCGTGCTCTCCGCGCCCGGGCGGCGCTTTCCGGGCGACGCGAAGATCACCGATCTGCTCTGCGCGCGCACCGAGGAGGGCGTTCGCATTGCGCGGGCGCGGTTCGAGGAGCTCGCCCGCGCGCTCGGCGTGTCTCTGGAAAAGGGGCTGATTGAAAAATCGCTGGATCTTCGCGCCTCGCCGGAAAGACTCGCCTCGCGCGGCGAATACCTCGCGGCGCGCGTGTTTGCCGAATTTGCGCAATTGCCGTTCGTGGACGCGGCGGAGCTGTTTCATTTCGACGCGCGCGGGCGGCTTCTGAAGGCGGAAACCGCCAAATCCATTCGCAAAATGGCGCTCAAGCTGCATTCGGCCGTGATTCCCGGCTTTTACGGAAGCCGTCCGGACGGCGAAATCGCGCTGTTTCCGCGCGGCGGCTCGGACGTTACCGGCGCGCTGCTCGCCGCGTATCTGCAGGCGGGCATTTACGAAAACTGGACGGACGTGGACGGGTTGATGAGCGCCGATCCGAGTCTCTGCCCGGACGCGATCTGCCATCCGCTGGTGAGCTATTCCCAGATGGAGGCGATCGCGCGCGCCGGCGCGAACGTGCTGCATCCGGATTGCCTGAAACCGCTGATGGAGGCGGGCGTGCCGCTCGTGATGCGCAATACATTTTCACCGGCGCTTCCGGGAACCTACGTTTCCGATTCCGTGCGCCGCAGCGTTTGCTGCGCATGCGCGCAATCGGGCTTCGGACTGCTTCAATCGAGCGATCCGGGCGTAATGCGCCTGCTGGAGCAGCTGGACGCGCCGGAATTCCTGAATGCCGACGGCGAGCGCGTCTATCCCGTGCGCGAATACGGCTCTCTCGCCATGATTTCCGCCTTCGGTTCCTCCGAAATTCAGCCGCCGAAAAACTGCATTGCGATCGCGCGGGACGAGGGCTGCGCGCGCTTTCTCGTGCCGGAGAAGGAAAAGGCCGCGGCCGTGCGCGCGCTGCATGCGCAGCTGCTCAAGGCGTATCGGGTTCCGTAACGGAATCTCGGGGGCGCTTTTCAGATACGCCCTAGCTCTCCCCCGCCGCAGCGCGCATTTTTTTGAGGATTCGGCTCTCGAGCCGCGAGACCTGCACCTGCGAAATGCCCATATCGCGCGCGATTTCCGATTGCGTATGGGATTTGAAATACCGGCGCACGATCAGCGTGCGTTCCTCGTCGGACAGATCGCGCAGCAGCTGCGAAAGCGTAATCCGCGAATCCACCTCGCGCATCGGCTCGGAGCCGAGCACGTCCATCAGGCGCAAATCGCCGTCGCCACCCGCAATCGGCTCGCTGAGCGAGCGCACGCGGCCCGGCGCGTTCAGCGCCATGACAACGTCCTCCCGCGAAAGGGAAAGCGCCTGCGCGATCTCGTCCAGCTTCGGCTCGCAGCCGTGCGCGGTCAGCCATTCCTGGCGAAACGCGGCGACCCGGCGGGCGTTGTCGTGAATGGTGCGCGAAATGTGAATCGGCCCGTCGTCGCGCAAAAAGCGGCGAATCTCGCCCAGAATCACCGGAACGGCATAGGTTGAAAACTGCACCGGATAGTCCGGATCGAACCGGTCGATCGCCTTGAGCAGTCCGATGCAGCCGTACTGAAACAGATCCTCCGTCTCCGCGCCGCGGCCGATAAAGCGCTTTACCAGATAGCGCACCAGCGCGATGTTTTCCTCGACCAGCTCTTCCCGGGCGCGTTCGTCTCCCGCGCGGGCGCGCTCGAGCTTTTCGCGCGTGCTTTGGTACTGCCCGGCATTCAAGCGTGACGCGCGACCGCTTCCGTGCGCGCGTCCAAACGCTTGATCAGGCGAACCGTGGTGCCCTTGCCAACCTCGGAGCGCACCTCAACCGAATCCATAAAGCTCTCCATGACCGTAAAGCCCATGCCGGAGCGCTCGTCGCCGGGCGCGGTTGTGTAAAACGGCTCGCGCGCGTGCGCGATATCGGCAATGCCGCAGCCGCGATCGATGATATCCACCGTGAGCGTCGCCTCGTCCGTGTAATACGCGTGCATGCGCACCGTGCCGCGCTCGCCCGCATAGCCGTGAATGATCGCGTTCGTCACCGCCTCGGACACGGCGGTTTTGACGTCCGCCAGCTCCTCGATCGTCGGATTCAGCGGAAGCAGAAACGCGCTGATCGCCATGCGCGCAAACGCCTCGTTCTCCGCCAGCGCCGGAAAATCCAGCCGCATTTCATTTCTGATGCTCATATTCAACGCCCTCCCGTCAGGCCAATCGTTCGATGATTTGATACAGTCCCGCCATCTGGAAAATCCGATCGATCTTTCCATCCGGGCAGATCACCGCGACGCTGCCGCCGCGCCGCGCCATCAGCTTGTAGCGCCCGATGATCAGGCCGATTCCCGAGCTGTCCATGAATTCCAGCTCGCCCAAATCAAACACCAGCCTGCGCACGCGCGCGTCCATGATCAGCGTGTCCAGCTCGCTTCGCACCGCCGCGGCCACTCGATGATCGAGCTCGCCCACGAGCCGCACGGTCAGGGTTCCCTTTTTCTTTTCATATAAAAGCATGAAATCATCCTCCTGTTGCTCAGGACGGATGATTCCATGCCGCTTCTGTCGTTTCCTTGCGGGAAAAAGGTCTTATGCCGTCGCAATCGCGCTTTCGCTCGACAAAACCGCGCGCACCTCACTTCCGGACAGCGTTTCATTTTTCAGCAGCGCCTCCGCCAGCGCGCCGAGCGATTCGATTTGCGCGCCCAGCAGGTTTTTAACCCGTTCGTACGCCGCGTTCAGGATTTCGCGAATCGCGCCCTCCACGCCGCCCGCAGTGCCGCACGCCCGCGCGAGCGCCTTTGCGGAAATCGCCGGCTCGCCCGCGAGGCCGAACTGCATCGCCATTGCCGCCGCAATCTCGGCGGCGCGCGAAAGATCGCTCTCCGCGCCGGTAGTGATTCCCTGATTGCCAAACACGATTTCCTCCGCCGCGCGGCCCGCAAGCAGCACGCACAGCTGCTTTTCCAGATCGCTTTTTTCGTAAATCACGCGTTCCTCCGGAACGGTCAGGTTGTAGCCCGCCGCGCCGTGGCCCGCCGGAAGAATGCTCACGCGCCGGAGCGCGCTCTCGCCGAGCAGACTGCACACCGCAATCGCGTGGCCGGCTTCATGAATCGCAATGATTCTCCGCTCGCGCTCGCTCGCCCGGCTCTCGCGCGATTTGCCGACCGAGGTCTCCAGCAGCGCCGCGCGCAGCTCGCTCATGCCGATGGCCGATTTGCCGCGCTCCACTGCGAGAATCGCCGCCTCGTTCAGCAGATTTTCCAGCGACGCGCCGGAGAAATACGCCGTTTCCGCGGCAATCTGATCCAAATCGACGTCGTCCGCCATCGGCTTTCCCCGGCCGTGCAGCGCGAGAATGCTCCGCCGCTCCTTCCTGCCGGGAAGGCCCACCTCGATCTTGCGATCAAACCGGCCCGGCCGCGTGAGCGCCGAATCGAGCATTTCCACGCGGTTCGTCGCCGCCACGACCAGAATGCCCTCGCCCGAGCGGAAGCCGGACATTTCGCTCAGCAGCGCGTTCAGCGTCTGATCGCGCTCGTCGGACGAATTCTCGCCGCGCATTTTGCCCATCGCATCGATTTCGTCGATGAAAATAACGCATTTGCCGGCCTTTCGCGCGCGCCGGAACAGCTCGCGCACGCGCATCGCGCCCACGCCGACATATTTTTCCACGAAATCCGAGCCGCTCAGCGCGAAAAACGGAACGCCCGCTTCTCCGGCAAGCGCCCGCGCCAGCAGCGTCTTTCCCGTGCCCGGCGGGCCGTAGAGCAGCACGCCCTTCGGCATCCGCGCGCCCATTTGCGCGTATTTTTCCGGATTTTTCAGATACTCGCTCAATTGAATCAGGCTTTCGCGCGCTTCGTCGTTGGCGGCGACGTTTTGAAACGTACACGTCTGCCGCGCCGGATCGACTCTGCCATACGCCTCCGCGGCTTCCTCCGCGCGCGCCGCCCTCGGCCGCAGAAGCGCGCAGGCGAGCATCGCGGCCATCGATCCGCCGATTGCCCAGCGCGCGATCGATTCGCGATTGGCCCCCGTCGTTACCGTCAGCGCGATTCCCGCCGCGGCCAGCGCAATGGCGGCGGCGAGCAGCATTTTGTACCAGCGCTTCATATTCCATCATCCTCCCGGGAATAACCTGTGTTTGTATTGTAACAACCGCGCGCGCGTTTGTCCACGAACAACTTCTGTAAGGAATGTCTAATTCGGGGGAATGTGGGAAAGAATACTATCCAAATCAAAAAGGGCGGTGAACGGCATGCGCAAAAAAATCAAAATCGCGCTTCTCGGCCTCGGCGTTGCGCTGATCGGGCTGCTGATCTGGAAGCTCGATATCCCCCATTGGCAAAAGCTGGATTTGAATAAGATCTACGCGCCGCCGCAGGCGTCGATCGTGCTGGATTCGGAGGGCGACGCGGTGGGCGCGCTGTCCGGCGTGCGGGCGAGCGCGTGGACCTCGATCGACCTTATCCCCGAGACGCTGCAGAACGCGTTCATCGCCGCCGAGGATCAGCGCTTTTACGAGCACCACGGAATCAGCCTGCGCCGCATCGCCGCCGCGGCGCTGAACGACCTGCGCACGCGCTCGTATTCGCAGGGCGCGTCGACGATCACGCAGCAGCTGATCAAGCTCACGCATTTAAAGAGCGAAAAAACGCTCTCCCGCAAGGCGCAGGAGGCGTTTCTGGCCCTGAAGCTGGAGCGAAAGCTCACCAAGGCGCAGATTCTGGAATGCTATCTCAATACGATCTATTTCGGCTCCGGCGCTTACGGCGTATCCGCCGCGGCGAAGGCGTATTTCGGAAAAACGCCCGAGGAACTGACGACCGCCGAATGCGCGCTGCTGGCGGGAATCATCAAGGCGCCGTCGATCTATGCGCCGCACATCAATCCCGACAAATCCGTCGCGCGGCGCAATCACATTCTGGATGAAATGGCCGAATGCGGCATGCTGACCGCCGGCGAGGCCGCCGAAGCGAAGAGCGAACCGCTGAATCTGAATCCGCAGGCGGCGGAATCGCGCGCGTACGGCTGGTACATGGACGCGGTGCTGGACGAGGCGGCGCAGGCGCTTTCCCTTTCCGCCGACGCGGTGCGCTCGGGCGGATACACGATTCAGACGGGTCTGGACACGGCGATTCAGGATTGCGCCAATCGCCTCTACGCCAGCGAATCCAATTTCCCCGCAGACGCCGCCGACGGAACGCCCGTTGAGTCCGCGTTCGCCGCCATTTGCCCGGAAAACGGCGAAATTCGCGCGTTGATCGGCGGGCGCAGCTACGACGTGCAGCGGGGACTGAATCGCGCGACCGGCATTCTGCGCTCGCCCGGCTCCGCAATCAAGCCGGTTTCGACCTATGCGGCAGCAATCGACGCGTGCGGCTTCGCGCCGAGCAGCTTTATCGACGATACGCCGCGCGCGTTCGGCGATTACACGCCCGGAAACGCCGGCGGAAACAGCTATGGTCTGGTCACGCTGCGCGAATCGCTGTCGCGGTCGCTGAATATCGCCACGGTTGATCTCGCCGACCTGATCGGCATGGAGCGCGTGCGCGAATACGCGATTGCATTCGGCCTGAATCCGGACGACGACGATCGCGATTATGCGCTTGCGCTCGGCTCGATGACCCACGGCGTTTCGCCCGTTCAGCTCTGCGCGGCGTATGCGACGCTCGCCGACGGCGGAATTGCCATTCAGCCGCATCTGATTCGGTCGATTCGCGATTCCGAGGGGCGGCTGATCTACCTCGCGCGGCCGAACGCGCATCGCGCCGCGGCGGATTCCACGGCCTATATGCTCACGGACATGCTGAAAACCGCCGCGTCGACCGGTTCTGCGCGCGCGCTTGCCGCGGCGAATCTCCCCGTGGCCGCAAAAACCGGCACAGTTTCGGATTCGGACGGCTCCACGCGCGATATCTGGACCGCCGCCTACACGCCCGAGCTCGCGATTACGGTCTGGATGGGCTTTGATCAGCCGTCCGAAGCGCATCGGCTGTCCTCCGGCGAGGGCGGCAGCGGCTATCCTGCGCGGCTGTGCGCGCAGCTGCTCTCCGGCGTTCGCGAGCGGCTTTCGGGCGCGGACTTCGTTCAGCCCGGATCGGTAAAAACGCTGCTGATTGATTCGCTCGCGCTGGAGAAGCATTCCGTGCTGCTCGCGAGCGCAGAAACGCCCGCCGAATACGTGCGCGCCGAGCTGTTTACCGATTCCAACGCGCCGAATGCCTATTCCGCCGAATGGAGCGCGCCCGCGGCCGTCGCGGATCTCGCGCTGCTGTCCTCGCCCGGGGAAACGCCGGTGATTCAATTCACCGCGCAGAGCGAGAACGCCGAATACCTCGTTTTGCGCACGACCGCGCGCAGTTCGGACGTGGTTGCCGTGCTGTCCGGCGCGGCGGGCGAGGTGCTGCGCTATGCCGATACGAGCGCCGATCCGCTGCAATACGCCGATTACGCGATTCTGCCGCGCCACAAGCTGCTGTATCAGAAAAACACGCTGCTGACCGGGCCGGAGAGCGCGCCCGTGCGCTATTCTCCCGGCGGAATTGCAAACTGGTTTGCCGAAACGCCGCCGGACACGCAAAATGAAATCGAGATCGACGCTTCGCAATCGATCTTCGGATAAAGCCGGGCGGGACGCACCCGAATGCGCCCCGCCCGTTTATAATTCAGTTTTGCTTTACCGGTTCCGCGGCCGGCTCCGCTTCGCTCGCTCTGCCGATGGCGGTGAATACGATTTCGCCGTCCTTTTCCGTGGCCGAAACATGGTCGCCCATGCGGATATTGCCCGTCAGGATCTGCTCGCTGAGCGCGTCCTCGACCATGCGCTGAATCGCCCGGCGAAGCGGACGCGCGCCGTATTGCGTATCGTAGCCCGCTTCTGCGATGCGGCGGATGGCGGAATCGTCCATCTGCAGATGAATTCCGCGCTCGGAGAGCCGCGCGATCACCTGATCGACCAGCAGTCGCGCGATCGATTCGATTTCCTCGTTCGTGAGCGCATGGAACACGATGATTTCATCCACGCGGTTCAGAAATTCCGGCCGGAACACCTGGCGAACCTCGCTCATCACGTTGTCCTTCATCGATTCATAGCTCTTTTCACTGTCCTCGCTGCTGCCGAAGCCGAGCGTGCGCTGCTTTTTGATCGTGTGCGCGCCGGCGTTGCTGGTCATGACGATCACGGTGTTTTTAAAGTCCACCACGCGCCCTTGGCCGTCGGTCAGCCGGCCGTCCTCCAGAATCTGCAAAAGCACGTTGAATACGTCCGGATGCGCCTTTTCCACCTCGTCGAGCAGCACGATCGAATACGGCTTCCTGCGCACGCGCTCGGTGAGCTGGCCGCCCTCTTCATAGCCGACATAGCCGGGCGGCGAGCCGATCATGCGCGATACGGAATGCTTTTCCATATATTCGGACATGTCGATGCGGATCACGCTGTTTTCATCGCCGAACAGCGCCGCACCCAGCGCCTTGCACAGCTCCGTCTTGCCCACGCCCGTGGGGCCCAGGAAGATAAACGATCCGATCGGGCGATTGGGATCCTTCAATCCCGCCCGCGCGCGGCGAACGGCGCGCGCGACGCTTCGAACCGCCTCCTCCTGGCCAATAACGCGCTTATGCAGCGTTTCCTCGAGATGCACCAGCCGTTCGGCCTCGCCCTCGGTCATTCTGGAAACCGGAACGCCCGTCCACATGGCCACGATCTCGGCCACCTGCTCTTCGCCGACGGAATCCATCCGCCCGCTTACGCCCTTTTCCCATTCGCTTCTGCGGCGCGCAATTTCGCCCTGCAGCTCCTTTTTATCGTCGCGCAGGCGCGCGGCGCGCTCAAAGTCCTCGCCCGCCACCGCGCTGTCGATCTCGCGGCCGATTTCCTCCAGCCGCGCGCGCTGCTCCTTCATATCCGGCGGCGCGACATACGCCTTAATGCGCACGCGGGAAGCGGCCTCGTCGATCAGGTCGATCGCCTTGTCCGGCAAAAACCGATCCGGCAGATACCGCGCGGAATAGCGCACCGCCGCCTCGATCGCCGCATCGGTAATCTGCACGTGGTGATGCGCCTCGTAACGATCGCGCAGTCCCTTCAGGATTTCAATCGATTCCTCCGGCGTGGGCTCCTTGACCTGCACCGGCTGGAAGCGCCGCTCGAGCGCCGCGTCCTTTTCGATGGATTTGTGGTATTCCGAAAGCGTGGTCGCGCCAATGATCTGCACCTCGCCGCGCGCGAGCATCGGCTTTAGGATATTCGCCGCATCCAGCGCGCCCTCCGACGCGCCCGCGCCGCAGATCGTGTGCAATTCATCAATAAACAGCAGAATATTGCCCGATTTGCGGATTTCCTCCATTACGTTCTTCAGTCGCTCTTCGAATTCGCCGCGATATTTCGCGCCCGCAAGCAGCGCCGCAAGATCGAGCGACACCAGCCGCTTTCCGTTCAGCAGCTCCGGAACATCGCCGGAAACGATTCGCTGCGCGAGGCCCTCGACGATGCTGGACTTGCCTACGCCGGCCTCGCCGATCAATACGGGATTGTTCTTCCTGCGGCGCGAGAGAATCTGAATCACGCGCTCGGTTTCGCGATCGCGCCCGACCACCGGATCCAGCTCGCCCGCGCGGGCCAGCGCCGTCAGATCGCGCGCGTACTGATCCACGGTCTGCGTCTGCTCCTCGGCTTCCTTAACGTCGCTCTTGCCGAGCAGATGCAGCAGTTCCTCGCGCGCCGCGCTCAAATCCACGCCGAGCTTCAGCAGAATATGCGCCGCAACCGCCTCGCGCTTGCGCATCAGCGCCAGCAGGATGTGTTCGCTGCTCGCATACGGCTGATTCAGCTCGCGCGCTTCGCGCACGCTCTGATCGAGAATCTTGATTGCGCTGGGCGTATAAACCATGCGCTTTTCGTCCGGCGTGTCCGTGCCCCGGCCGAGAAGCTGTACGATTTCATTCCGCACGGCGTTTACATCCACATTTTTCAGAATCTGCGCGGCCGCGCCGGGATCGGCGATTACGCCCAGCAGCAGATGCTCGGTGCCGACATAGGCTCTCCCGAGATTCCGCGCTTCCTCGCGTGCAACGCTCAGCGCATGCTGGCCGCGATCATTGAATTTACCCAAATAAGCCATTGATTTCCTCCATTTTATTCCGACAGACTGCCTTCCATCCGCTTCAGCTCTTCCCGAACGGTGCGCGCGCGCAGAATTTCCGCCTCGCGATCGCTGATCAGCTTGCCGGCGCGAACGCCGAGCGAACCGGGCTGCATATCCATCATCAAAAGATCCATTGCGGGCAGCGGCGCGTGCACGTAGCCCATGCTCGCGGCGTACCGCGCGTCCGAATAGCGGCGCATGAACTCCTTGTTCGTCAGAAGCCGCGCATACATCAATTCTCCCCAGGAGCGCATCAGCATATCCTGCTGCGCCATCATATCTTTCTTTTCCGACATTTCGCGCATCGTGCGCTCATGGCCGGCGATCTGCTCCGTCGCCTGCGTGAGCGAATGTACGATTTCTTCCTCGCTCATGCCGAGCGTGGCCTGATTGGACAGCTGATACAACTGTCCCCGCGCTTCGCCGCCCTCGCCGTACAGCCCGCGAATCGTGAGCCCCATTTTCGCAACCGCCTGCATGATCGCGCCCATTCGCCCGCCGCGGGAGAGCGCCGGAAGATGCAGTACCACTGAACAGCGCATGCCCGTTCCCACATTGGCCGGGCTGGAGGTCAGAAAACCCCACTGACTGTCGAATGCAAACGGATATTTTTCGCTCACAGCCTCGTCGAGCTTCAGCGCCATTTCGGCCGCGCGCTCCAGCTGCAGACCCGGAAGCAGTCCCTGAAAGCGCACATGGTCGTTCTCATTCAACATCACGCTCACCGTGCCGGCCGATGAAATCATCGCCGCGGAGCGGGAGACGAATTTGAGCATGTCATAGCTGATCAGATGATGCTCCACCAGCCGCGACCGCGCGTCCTGCTCGAGCTCGGATAGACGAATCAGCGAAAACGCGCTGCCGTTCGGTCCGGAAAACACCGTGTTCGACGTGCGTTCGATCACCTCTTCGCAGTATTCGCGCGCACACTTTGCCGGGAACGGCAAATCCTCAAAATTGCGCGAGATGCGCACGCGGCTGGAAATTACGACGTCCTGTTCCGGCGCCAGTACATATTCATTCATGCTCCTCGCCCCCTTCGGCGTCAATCTGCTTCGGCGGTTCGACCTTGATGTCCGTCTGCCGTTCGCGCTCGGCGAGCTGGGCGTTCAGCGCGCGAATGGCGTCTCTGAGCTTCGCCGCCTGCTCGAACTCCTCGTCCTGAATCGCCTTCTGCATTCTCTGCTTCAGTCGATCGATATTCATGCGAATGGAAGCGCCGCTGCGCACGCCCTCCGGAATGCGCCCCGAATGCTGATTGCCGGCCTGCACGCGCTTGAAAATGCGCTCGATCGGCGCGTGAAACGCCTTGTAGCAGTTCGCGCAGCCCACCGCGCCGCTCTTTCGGAATTCGGCATAGGTCGTTCCGCACTGTTCGCAAACGGCGGAGATTTCACTCTCGTCGTCCGCCTGCATCTCCGGCGGCTCCTGATTTTCCAGAATATTATTCAGAATGCCCGCCAGATTCGTTAAATCAATTCCCGGCAGCTGCTTTTGATATTTCGCCATGCACACGGCGCAGAGATTGCGCTCCGTCCGCTCGTCGTTGACGATTTTCATCAGATGGAACTTCGCCTGGCGAATGCCGCATTCTTCGCACATCATTGTTGATCCCCTCCTTCGGCGTTTCGAAACGCCTGAATCAGCATATTTTTCAGCACCGCCGCGCGCAGCACATCCTTTGCGCTGATCGGCAGCGCCAGCGCGCTGCGCGATATCGCCGACCGCATCAGCGCCGCCTCGTTCGGCGTAATCAGCTTGATGTCGGTCAGATGCGCGATGATCGCGTTCGCCGTTTCCTCGTCCACGGAATTGCCCACGCGCGTCAGCAGCGCGTCCAGGAGATTCCCTTCCTCGCGCGGCTGCATCCTCACGATGCGCACATACCCGCCGCCGCCGCGCCGCGATTCGATGATATAGCCGTGATCCACCGAAAAGCGCGTCGCCAGCACATAATTGATCTGCGAGGGCGCGCAGCCGAAATGCTGCGCCAGCTCGTTTCGCTTCAGCTCTACCCGCGCGTCCTCGCACATCAGCTCCTTGATAAAATGCTCTATATTGTCGCTCAATTGCGCCATATTCTCAGCCCCTTTTGACCTACTTTGACCTTATTATAGCGCATTTTGCATCAAAACGCAAGCGTTAATTTCCGGCAGTCCAAATGTTCATGGATTGTTCATGGAATAAAAAACGGAAAGGCGCATCGAAATGTCCTTTCCGCGTAAAAACAATTATGCCTGCGCCAGCAGCGCGACGGCCTGGGCGGAGACGCCGAGTTCCTCGCCCTCAAAGCCCATGCGCTCCGTGGTGGTCGCCTTTACATTCACCTGATCGCAGTCCAGCGCCCGAATCAGGTTTTCGCGCATTGCCTGCATAAACGGCGCCAGCTTCGGCTTCTGCGCCACGATCGTCACATCGACGTTGCCGACTTCATAGCCGTGCTCGCGCACGATCTCCATCACCCGCTCGAGCAGCTTCATCGACGAAATGCCCTTGTATTTCGGATCGCTGTCCGGGAAATGGCGGCCGATATCGCCCTCGCCGAGCGCGCCGAGCAGCGCGTCCATCAGCGCGTGAACGGCCACATCCGCGTCCGAATGGCCGTCGAGTCCGCGATCGTGCGGAATCTCCACGCCGCAGAGCACGAGCCTGCGCCCTTCCTTCAGCCGATGCGCGTCATAGCCGGAGCCGATGCGAACGGATGCGCCGCGCGAGGAGCGAAAATCCTCAGGATTGGTCAATTTCACATTTGCCTCCGCGCCCGGAACGGTCACGAGCCGCACCGAGCCATAATAGTGTTCAAACAGCACCGCATCGTCCGTGGCCGGAAAGCCGTCGCGCTGCGCGCGCTCGTGCGCGGCGATCAGCTCCTTTGCGCGAAAGGCCTGCGGCGTTTGCACCGCGCGCAATGCGCTGCGATCGAGCGTATGCACGCTTCCATCCGATTGAAGCTGCTTGATCGTGTCGGTCACGGGCGTGGAAATCACGCCGCTGCCGAATTCGCGCGCGGAATTTACCGTTGCGCGAACGATCTCGCCCGTCACAAACGGGCGCGCCGCATCGTGCACGGCCACGATCTCCGCCTCGTCCGGCAGCGCGCAAAGGCCGTTATAGACCGATTCGCGGCGCGATTTGCCGCCGAATACGACCCTTTTGACCAGCGGGTGCGCGCCCTCGCGCCGTTCGGTCGCCTCGTAGAGATCCTGATCGCGCTCGCTGATGACCAGCACGATTCCCTCCAGCGCGCCGGAGCTCTCCAGCGCGTCCAGGCATCTGCCGAGCACAGTTCTTCCGCGCCAGGGAAAGAATACCTTATTGCGGTCGAGCCCCGATCGCGCGCCGCTGCCGGCCGCGACGACGACCGCCCATGCGCTCATGTGCGCGCGCGGTACATGTCCGCGGCGTCCTGCTTCGCGGCATGCTCCGCGATGGACAGAATCTCATATTCCGAATACTTGTCGCCGAAGCGGATGCCCAGAATATCGCCGACGCGAACGTCGGTGCCGGGCTTGCCCTCCTTGCCGTTGACGGTGACGTGCCCGGTCGAGCACGCGTCGTTGGCGACGCTGCGGCGCTTGATGATTCGGGAGATCTTCAGAAATTTATCCAGACGGATCGACGTGGGCGCGACACGCTCCACCGGCTTGCGCGCCTCGATTTCTTTTCTGCTCATTTTGCCTCCGTATAATAGGAAAGGGTCACTTCCGAAAAGCGACCCCGAATGATTGCGAAATCAGAACTCGTCCTTAAAGCCCTTGCCCGCGCGGAAGACCGGCGTCTTCTTCGCGGCGATTTCAATGGTCTCGCCCGTGCCCGGCTTGTGGCCGACGCGCGCGGCGCGCTCCTTGACCTCGAACGTGCCGAAGCCGATCAGCTGAACCTTTTCGCCTTCCTTGAGGGCCTCGAGAATCGTATCGGTAAACGCGTTCGCCGCAGCTTCCGCCTGCTTCTTGTTCAAACCGGTCTTTTCTGCAATCTTTGCAATCAGGGCCGCCTTATTCATGTTCCCCAGCTCCTTTTATAATGCGATGATAAGCGGCATGTCGCGACATGCCTGTAAATCTAATAATTATGCGCGCAGGGCGCGGATTCCTGCTATTTTTCCGCACAATCGGACAATTTTACCAAATGCCAATACTCTTTCAACGTTTCGCCGCTCAGCGTCTCCGCCGGCGCGCCGTTTTCGCATTTCTCGAACCGCTCGATCAGGCGATCCGTCGCCGCGTTCAGTGCAATCTCGGGATCAATGCCCTCCGCCCGCGCCAGCGCCACGCACGCGAGCAGCGCTTCGCCCAGCTCCTTTTCGCCCTTCAGCGCGGAAATTGCATTCTTTCGCGCCGAATCCGCCGCTTCCGCGCAGCCGCACGCGCCGTCGAGTCTCTTTAAAACCTTCGCCGCGCGCATCATTGCCGGAAACGCCCGGGAAACCTGGCGCAGCGATTCGGAATATCGCGTCTGATTGCGCTCGCGCATCTTGTTTTTCTCCCAGAGGCTGGCCACCTCGTCCGCCTGCGAAGCATGATCGCGGCCGAAAATGTGGCTGTGGCGCTGAATCATCTTCTCGCAGATCGCGGTGGTCACATCGCTAATATCAAATTCCGAATAGCGCCTGGCGATTTCCGCATGAAACGCCACCTGCAGCAGCATGTCGCCCAGCTCGTCCGCCAGATGAAACGGCTCGTCCGCGTCGATCGCGTCGATAATTTCATAGGCCTCCTCAACCACATACGGCTTCAGCGACTGGTGCGTCTGCTCGCGATCCCACGGACAGCCGTCCGGCGCGCACAGTCGCGCAAGAATCGCCTGCAAATCGCTGAAATCATAGCGCGAAAGGCGCGTCAGATCGCCCTCGGGCGGGATATAGGCGCTCGTTCGGTGGTCGTAATGCGCAAGGCGATCGAGATTGAACAGCTCCGTGCGCGCAATTCCGCCGTCCTCGAGACGCACAAACACGATTTCCTCCTCGGGATAACAGTCCATGAGCCGGAGCTTGACCTCGCTGGCCAGCTCGCGGCTGTCGAGCTCGCGAATCAGCACGCCCTCGAACGCGCTGAGGCGGAAGCTTTCCCAGTCCGCGGCCACCAGCATTTGCGTCGAATCCTGCGCATGCGCCAGCAGCGCGCCCTCCGCGGGCGGCCCGGCGACAATGCGCGCGTGCGTGCGCTTCAGAATCTCGCCGGCGCTGCGATCGCGCACGTCGAACACGCCGTAAACCACGTCCTGCTTCTCGGAAGCGGCGATCACCGCCTCCGCAGCGCGCACCGCGTGCAGATCGAAATCGTCGCATTCCTCATACAGCGCATCCAGCGTCTCAAACGGCACCGCATGCCTTTTCAGCCAGTCCGCGCAGCCGCAGCGCTCCGTGTGCAGAATCACGTGCGCGCCGCTTCCGAGCAGCTCCGCAGCCTCGAGCGTGAGCTGTTTTTCCTCATATCCCAGTCCAACGATTGTAATCGTGCCCATTTTGCTCTCCATCTTTTTGTGATGAAGAGATTATAGCATGTTTTGCGCGTTTGTTCAACCGCATTACTGCTCCATTTGCTTGCCGACGATATTCGCCGTGGTTTCCGCGACCTTGCGATCGATTTCGGTCATGTCCGTTCCGCTTTCGCGGCTGAGCAGCATCAGGCCGCCAATGATTTCGCCGTCGGCGAGAATCGGAACCACGATCTGCGCCGAATACGAGTCGCTCCGGTCATCGCCCGTGATCGGAATCATCCGCAGCCCCGCCGACAGATTCAGCACCGCCGTCTGCCGGTTTTCGAGAATGCGCTCCACGTCCGGGCTGATGGCCTTTTCAATATAATCGCGCTTGCCCGCCCCGGACGAAGCGACGATTGCGTCGCGATCGCTGATCAGCGCGATGTGCCCCAGCGTCCGATGCAGCGAATCGGTATAATCCTTCGCAATCGCAGAAATTTCGCCGATCGGGGAATACTTTTTCAGCACAACCTCCCCATCGTGATCCGTGAATATCTCCAGCGGGTCGCCTTCGCGGATGCGCAGCGTTCGGCGAATCTCCTTGGGAATAACTACGCGGCCGAGCTCGTCGATCCGGCGTACGATGCCTGTTGCTCTCATATGCTCTCCTCCAAATGCGTTTCGAAGCCTTTCGATTTCGCTCACTATTGTTCGCATTCGCCCCTGTTTTATGCGTTTTGCGCGCATTCGGTAATTCGTGGAAGCATTTGAGCGCGCAAAACGCCCGAATCGCATCTCTGCGTTCGAGCGTTTTTTCATTTAAGTATTTCCTTCAGCCGCCTGCGCAGCGCCTCCAAATCGGGATCGCACAGCATCGGCAGCGCCTCCACCAGCTTCTCCGGCGGCAAATCCCACCAGCGATAGCGCAGAAGCAGCGCCTTCAGCTCCTCGTCAAAGCGATCGTGAATCAGGCGCGCCGGATTTCCGCCGTATATCGCGTAGGCGGGAACGTCCTTCGCAACGACCGAATACGCGGCGATAATCGCTCCGTCGCCGATTTTTATGCCCGGCATCACGACGCTCTCCCGGCCGATCCACACGTCGTTTCCGATGATCGTATCGCCCTTATGCGGAAGCTGCGCCATATGCGGCGGCGTATTCTCCGCCCACGCGCCGCCAAATACGTTGAACGGGTAGGTGGTCGCGCTGCTGAGGCGGTGATTCGCCGGGCCCATGATAAATTTCGTGCCGGATGCAATCGCGCAGAACTTACCGATGATCAGCTTATCCCCAAATTCCGGATAATTGAACAGCACGTTGTTGCGCTCAAAGCCGGTCGGATCGTCCGCGTCGTCGTAATAGGTGTAATCGCCAATCAGGATATTGGGCGCGTGAACGACGTTTTTGATAAAGCACGAGGTCTTGTATTCGTTGGGGAAAACCACGTCCGGACTCGGTATTTCACGCATGATTCGCATTCTCCCCCTCCTCGCAATCGCGATAGAACAGCACGTCCGCCTTGCCCTCCTGCGCGGTGCCGCGGTATACGTGCGTGTCCAATCCGCCGATTTCAAAGCCCGCGCTCAGATAAAACAGGCATGCGCCCGGGTTATCGTCCTGGCCCTGCGTGTACAGGCCGCGATAGCCGCTCTCGCGCGCAACCGCGCTGGCCGCCTGAATCAGCATTTTCCCGATTCCCTTGCCGCGCCGCGCCGCAGACCTTCAGATCGTACAGATACATGTATTTGAAAAATCCCGGCTGCAGGATCGCGAGACCGACGCACTTTTCTTCCTCATACTCGCCGAGGAAAACGCCGTCCCGCATTTGATCGAAATCATAATTTTCATCCGGAAAGCGCATCTCGCGCACGTCCTCCGGCGCAAATTTTCTGAGCGCATGCGACCTTTTTCCATTCTGACAGCTCGTCTCGAACCGCCCGAACAGCGAAACGGCTCGTTGGGAAGACGAATATCGCGCTTGCGCTGCGCGTCGATTCTGCGAATTTCAATCATGTTCTGTCATTCGTTCAGGAATCGATGACGTTGCCGCGCAGCTTGTTCACGCCGCGCTTGACCGCGTCGCGGCTGTTGCCCCACGGCTTGTCCTCGTTTTTGTAATCGAATTTGAGCGTGAACCACTCGACCTCCTTCTCCAGCCGCTCGAAATTCGCGACCTCGAGATCGGTGAGCGTGTCGGTGAAGCGAATCAGATCGTCGCCCGACAGGTGCTTCGGCGCCATGGCGAGGATTTCGCGATAGTGCGCAAGGCACAGGCCCTTCGATTCGGCAAAGAGCTTGGGGAATTCCGGCTCGTGGCGATACATGTACAGCGTGGTATACAGATACCGCTCCATATTTTCGCGCACGCGCTCGCACATGACGCATTTGCCGCTGAATTCAAGCGCGCGCTCCGCCTCCTCCGCCATGCCCGCGCCGCGTTTGGCGCCGATGCGCTTGAAGATCGGCTTTCCCGCCTCCGCGGCGGCGGCCTCCTTCATCGCCTGCGCGTGCTTGCGCAGCGAGCGAAGCATTTCCTTGATGTGCGTGTCCGTCATCAGGCCCAGGCCCAGACGGTTGCCCGCATCGTAGAGCTGGCGGAAATGGCGCGCACAGAAGCCCTTCTGATTGACCTCGATGCGCTGATCGGGCTCCATTACGGATTCGCCGAGAAAATACTGAACGTTCGACGCCTCGAGCTTTGCCTGAATTGCGCAAAGCGGGCATTCGCAATCCTGCCTGTACGCCTCCCAGACCGGCGCGGTATCGATGTGCTGCTTCATGCGTTTCTCCCCCGTTACGCTTTCATTTTAAACTGATGCCTGCATTTGCCGCACGTCACCGTGACCTCGCCCACCTTGCGCGGCAGGCGCAGCATCGCGTGACATTCCGGGCATTTGAAATACTTGTATTTGCGAATATTCTTCAGGCGATTCCAGCTCTGGCTCGCGGTCGTGGAAAAATCGCGCCGCCAGGCGATGTATTTGTCGTTTTCCTGACGGCGCTTCGCCGTATTCCGCGAAAAAATGCGAAACAGCGTATACACCGCCAGCAGCATGCCGATCAAACTGATCAGGCCGGTCGGCCAGAACAGCGACAGCAGAATCACGACCAGCTCCGCCATAACCAGCGCGTGCGAAAGCTCGTCCACGCCGTTGCGCCCCACCATAAACCGGCGAACGCTTTCCTTGAATCGATCCCAGAATGACATTCCTCTTCCTCCTTTAACACCAGCACGGATAGCCGCAGCCGCCGCACAGACAATTCAGGCACAGATTCATCGCGCAGCAGGATACGCAGGGATTGCCGCAAATCGTGTTCGGCGCGCGGAATCCGAAATTGCTGCCGTTCGTCTCGTAAAAATGGGCATTGCCCTCCAATCGATCCAACAGCGAGCGATACGCCATGTTGCCCGGATCCATCTGCACCGCCTGGCGCGCGTAATTCAGCGCCGCAATGCGGTTGCCGAGGCCGTAATTCGCCTCGCCGTTCAGATAATACCATTCGGCGCTGCGATCGGTCACTCCCGAAAGCGCCTGAATCGCCTCGGCGTAATAGCCGCTGCGGATGTAGTTGCGCGCGGCGTTCAGCTCCTGCGCGCCCGCGCCATTGTAGCTCGAATAGCCGCCGCCGTAGCCGGAATAGCCGGAATTCGCGCCATAGCCCGAATAGCCGCTCGAGCTTCCGCCGCCGCGGCGCATTTTCATAACCTCCGAATAGGCCTCGTTGACCTCCTTCATCCGCGCCTCGGCCTCGGCGGAGCCGTTGTTCACGTCCGGATGGTACTTTTTCGCCAGATTGCGATAGGCCTTTTTGATTTCGTCCTCCGAGGCATTGGGAGAAACGCCCAACACGCGATAGGGATCCTGCATTATTTTGCTCCTTTATTCTCCGGGCTGCGCTTGCTCTGGAGCTGCGCGTAGCGGCTCCACAGGCCCGAATACAGTATATTGCACAGCAGCTCGAGGTCTCTCAATATCGGAAGGCGCTCGAACGCTTCCGCGCTGTCCGCGACCGCCATTTTCATTGCGTCCAGACACATTTTCTCGAAATCCGCATCCTCGCGATACGGCTTGAGCGGGTTGAATCGCCCGCGCTTCAGATCCGCCGGCAGATCGTCGTAGGCGTCCATCAGGTAAATAAAGCGCCCGAGCCCGTCGCCGATCTGATTCAGCGCCTCCGCCCAGAAATCGTCGCGCATCTGAAACACGCGCCCGAGCATGCGCCCGGTCTGATTCGCCGGAAGGTCGATGCAGCGGTCCGTGCGCTTTTCGATTTCGTGAATGCTGCAAAGCCAGTCCTCGATCGCGCGCGACTGCTCCGGATACTGCTCCGCCGCGCGCTGATACGCCCTCTTCAGCAGCTCCGCCTGTCCGCGCGCGGCAAGATCCCGCTCGTCCAACCAGTCGTCCATGCGCTTGTGATACGCGAGCAGCACGTTCATGTCCGCCGCGTATTCATACGGCGCGCTGCATGCGAACATATGCTTTTTCACCGGGTGCACGCAGCAGCGCTCCGCGCCCTCCGTCTCCTCCGGCTCGTACAGTGCGCTCAGCAGCAGCGCCAGAAACGTCAGATCGTAGCTCAGCGTCGCGCTGCCGACCAGGCCGTGGCGCCTTCGCAACTCGCGGCAAAGCCCGCAATAGGCCGATCGGAAGCGGCGCTTGTCCGCGTCCGACAAAAGCGATTGATTCGGCACGATATACCCGAACACGCCGCATTCCTCCCTGCTTTTTATTGATTATAGCGCGCGATTGTAAACGCAGTATCAATTTGCACGCCGCGAGCGGACAATTTTATTCTTCCCGCTCGTATTCGGCGGAATAAGCGCCGTCCTCGGACGAAGAGGGATTGACGCGCTTCATCGCGTCCTCCAGCGCGTTCAGCGCCTGCTCGAGCGCGGCCGAATCGCTTCTTCTGCGCGCGCGCTTGATCGCGTCCAGCTTTTCCTCCAGCAATTTCCGCTCGTCCTTCGGGCATTTGCGCGCCGTCGCCTCGCCCCGCGCGAGCAAATCGTCGCAGCGGTGATTCAAATCGGCCTCCGCGCGCTTTTTCGCATCCTCGGCGGCGTAGATTTCCGCATCGCGCATTGCGCGCTCAATCTCCTCGCGGCTCAGGTTCGAGGAATTTGCAAGCGTGATCGCCTGTTCGCGGCCGGTGCCGAGATCCTTGGCGGAAACGTGCACGATGCCGTTGGTATCGATCGAAAATTTCACCTCGATCTGCGGAACGCCCCGCATCGCCGGGCGAATGCCGGTCAGGCGGAATTTGCCGAGCGTCTTATTTTCGCTGGCGATCATCCGCTCGCCCTGCAGCACGTGCACCTCAACCGCGCGCTGGAAGCTCGCCGCGGTGGTAAAAATCTGGCTGCGCTCGATCGGCAGCGTGGAATTGCGATCGATGATCTTTGAAAACACATTGCCGACGGTCTCAATGCCGAGCGACAGCGGCGTTACGTCCAGCAGCAGCAGATTTCGCACCTCGCCGGTCATTACGCCGCCCTGCAGCGCCGCGCCCATCGCGACGCATTCATCCGGATTGACTCCGCGGAACGGCTCCTTGCCGGTAAATCGGCGCACCGCCTCCTGCACGGCGGGAATGCGGCTCGAGCCGCCCACCAGCAGCACCTTGCCGAGCTGCGCGAGCGTAAGGCCCGAATCCGCCATTGCCTGCTGCGCCGGGCCCATCGTGGCGTCCACGAGATCGCGCGTCAGCTCGTCGAACTTCGCGCGGGTCAGCGTGGCCTCCATGTGCTTCGGGCCGTCGCGATCGGCGGTCAGGAACGGCAGATTGATGCTCACGCTCATTACGCCGGAGAGCTCGATCTTCGCCTTTTCGGCCGCCTCGAGCACGCGCTGCATCGCCACCGGATCGCGGCGCAGGTCGATTTTCTGCTCGCGTTTGAAATTATCGATCAGATAATCCGCGATGCGCGCGTCGAAATCGTCGCCGCCCAGGCGGTTGTTGCCCGCCGTCGCCAGCACCTCGATCACGTCGGAATTGATATCGAGAATCGACACGTCGAACGTGCCGCCGCCCAGATCGAACACCATGATCTTCTGCGGCTCCTCGCGATCCACGCCGTAAGCGAGCGCCGCCGCCGTCGGCTCGTTCAGGATTCGCTTCACATTCAGGCCCGCGATCGTGCCCGCGTCCTTGGTCGCCTGGCGCTGCGCGTCGGAAAAATACGCCGGCACAGTGATGACCGCGTCCGTGACCCTTTCGCCCAGATACGCCTCCGCGTCGGTCTTCAGCTTCATTAGAATCATCGCGGAAATTTCCTGCGGCGAATACTTCTTTCCGTCGATAGAAACGCGCCGGTCCGAACCCATATCGCGCTTGATCGACTGAATCGTGCGCTCCGCGTTCGTAACCGCCTGCCGCTTTGCGATCTGGCCCACCAGCCGCTCGCCGTTTTTTGCAAACGCAACGACCGACGGCGTCGTGCGTCCGCCCTCCGAATTGGGAATCACCTGCGCCTCGCCGCCCTCGCAAACCGCCACGCAGGAATTCGTCGTGCCCAGATCGATGCCGATCGTCTTTGCCATTGCGCTTCCTCCTTATGCATTGTATGATGGAATTATAGGCGATGTAGATCAACTGTCTATAAACGGCATGACAAAAGGGACGGAAAACGCATTTCCGCCCCTTTGCATTCAGACCGCTTATTCGTCTTCGTCCTCTTCCTCGGGGAGCTCCGCATCGTGATATACGCTCTCGGTATCCTCGTAGTCCTCGAGCCAGTCGAGCAGACGCGTGACCTTTTCGACCGATTCCTCGTCCGGCAGCGCCGTGGTGGTGGTCGGAATCATCGCGCGCTCCGCAGACAGGAACGTGCAGCCCGCCGCCTCCAGCTGATCGCGCACGGAGGAGAAATCCGCGGGATCGGTATAGATCACCGCGCTGTCGCCGTCCATTTCGACGTCCGCCGCGCCGCAGTCGAGCGCGAGCATCATCAGCTCGTCCTCGTCCAGGCCCTTGGAATTGTCCACGACGATTACGCCCTTGCGCTCAAACTTCCAGCTGACGCAGCCGGTCGCGCCCAGGGAGCCGCCGCACTTGTCGAAAATGTGGCGCACCTCGCTGGCGGTACGATTCAGGTTATCCGTAACCACCTCGACGATGACCGCAACGCCGCACGGCGCGTAGCCCTCGTAGGTGACCTCCTTGTAGTTCGCGGACTCGCCTTCACCGGCGGCCTTCTTAATGGAGCGCTGAATGTTGTCGTTCGGCATGTTCGCCGCCTTCGCCTTGGCGATGACGTCCTTCAGCTTGCTGTTCTGCGCAGGATCTGCGCTGCCGCCGGCCTTTACCGCGATCACGATCTCGCGGCCGATCTTGGTAAAGATCTTGCCCTTCGCAGCGTCGGTCTTGGCCTTCTTATTTTTAATGGTTGACCATTTATTATGTCCGGACATGGACGATCCCTCCTGAGCAAAATATATGCTTATCATAACACAGACAGGGTGGTTTCGTCAAGGAAAACTATGTATAATTCTGTTTAGAGTGCGTTTCAAATGCGGACAGGAGGAAGGGAAATGAGCATCGTTGCCGATATTCGCGTGCTGCGCGCCCTGACCGTCGTCTCCAGCGACGATGGCCGCGCGCTGCGCATTCGCAATCAGAACTTCAAATTGCTTCCGGTTGAAACGGGCGATTCGATCGATTTCGACGCTTATGAGGATCGTCTCGCCGCCGCGCAGCTGGCCGACGCCTATGAAGCCGCGCTCTCCTATCTCGATTTCAGCGCAAAAACGCGCGCGGAAATTCAGAAAAACCTGCTCGCGAAGGGATATGTGCCCGCGTGCGTACGCGCCGTGCTCGAGCGGCTCGAGGCCTCCGGGCTGATCGACGATTCCGCGCTCGCCTCCCGCTATGTCGAAAACGCCGCGACGAAGCCGGTCGGCCTTTACCAGCTCAAGCGCAAGCTGCGCGCAAAGGGCGTTTCCGATGAAGATGCGGAAGAAGCGCTCTCCATTCTGGACGAGGAACAGCAAACGCAGGCGGCCCGCGCGGCGGCGGAAAAGCTGCTGCGCCGCTATTCCTCCCTCCCCGCCCGCGAATCGCGCGGCAAGCTTTCGCAGGCGCTGGCGCGGCGCGGCTTTTCCTGGGACTCAATCAGCGGGGCATTAGAAGAACTTTTTTCGGATTTC
Source organism: uncultured Clostridia bacterium (assembly GCA_934663595.1). Lineage (GTDB taxonomy): Bacteria > Bacillota > Clostridia > Christensenellales > Aristaeellaceae > Faecivicinus. Next base: position 151,150 of record CAKUKM010000001.1, on the reverse strand, counting down.
GAGGAAGAATAGTTCGATTTTACCGTGGATGCAGTTGCAAACGCCGCTGAATTTATGGTATAATAGTAAAAAGATTGTTATCGTGAAGGGGCGCGATTACCATTAGCAGACGTTATGACAGTCAGGATTCCAAGCGACGCATACTGTCCGCATGCGTAAAGCTGTTTATCGAAAAGGGCTATTATCAAACGCGCATGACCGACATTATCCGGGACGCGGACGTATCGGTCAGCACTTTCCAGAACATCTTCCGCAGCAAGGACGGCGTTTTGCTGGATCTGGCAGAATCGATGTTTGAAAACCAGTTCGAATTCGCCGGGCGCGTGGTGGGCGAAAGCGCCTCGCCGGCGCTGCTGTACGCGGTGGAAACGTCGGTGCAGCTGGCGATTGCGGAGCTGAACGAAAACGTGCGCGAGGTCTATGTCGAAACCTATTCTCACCCGCGCACGGCGGAATATGTGTATCAGAAAACGTCGTCGGCGCTGCATCGTCTGCTGGGCAAATACCAGCCGGATCGCGGCCTGAGCGACTTTTACGAAATGGAAATCGGTTCCTCGGGCATGATGCGCAACTATATGGCGCGCCCGTGCGACAAGTATTTTACGCTCGATCGCAAGCTGGAGAGCTTCCTTACGATGGCGCTGCGCGCCTATTGTGTGCCGCAGGAGGAAATTCAGTCGATCATACTGACCATCCAGCAGCTCGACATTTTGAAGCTGGCCGAGAGCGTGCTTCAGGAGCTGTTCAAAATGCTGTCGATGCGATTTGATTTTCCCCTTCCCGAAAACTGAAAAACGAGGAGCCTTGACGAACCGCCGCCAAGGCTCTCTTTTTATTCACCCGAATGCATCCATGCAACCGATTGCGCGAGCGTTTCGGCGGTTTTGACCTCAATAACGCAGCGCGTGTTTCGCTCTTCCGCAAGCGCGAGATAGCGGCGGATATCCGTTTCGCCCGCGCCGAGCGCAAGATGGCACTCTCCGCCGCGCGCATCGTGAATATGAAAATGCCCGATGCGATGCAAATGCTGGAGCAGAAACGAGGCGTCGTCGATCGCTGCGGTTTGCGAATGCCCGATATCCCATGTGAGCCCGAACGCATCGCGCTTCAGGAGCAGCTCGATCGCCGCCTTTTGAAACGGCAGAAAGCCGTTCGTATTCTCGATCAGAACGCGCACATCCTTTCCCGCCGCCTCCGCGCAGCGATCGCGCATTTCCTGAACGCGGGCAAGATAGCGCTCGCGATAAACGTCGTACAGAAAGGTCCTGCGGTCCGGCAGACTAAAATAAACCCCGCGATTCAGATGAAGATTCACCGTCGGCACGCCGTATTCTCGCGCGATTTGAATGGTATCGATCAACACAGACAAATAGGCGTTCGCGACCGGCGCGGAAAAATCCATGCAATCCAGATTTTCGTCGGCATGAATCGTAATCCCAACGCCGTGCTTCTGCGCATAATCGATCGCGCGCGACAGCTCGTCCGGCTGGAACATCGGCAGATTCATATTCAGCTCAATGAAATCCAGCCCAAACGCGCGGCAAAGGCGCACGTTTTCCTCGATTCCCGCACATTCGATCAGGCTCGGCATTCCGTATTGCATATTTCCTCCTGCAAAAAAAGGCCGGAGCTTGCGTTCCAGCCTTTTTGATTTGGATTTATTCGACCTCGCGCAGCGCGCGCATTGCGTTCAAGATCGCGAGCACCGACACGCCGACGTCCGCGAACACCGCCGCCCACATCGTGGTCTTGCCCAGCGCGCTCAGCACGAGCACGACCGCCTTGACGATCAGCGCAAACGCGATGTTTTCATTCACGATGCGATGCGTCTTTCTCGAAATCGCAATCGCCGTCGCAATCGCGGAGGGCTTGTCGTTCATCAGCACGATATCCGCCGCTTCGATCGCCGCGTCCGAGCCGAGCGCGCCCATCGCGATGCCCAGATCCGCGCGCGCCAGCACCGGCGCGTCATTGATGCCGTCGCCCACGAATGCGAGCGTGCCGTTCTTGCGGCGTTCGCCGAGCAGGCGTTCGACATGCGAGACCTTGTCCGCCGGCATCAGTTCGCAATGCACCTCGTCCAGGCCAATTTCCTTCGCGACGCTTTCGCCGGTCGCCTTGCGGTCGCCGGTCAGCATAACCGTCTTGCGAACGCCCATTTTGTGCAGATCGCTGATCGCCTGCTTCGCATCGCCCTTGATTTCATCGGCGATTACGATATAGCCCGCGTATGTGCCGTCCACGGCCACGTGAACCACCGTGCCGACATGATCGACCGCATCGGGCGTAAGGCCCATGCTCTGCATCAGAGAAGCGTTGCCCGCCGCAACTGCGCGGCCGTCGACCGTGGCCGAAACGCCCTTGCCGGAGATCTCCTGCACCTCGCAGACGCGATTGTGATCGAGCTCCTTGCCGTAATGCTCCTGAATGGAGCGGGAAATCGGGTGCGTGGACTGGCTTTCCGCCAGCGCGGTCAGCTCAATCAGATCGTCCTGCGCAATTTTCTTCGCGTTGACGTCCACAACCTTGAACGTGCCCTTCGTGAGCGTGCCGGTCTTATCGAACACGACGATATCGACATTCGCCAGCGCCTCCAGGAAGTTGCCGCCCTTAATCAGGATGCCCTGCTTCGACGCGCCGCCGATGCCGCCGAAGAAGCTCAGCGGAATCGAAATCACCAGCGCGCACGGGCACGACACAACCAGGAACATCAGCGCTCTGCCGACCCAATCCGACCAGTTGCCGGTAATCAGCGAGGGAATCACCGCCAGCAGCAGCGCGGAAATGCAGACCGCCGGCGTGTACCAGCGCGCAAAGCGGGTAATGAACTTCTCGGCCTGCGCCTTTCGATCGCCGGAATTTTCCACCAGCTCCAGAATGCGCGATACCGTGGATTCGCCGAACGCCTTGTCGACGCGCACCTTCAGAACGCCGCTCTGGTTGATGCAGCCGCTGATGACGCTGTCGCCCTCGCGCACCGTTCTCGGCACCGATTCGCCCGTCAGCGCGGCGGTATCGATCGAGGAGCGGCCGGAAAGCACCGTGCCGTCCAGCGGAACGCGGTCGCCCGGGCGCAGCACGATCGTTTCGCCGATCTGAACCTCTTCGGGATCCACTTCCACTTCGTTTCCGTCGCGCTCGACGCGCGCGACCTCGGGGCGAATGTCCATCAAATCCGCGATCGAGCGGCGCGAGCGGCCGACGGAATAATCCTCAAACAGTTCGCCGACCTGGTAAAACAGCATGACCGCGACGCCCTCGAGATACTCGCCCAGCACGAACGCGCCGATCGTGGCCACGCACATCAGGAAGTTCTCGTCGAATACCTGACCGTTCAGGATATTCTTGCCCGCCTTGATGAGCACCTTATAGCCCACCAGCAGATACGGAACCAGGAAGATTACGAGCTTCAGCCAGCCCTCCGCCGGAATCAGCAGCGCAATAACGAACAGAACCGCGCTCGCAAGAATCCGGAAAAGCATCTTCTTCTGCTTCTTGGTCATCGTTTTTCCCTCCAACGAAACGTTCTTCTCGGTTTACTTCAGCACGATTTCACAATCCGGCTCGACCTTCTTGACGCACTTGACCATCTCGCGCACGATCTCATCAAAGCGCGTGTCGTCCGCTTCCAGCGTCAGCTTCTGCGCAAGGAAGCTCACCGTAACGCTCTGAACGCCGTCCAGCTGCGCAATCGCACGCTCCATCTTCGCCGCGCAGTTCGCGCAATCCAGGTCAACCAGCTTGAATACCTTCTTCATGATCATGCCCTCCCTATTGTTCCTCGATGTGTTCGCGCCCCATGTCGATGATGGAACGCACATGGTCGTCCGCCAGCGAATAGTAGATCGTCTTGCGATCCCTCCGGCTCTTGACCAGCTTGAACTGCTTGAGCAGCTTCAGCTGATGCGAGATCGCCGACGGCGTCAGACTCAGCATCTCCGCGATATCGCACACGCACATTTCCGATTCAAATAGACCGAACAGGATTCGAATGCGCGTCGTATCGCCGAATACCTTGAACAGCTCCGCCAGATCGTACAATTCCTCGACGTCCGGCAGCAGCTCCTGCACGCGCTTTAGTACATCCCCATGCGTGCAAAACTCCTCGCAGCATTCCGCGTTTTGCTGATCCATGTTCCCGCCTCCAATCATTGATCATTTGAGCATCTGTTCAAGTGTTATTATATGCAAGTCCCAGTTCACTGTCAATAGGATTTCGGAAGTTTACAAACAGTTATCAAAAGAGCGCCCTTTCGGATGGAAAGACGCTCTTGGATGGGGTTAATCGATTCGAACGACGCACCTGCAAATCACGGAAACGAGATGATCGACGCTGTCCCTGCAATCGTTTTTGAGCCATTCGCCAACGATTGCGACGAGCCCATTCATATAAAATGCCATTAAATAGCCCCGATCGCTCTCCGGAACGCCGAAACGATCGAGAATCGGCGCAATCACGTATTGAAACAGCCCTGCATAGCTCTTTTCCAGCTGGAGCGCCGCCGCGTTTTCAAGCGCCGTGCGAAGCAGACGGCGGTTTTCACGCACGTAATTCAAATACGGCTTCAGATATTCGGGCGTGATGAGATACAGCTCGCTCGTCGGTCGATCGCGAATGCCTTCGATAAACGCTTTGGAATCGCGCTGCATGTAGGCGCGAAACTGTTCGTTCATGCGCTCGACGCTTTCGGAAAGCAAATCGGCGATCGTTTCATAGTGCAGATAAAAGGTAGAACGGTTCACGCCCGCCTCCGCGCAGATTTCCTTGACCGTAATGAATTCGAAACTCTTCTTTTCGAGAAGGCGCAGGAACGCATCGTCCATGCGCGCGGCTGTATTGAAATATCTGCTTTCGGATTTGTTCACGCCCGCACCATCCTCCGTTCCGGTCATTCCTCGCTGATGTTTCTGGCAAGCTCCATGATTTCGAACGCGTATTTGCGTTTTCCGCTCGCGAGGATCCGCTTATACGCGGGGTAATTGACGCTCACTCCCGCAATTCCGATCACGCCGAGCACAATCCCGAACGCAACCATTCCGGCGCTGCCGCCGCCGATCACCTTCATGGAAAGGCACATTCCAAGCCCGAGAATCAGCGATGCGAGAATGCCGAACGAATAGGCGAAAATCTCGGCGGGAAGCTTCGCCTTTGCATCGAGCTTGCGCAGCGCGACGACCTTTGAGGTGTCCTTCGGCGCATATTCGTTGGCGAGCTGTTCGGCGTAAATCTTATCGGTGTTCATATTGTGTTCCTCCTTTGATTTTGTAAAACCATTATACAGGAGAAACCGCGGCATTGGAACGACACGATCGGCGCTTCGTGTTGCATTCAGCCCCTCGAGCGCGAAACCCGAGGGGCTGATTCGTATTCAGTTCAGCATGACCTGTCCGCCGGTGACGGGGATTGCCTGACCGGTTTCGTATTTCTGCTCGACCGCATAGATGATCGCGCGCGCAACGTCCGCCGGGAAGCAGCCGCGGTTCATCGGCACCTTCGCCATGTAATAGCGGCGCACATCCTCGACCGTCTTCGCACCGGGCACCTTGCCGGCATGCAGATACTGCACGAACAGGCCGCGCTCCGGATCGGACCACAGCGGGCCATCGAGGTAATTGCCGGGACAAACGGCGTTGACCTTGATGTTGTACGGGCACAGCTCCAGCGCGAACGACTGCGTAAGGCCGATGCCGCCGAACTTCGAGCCGGCGTAGGCGTAATTTGCCTTGCTGCCCTCAAGGCCGGACTTGGAATTCACGGTCACGATATCGAAATACGCCTCCGGATCCGCCTCGTGCTCCGCTTCCATGATCGCCGCGGCATACTTCGCGCACAGGAAATAGCCGGTATAATTGATGTTCGTGACGAAATCAAACGTCTTGCGCTCGAGCTCCATCAAATTGCCCGCCTTCGCAACGCCCGCGTTGCTGACCAGCAGATCCAGTCCGCCCCACTTTTCGACGGTCGTCTGAACCATCTTCGCGACGCTTTCCTCGTCGGTCACGTTCACTTCAATCGCAAACGCGTATTCGCCCAGCTCCTTCGCCACCGCTTCCGCGCCCGGAAGATTCATGTCGGCAATGCCGACCACCGCGCCTTCGCGATAGAGCTCCTCGGCAATGCCCTTGCCGAAGCCCTGCGCCGCGCCGGTCACGATCGCGATTTTGCCCGCGAGACGGCCGCTCGTTGCGGGACGCTTATGGATGTTTTCCTTAGCGATTTGCTGCCACCGAGTCATATCTACCATTGGAATCAACCTCTCTTCCAAATGTATTCCATGGCTACCATTATAGCGCATTTCGGGCGTTTCTGCGAGAATTTAAACGGATTTTACGCAATCTTCCTGCCCATTAACACGCCCATGACGCTCGCCATCATCAATCCGCGCGTCCAGCCGCACGAATCGCCCAGGCAATGCAGGCCCTGAATCGACGTATTGAAGTCCGCGTCCATCTTCACGCGATTGGAATAGAACTTCAGCTCCGGCGAATACAGCAGCGTTTCATACGACGCGAAGCCTGGAACCACGTGGTCCATCGCCTGAATGAAGTTGATGATGTTCGTCATCGCGCGATACGGCATTGCGGCGGTGATATCGCCGGCGACCGCGTCCGGCAGCGTGGGCTTGACGTTCGACTGCGCGAGCTCCTTCTGCCAGGTGCGCTTGCCATCGAGAATATCGCCGAAGCGCTGAACGAGGATATGGCCGTTTGCGAGCATGTTGGTCAGCTCGCCCACCTTCTGCGCATATGCGATCGGCTGGTTGAACGGCACCGAGAAATTGTGCGAGCAGAGGATCGACAGGTTCGTGTTGTTGGACTTCAGATCCTTATACGAATGCCCGTTTACGACCGCGAGATTGTTGTCGTAATTCTCCTGGCTGACGAAGCCGCCGGGATTCTGACAGAACGTGCGTACCTTGTTTTTAAACGGCTTGGGATAGCCGATGAGCTTGGATTCATAGAGCACCTCGTTTACGCGCTCCATGATCTCGTTGCGGCATTCCACGCGCACGCCGATATCGACCGTGCCCGGCTGATGGGCCACGTTGTGCTCCGCGCAGATGCGCTCGAGCCAGTCCGCGCCGCGGCGGCCGGTGGCGACGACGGTATGATCGGCGAAAATCTCCTGCTCGACGCCGTTCGTGCTGACCAGAACGCCCTTGCAGACGTCGTTTTCCAGAATCAGATCGCAGCATTCGCAGCCGAACAGAATTTCCACGCCGCTATTGAGCAGATGCTGCTCGATCGCATAGTAAATCTGCTGCGCCTTCTCCGTGCCCATATGGCGAATCGGGCAGTCGACCAGCTTCAGGCCCGCCTGAATCGCGCGCGCGCGAATGCGCTTGACCTCCTCGGTATTGCCCACGCCCTCGACATGCGGATCCGCGCCGAACTCGAGGTAGATGCCGTCGGCATAATCGATCGTCTCCTGCGCGAGCGATTCGCCGATCAGCGACGGCAGATCGCCGCCGACCTCATACGAAAGCGACAGCTTGCCGTCCGAAAACGCGCCCGCGCCGGAGAAGCCGGTCGTAATGTGGCAATACGGGCGGCAATTCATGCATTTCTTCGTCTTTGCCTTCGGGCAGCTGCGCTTTTCAATCGGCGCGCCCTTTTCGCAGATGACGATCTTCTTCTTCGTTCCCTTTTTCAGCATTTCAAGCGCGGTAAAAATGCCCGCCGGGCCCGCGCCAATGATTACAACGTTGGTTTTCATGCTTAACTCCTTCTTCTTATGCGCATATGCGCACACGCCTTCATTATCGATTATAGCGCATTTTTCCCTTTTCGTCAACCGCAAAAAAGGGATTGAACGCCGTTTAAGCGCCAATCCCCTTTGGTATCAGGCCAGCTCCAGCCGCGCCAGATGCCGCTTTCGATAGTAAATCAGCGTAAGCACGCTGCAGAGAATCCAGCCCGCCGGATACGACATCGCAATCGGGATGATCTCGTTCGCCACATGCGACATCACGAACAGGTAAATCTGCCGGAACACCACGAACGAGCCGAGCATGATGAACATCGGCGAGCGGCTGTCGCCCGCGCCGCGCAGCGCGCCGGTATAGATCTGGTTGATGCAGCACAGCGTATAGAACGGCGTGAGCCACTTTAAGAACATCGTGCCGAACTGAACCACACCCTCGGAATCATTAAAGAATTCCACCAGATACGGCGCGAACGCAATTACCACTGCGGAAATGACCACCGTGACCGTCATCGACATTGCCAGCGCGGTGTGCACGCCCTTCTTCGCGTTCTCCGCCCTGCCGCGGCCCAGGTTCTGGCCCACATAGGTGGTAATCGCCAGCGCCAGCGACTGCATCGGCAGGAAGATCAGCTGGTCGATCTTGTTGTAGGCCGTCCAGCCGCCCATACATTCCGTTCCGAAGAAATTGATATACGATTGCACAAATACGTTCGAAAACGCCGTGACCGCCATCTGCAGCGCCGCCGGCAGGCCGATCGTGAAGATCTTCGCCAGCACGTCCCAATGCAAATGGAAATTGTGCGCCGTGAGCTTTACGCAGGAATCCGTGTGAATCAGCGTAATCAGCGTAAGCGCCGCCGAGGCCGCCTGCGCGATGATCGTCGCATACGCCACGCCCGCAACGCCCATATCGAAATAAATGACGAATACGAGATCCAGCACCGTGTTGATCATCGCGGCGACCACCAGATAATAGAACGGCCGCTTCGAATCGCCCACCGCGCGCAGGATGCCGGAGCACATATTGTAGAAGAGAAGCCCGATCATGCCGGAAAAATAGATCGTGAGGTAGCTCACCGCCTCCGGGAAGACCTCGTCCGTCGTCTTCATCAGGCGCAGCATCATCGGCGTCATCGAAACGCCGATCGCGGTAAACAGAACCGTCAGCACCAGCGTAATCAGAATCGCCATCTGCACGGCCTGGCGCACCTTTTCCGGCTTCTTTGCGCCGTAAAACTGCGCGATGACCACGCCCGCGCCGCTTGCAAGGCCCGAAAAAAAGCCGATCAGCGTATTGACGATCGGCCCGACCGTGCCCACCGCCGCGAACGCCTGCTTGCTGACATAATTGCCGACCACCCAGCTGTCGACCATGTTGTACATCTGCTGAAACAGGTTGCCAAACAGCAGCGGAATCGCGAAATTCAGCAGATGCCGAAACGCGCTGCCCTCGGTCATGTCCACGTCGTAGCGTTTGCTTTTCTTCGCCAATGTGTTCTTTTGCACTTCGAATACTCTCCTCTTTTGTCCAAACCGTCGCTTAGTTTATTATGCGCGCTTTGCGCTTTGTAATCAAGCGCATTTCAGGTTTCGGGTGTAAATTGCCGGTTAATATGGTTGTCTATGCAACGATCTGTTCTACGGCACTTTCGCATAGAAAAGCGCCGCTCCCATGCACGGAGGGCGCTTCAGGAGTCACTGTTCTCCTTCATCGGCAATGCAGGAGAGAATGAAGTCGCGGAATTCGACCTGCCTCGGCGAAAGATACTTCTTCTTATAGGCAAAATACAGGTGATGCGGCATCGTGTCCTCCAGCGGGAACGAAAGGAGCTTTCCATCCGCGACGAACTCCTCCACCGCGATTTCGGAGATCACCGAAATGCCCACGCCGGCGGCGACGAGATTCTTGATCGTTTCGGTATCGTCGATTGCAGTCACGACCTTGAGCTTCACGCCCGGCAAATGCTGCTTGACCCAGCGCAGGAATTCCTGCTGAAGGGCCGATGTGCTGCTGCGGGTAATCAGCGGCTCCTGGCTGAACAGCATCTTGGGGAAAACGTCCTTCGGCAGGCGGCGGAAGCGCTCTTCGTTCGGCGTAATCACCACCAGCCGCGCGGCCTTGTAGTGCTTGACCGTCAGCTCTGCGTCCATTACGTTCATGTTGCAGAACGCGAATTCAAAGCCGCCTGCGCGCATCTTGTTCAGGATCTCGGAATTGTAGCACACCATGATGCTGAAGCCCACGTCCGGGGCGCGCTTTCTGAATTCCACGATGTGTCGGGCGAGGTAATAGCGGCTCGTATAGGGCGTGGCCACGATATTGATCGTGTTGTCGTCCTGATTGGCGCGCGTGAGCGCAAACAGGCTGTCGCGATTCAGCTTCAGCATCTGCTTGGCGTAATAGTAAAATGTCTTGCCGTCTGCGCTCAGCTCCATGCTGCGCGTGGTGCGGTTCAAAAGGCGCGTGCCCAGCTCCGTTTCCAGATTGCGCACGTGAATCGTAACCATCGATTGGGACAGCTGAAGCCGCTCCGCCGCATTCGAAAAACTGCCCTCGTCCACCACGGCAACAAACGACTCAAGCTGCTTGAAATCCATCGAATGCACATCCTTCCGCATCGGATTATTGATGATTGCTCAATAATTATAGCCGAATTATAAAAAAATGTCAATCCATTCCGGAGAAAAAAGCGGGAAAGACACGCGCAAAAACAAAAATGCAATCGTTTACCGAATCTTTCGGGGCATTTCCCGTCCATTTGTGTTATAATGGTCGCAGGCTTTATACTCAAATCGACATCAGGAGGCTGAACGCCATGCTTGTGACTCTCAATGAAATCCTTTCGATGGCCGAGGCGCAGAAATGTGCGGTCGGCGCGTTCAACACGCCGAATCTGGAATGCATCACCGCCGTGACCCGCGCCGCGGAGCGTCTGAACGTGCCGGTGATATTCAATCATGCCGAAATGCACGAAAACGTTGCGCCGATTGAAATCATCGCCCCGGCAATGCTGGACGCGGCGAAGCGCGCGAAAATACCGATCTGCGTGCACCTCGACCATTGCGAAACGCTGGAATATATGGAAAAGGCGCTGAAGCTCGGCTTCACCGGCGTGATGTACGATGGAAGCACGCTGCCTTATGAAGAGAACGTGCGCAACACGCGTCTGGCCGTTCAAATGGCAAAGCGCTTCGGCGGCGTGGGCGTCGAGGCGGAAATCGGCATGCTGCCCTCGCGCGAGGGCGGCGAAAAGGCGACCGGGCCCGTTTATACCGATCCCGATCTCGCGAAGCGCTTCTGCGAGGAAACCGGAATCGACGCGCTCGCGCCCAGCTTCGGCACCGCGCACGGGATTTACAAGAGCAAGCCGGTGCTCGACCTCGATCGCGTGAAGGCCGTTGCCGAAAAGACGGGGCTTCCGCTGGTCATGCACGGCGGCAGCGGCGTGAGCCCCGAGGACTACCGCACGGCGATTCAGAACGGCATCCGCAAGATCAATTATTACAGCTACATGTCCAAGGCCGGAACCAACGCGGTCAAAAAGCTGCTCAGCGAGCGCGACGTGACCTTCTTCCACGATCTCGCCTATGCCGCGCAGCAGGCCATGGAGGAAAACGCGCTGGCCGCGATGCGCGTATTCTCCAATCGGGATTGATTCATACAGCGCCGCGCAAATGAGACGGTCGGCGAATGGATTTTTCGTCAGATGCAAATGCAGATTTCGAAGGTTTACCGGAAATAAATCGAGAAATTCGCATGCCGCAAACGGCGGAAAAGACAACGCCAGACGCGCCGCCGAATTGCGCGGTGCGACCTGAAAAAAGCAGCGGGAGCGCTTCGCCCAAATGGCAGCGCTCCCGCTTTTCATCGGTTATTTTCTTTTCGCCCTGAAAACGCGCAGATCGTAGGGCGCGAACTCGGTTTCCACCGCGTTCTCCCATTCTCCGCCCTGTCGCCTTCCCAGCAGATCCTCCTCCGCGAACTGCCAGCCGGGCGCGGTGATCGCGCCGCTTTGCCGCGTCGCCTCCAGATTCTGAACGTGCAGAACGACGCTTTCCTCCTCCGGATAAACGCCCGTTAAACGCAGACCTTCGCTCAATGCAAACGGAATCACAATCGGCGCTTCGCCGTTCGGATTCTCCGCGAGCGCGCAGGCACGGGCATACGCGCGGCCCACCGCGTCGGGTTCTTCCGCAAACACGTCGAATTCAAACGCCATATCGCCCTCGATCCACTGCGGGAAATTGGTGCCCCACATGTTGTTGAACAGGCAGAAGCGCATTTCCGGATCGTGCCGCTCGTATTCCGCGCGGAATTTGTGCACGCCGTTTTCGCCGAGGCTGACCAGCGGCGCGTCGTGGCTGACGATCGCGGTCATCGCGCGGCCGTCCGATGCAGCGGCGAAATGCTCCAGCGCATAGAACGCATGATTGGCGTTGCGCGCAATGTCCGTTTCCGGGCGCAGCACGCTGCCGGTCTTGTTGATATAATACTTCGGATTCTCCGCCGCGAGCGGCATGCACAGCGCGCCGCTTTCGACATAGGCCGTCGCGCGCTTGCCCTTCAGCTCCACGCGCACGCGCACCGTCGCATCCGTTTCCGGAATCGCGACGTACACATTCACCGCGTCCGCGTCGCCCAAACGCTCGCCCTCGGAGGCGCAATAGGCAAACCGAACCGTTTGGCCGCTCCGCTCGCAGCGGACGAATTCCGGCCGGCGAACGGTGTGCTCGCACTCGGGATAGTTCATTCGGCCGTTGTCAAACAGGCCCCAATCGGAGAAGCGATGCGCGTATGCGCGCAGGTATTCGGTCATATCGTCCGCGCCGAAGCGATCGTAGCGATAGGAGAACACGCCGGTCTCGCCGCGCTCGGAAAGCAGATCGCAGCCCGTTTGCAAATCGGTCAGCGCGTGAATCCGCCCGGTATCCGCCGAGAAGCGAATGGCATAGCGCCCGCCGGAAAGCGTCTGCTCGCCGGAAAGCGTTTCGCCGCCTTCAAATGCAAACTCCGCGGGCGCGCTGATGCCGAGGCGCTTTTCCGCATCCTCGCACGCGGCGATCGCCTCGTCGGCGCGCTCGATCTGTTCGCGCCAGGATTCCTCCATGCGCGCGCATTTTTCGCTGGTTCTGCGATATTCGTCAAACGCATCGTAATTCGGGATCGCGCCCAGCCACGTCTTTACGTCCAGTCCCCACGTGTGCTCCGCGTACAGCGCCATCGCGTTATAGGCGCGCGCCACGTCCGCGCGAATCGCCGGATCGTCGGGCTGCGCGAGCCATGCGCGCTGAACGCGATTCAAACGGCCGCGCAGCCGGCGCATCTGTGCGCTCTGGCGCGGATAGCTCGCCACGCCGTGAATCCACGAATCCGCAAGGTCGGATCGAACCACGGGAAGCCCGCTGAGATCCTCGTTTTTCAGCGCGTCCCACATGTCGTCGAGCGTGCCGCAGACGATTTCCGCATCCGGGAAGCGCGCGTGGAGCTTTTCGTAATCGCTCTTTACGATCTCCGCCGACTGCGGGCCGCAATTGTCGTTGGTATTCATCAGCGCCATCCACGTCTTGAACGGCCAGCTCTCCTTCGGGAACAGGCCGGTGCCATAGCCCGAATTGTACAGCGTGAGCACGCGCTTTCCCGACGGCGCCTCCCACCAGAAGATTTCCGGAAGCTCCGGCGGCATTGCGAATTCATTGCAGCCCAGATGCAGCAGCCGGACGCCCGCGTCCGCGAGCATTTCCGGAAGGAATCGGCCGTGACCGGGCACGTCCGTCATCTTCGCTGCCCGCTTCAGCGGCATGCGATAGCGCTCCGAAAGCGTTTTTGCATTGCGCAAGCCCCAGACCGCGTCCTCAATTCCGCAGAAATCATAATGCGACGTAAACGGCAATGCGTGCCAGACCAGCTGGCCGCGATCGATCAGCGCGTCCACCGCTTCCGCATGCGCCGCGTCCGCGCGCTCGCGCATGATTTCCAGCGGCCATGCGGGCATCGTCCACACGTATTTGAGCGCGCCCATATCGCGCGTCGCATCGCACGTCTCCCCCACGCGATCCAGCATTTCGCCGGAATAATAATCGATAATCTCGCGCGAGAGCTTCGTAAAGCCGATATCAAAGTGGGTTTTGAATACGAGAATAACCTTTTGAATTTGCATAGACATTCACTCCACACCGAAATAGACAGGGTTCGAAACCAGCACGCGCACCTCCGGAACGCCCTTCAAAATTGCGCGCACAACCTCGTAGCGCACGAATTTCGCGCCCTTATCGCAGAAATGCAGCGTCATTTCGCGGCCGTTTTCCGGAACGACGGTCTCCTGCTGCGCCTGATCGGTGATCGTGCGAATTTTATCGCCCGCGCGCAGGCCGGTAAACGTCGCCGCAACGTCGCTTCCCGCCGGAACGGTATCGCCCAGAATGCCCTCGCCCGCGCGCACCTCGACGTCCGGCATTTCCGGCGCCATCTTCACATAGCCGTGGCCGCTTCTGAGCGCAAACAGAATATCCTCCGGGCAGCGGGACATCGCGTAAATGCACGTGCACGGAATGCCGGGCAGGCTGTTCGGGCCGGGGCGATGGAAATCGCTGCCGCCGGTTACGGGGATCTTCTTGCCCGCGCAGAGCTGGCTGTGCCACCAGTCGAGGCAGCGCGTGTTTTCGTTTTCGTGCATCATTGCGCCGTTCCAGATTTCAATCGCGTCGAACGGCGCGATATCAAAGCCCCATTTCCAGCCGCACTCCGGGCTGCAGAACGGATGATTGAACACGATCATCGCGCCCGCCGCGCGCGCCTCTTCGATCTGGGCGCGCGTCTGCTCGGGGGTATTGACGCAGAACGGATTCTTGTACGGACGCTTGATTCCGAGGAAGCCGGCATGGCCGTTGTAATGCGTCCATTCCGTGCCAGGCAGAACGGTCATGTCCTTCGGCCGCGGCAGGCAGAAATTCTCGGAATAGTTGTTGTGGTTGGTGATAAACGCATAGTCCAGATGCTGCTTGCGGCAGAGATCGACCAGCTCCTCGCTGGAGAGCACGCCGTCGGAGCCCGTCGTATGCATATGCGTGTCGCCGCGGAAGCGTCTGAGCGTCTTCATCGTAAATTCCACGCGATATTTCACCGTAACGCCCTCCGGCGCGACCTTATACGCGCCGATGATGACCTCCCATTTGCCGGGCGTAATCGGCACCGCCGCATAGCCCTGCGCGCTTTCATAGGACGAAATGAAAATGTGCGTGCGATCGGAGCCGGACGCGCCGACATATTCGCCGTCCGCCGCCGTGAGCGCGAGATCGATGATGTTTCTCTCCTCGTCGCAGACCACGCCGTCCTTTTCGTATTTCACATGGCGGGGATAATCGTAATAGAAGTCCATGCGCTCGGCATTTTCCGGCGCTTCAAAGGAAATCGTGAAGTATTTGCGCTCTTCTTCCTTGGTAATAAAGCGCTCGAACTCGATCACCTGCATCTTAAATCACTCCTTCGTCGCGCCGAGATTCAGTCCCGACAGCAGGAATTTCTGGGCGAACACATAAATCAGCAGCAGCGGCGCGGCGGTAATGATGATCGCCGCCATAATGGCATTATCCGGGATCTGCGCCGTGCCGGAGGTCGAGTTCGTGGACAGAATCATCGTCTTCAGCTTCAGCGGCAGCGTGTACATCGCCTCGTTGGTCAGAATCGACGCGGGGATGGTGATGCTGTTCCAGCGGCCGACGTATTCCATGAAGAATACCGTCGCGAGGCCGGGCAGCGAAATCGGCAGGAAGATGCCGGCAAAGATGCGCATTTCGCTCGCGCCGTCGATGCGCGCGGATTCGGCCAGCGTGAAGCTGATCGATTCAAAATAGTTGCGCATCAGGAGAATGCTGAAGCCGGAAATCAGGCCGTTCAGAATCAGGCCGGTATAGGTGTTGATCAGCTTCAGCGACACGTTCAGCTGATAGATCGAGATCATCGTAAGGTCGCCGGGGATCATCATCGTCAGCAGAATAAAGCTCGTGAGGATTCCCTTAAACGGCAGATCGCGCTGAATCAGCACGTAACCCGCGATGCTCGAAAGGCCCACCTGAATCACGGTGCCCACCGTGGTTACGAACAGCGAATTCAGGAACGGGCGCGCGAGCTTGGATACGCGGAATACGTATTCAAAACCCTCGAGGCTGAACTTGCGCCACCACAGCTGTATTCCGCTGCGCGAGGCCTCCAGCGTGGTCGTCGTGGAAACGACCAGCACATTCCACATCGGCAGGAACATGATCACGCCGACGAACGCAAGGAACAGCCACATGATGATTTTCTGAACGACATTCAGCTCGTTGCGATGTTTTACGCCGTTGATTTTCTGCTTGCTCATCGTCTTTCTCTCCTTCCGTCAGCCGATCTGGTCGTATTTAATCAGCTTGCGCATCGTGAAGCTGATCACCATCGTCGCCAGCAGCACCAGCGTGGCCGCTGCGGACGCAGGGCCGACCTTGATATTGACGATGCCGTCGTTGTAAATCAGATACAGCAGGTTGCGCACCTTATCGAGAATGCTCGAGTTCGCCATGATGAAGATCTGATCGAAGTTGCGCAGAATGCCCATTACGCCCAGCATCGTAACGACCTTGATCGTCGAGGTCAGCTCCGGAATCGTGATGCTGACGATCTGCTGCATGCGCGTCGCGCCGTCGATCGAGGCCGCCTCATACAGCGTCGGGTTAATCGAAATGATCGCCGCCAGGAACAGCGCCGCATAATAGCCCGCGCCCTTCCATGCGCCGGTGAGAATCATGATGCTGCGCGCATAATCGCGCTCGGACATGAACACGATCTTGCGGAAGTTCTCGCCGTTGATCGCCCTCAGAATTCCGTTGATCAGCCCGTTCGGCGAAAGCAGCGTGATCCACACCGAGCCGACGACCGCCCACGAGAGCAGATGCGGAATATAGGAAACGGTCTGGAACATCGAGCGCACGCCCTTGGAGCGGATCTCATTCAGCAGAATCGCCAGCGCCATACCCCATACGAACTGCAGCGCAAACGTGCCCGCGCCGACGATCAGGGTATTGACAAACGCCTGCGAATAGACGGGGCTGGAGAGGACTTCCTGATAGTTCGCCAGGCCGCAGAACGCGGAGCCGCGCAGCATCAGTATCTTGCGGAAGCTGTTGTAAATGCCCAGAAACATCGGATAATACGAAAACGCCAGAAAATAGATCAGCACCGGAATCATCATCAGATAGATGAAACGATAGCGCCTGATCTTTGCCCACAGCTTCCTGCCCTTATCCTCTTCGCGGATTTTTCTGCTCACCGCTTCTTTTTGCATGACCGAAACCTCCTTGTTTTTAGCCAGATCCATGCCGGTTCGAAAACCCGCAGATCCATTCGGATTCTCGAACCGGCGTCAATCAAAACGCAAGGGGCGGGAAGGCGAAGCCCTCCCATCCCCTTTTGAAAAACGAATTGCGAATTACTTCTGGCAGATGCCCATGGAAACGAGCTCTTCGCGCATCGAGGCCAGGCCGTCCAGCGTTTCGACTTCGCCCTTGATGATCGAGATCGCCCACTTGCCAACGATGCTCTTGTAATCGCCCTCGTTGGAGATGATGCGCTCGATGGAGGCGTACTCGAGATAGCTCAGCGCCTCTTCAACGCCCAGGTTCAGGCCGATGGGATTGACGAAATCCTTGTCGATCGGGATCGGCGCGCCGTGGTCCATCGCGTGGCTCGCGCCGATCTCGGTCAGCGCGTAGTTGCCGTTGGCGTCCACAGTGTAGTCGTGATCCTTGATGCCCAGGCTCAGCAGCTCGCCGCCTTCCTGCGTGGCGAAGTACTCCAGAACCTTGACCGCGCCTTCAACGTTCGTGGCGTTGATCGGAACGGCGAACAGGCTCGCGTTGCCCTTGTGCAGCATATAGGAGCCGTCCGGAGTCTTGCAGCCCGGCAGAGAAACGATTTCGAAATCCTCAACGCTCACGCCGCCCGCAGCCGCGTTTGCATTGTGAAGGCCAACCCATGCCGCCCAGTCCACGTCCACCGCGGTCTGCTGGGAAGCGGCGCCCATCTTGTTGCGCATGTCCTTGGTCTTATCGACGAAGGAAGCGGGATCGAGGAGCTTCTCATCATACAGCTTCTTGAACCACTCCCAAACCGGAGCCGCCGCATCGGTGGCGTACGGAACGTAGGTCTTGCCGTCCGCTTCGTCCACAACGACGCCGCCCTTCAGGCCCTGAGAGGCCATCCAGGGCTGCAGATCCCAGTTCTCGCCCATGATGGTGTTCAGCGGATAGAAATCCTCGGAGGGATTCGCCTCGCGCAGCTTCTTGAACACGTCATAGTAGCCGTCCAAGGTGGGCTCGATCTCCTGATAGTTGATGCCCGCCTTTTCCAGCATGACCTTGTTGAGGTTGACCAGAATGTGCAGCTCGCGCTTGTTGAAGCCCGCGTAGATCTTGCCGTCCACCTTCAGGTCCTCCCACTCGCTCGCAGGAACGTTGTTCGAGAGAATCTCGGAATTCGCGATGTAGTCGGTCAGATCCGTCAGCGCGCCCTGCTCCACCAGATTCAGATACTGGTTCGCGGTCACGTAGATCAGGTCGTAAGACTCATTCGCACTCAGCTTCTGCATCAGCACGTTGTTGTAATCGGAAGCGGGCTTTTCAAGGGTCACGTTCAGGCCGGTCGCCTCGCTCAGCGCCTGCGCCCAGAGCACCATTTCCTCTTCGTCCTTGCCGCCGGTGACGTTCGTCAGAATGCGCACGTCGCCCGTCGCGGTCTCCGCCATCGCCACGCTCGCCAGCGCGCTCAGCGCGAGCACGAGACACAGCAAACCACAGAGCAGCTTCTTCATTTCGTTTTTCCTCCTCCTCAGGATTTTCTTGCAGGCCCTTGCCTTGCTGTATTTACTATACTATATATTAATTGCATTGTCAATATGCTTTTCTCGACTTTGATCTGATTTTGATGCGAATTGTACAATCATCACGATCTGTGATGATAGTTTAACCCGATTATCGCAGAAAGCGGGCTGCATTGCGCGTCATAATCTGCGCGGCAGCCAGCTTTTCTGTAATTAAATATATTTAATCAAGTTGTCTTTCCCATTCGGAAAATCGCAGGAACGCGCACGTCTCTCTGCACGCCCGCCGTGCCGTTTAAAAGATTCAGAAGAATCTCGGTGGTTTTCTCGGCAAGACCTGCCTCGTCCTGGCGCATGTGGGTAAAATAGCTGCCTCGCGTGGCGAGCTCGTCCTCGTCCATGCAGCAGGCCTTGAAATCGACTCCCGGCTCGAGGCCGCGCGCATGGGCGGCGGAATACAGCGCGCGCCCGATCGCGTATTCGGTGCAGACCATCGCGTCCGGCAGCCGGTCGATCGAATCCAGATATTTGCCGATTTCGGTCACGTATTGCGGCTCCGGATCGGAGGAAATCATGTTTCCGGTACGCCGCGGCATGATGTGCTCGCCCGCGCAGCGCATCCGCGTCTCCTCCAGGCCCTTGTAAAAGCCCTCGGCGCGATCTCCGAGCGACGACGTGCTCGCCGGATCGATCGTCAGCATCGCCGCATTTTGGCATCCGCGCTCCTTGAGATGGTGCACCAGCAGGCGCATCGCCTCCCTCCCGTCGGTGCATACGGAGTTGATCGGCAGGCCGTGCATGCGCTTGTCCACCAGCACGATCGGGAAATTCTCCAGAATCAGCTTCAGGATCGTCATATTGTAATGCGAGTCATGGCAGGGCATGATGATCATGCCGGCGACATTCATATCGAGCAGATCGTTGATCTCCTCGGTTTCCTTTTCGATGCTGCCGAACGTGAACCGGATGCAGAGCTTGTAGCCCGCCGCTTCGAGACGGCGATCGATGTAATACATCATGTTCAACCCGAACGACGAGGACACATGTTCCAGCACCAGTCCAATCAACCGGCTCGGCGCCTTTGTGCTGTCCCTTTCGCCCGGCCGCTCGATGCGGCGCACGAACGTGCCGCGCCCCTGCACGCGCAGAATCAATCCGTCCTCCTTAAGCAGCTCCAGCGCCTTTTTTACCGTGATTTTGCTCACGGAATACTGCTGCGCCAGCTCGTCCTCCGTCGGCAATTTATCCTCCGGCGCGAGCTCGCCGGACAGAATCAATTCGCGCAGCGCCTGATAAATTCCTTTGTATAGAAATGTTTTGTTCTGCATGCCAATCAGTCCTCGCATAAATTATATTATCATCTATGATTATTATACACCATAATCACAAATATTGAAAGTGCTTTCGAATAAAAAATATAATCTTTTCTATTGGGCGCTTTTGCGGCGCATTAAATTTTCCAATCTCGTGATTTACATGCGCGGAATTTGCGATTATAATAGAAGCAACGCTTGAAAAAATTGGAGAATACCATGGAATTTTATCAGGAAGTGGAGCGCGCGCTCACGAAGGAATACCGAAAAAAAATCTGGCGGCCGTTTTTGTCCGCGCTGAAGGATTACCGTCTCGTCAACGACGGCGACCGCATTGCGGTGTGCATTTCCGGCGGCAAGGATTCGATGCTGCTGGCCAAATGCATGCAGGAATTAAAGCGCCACAGCCCGACGGATTTCGAGCTGACGTTTCTGTGCATGGATCCCGGCTACGCGCCGCGAAACCGGCAGAAGATCGTCGAAAACGCGGAAAAGCTGAATATCCCGATCGAGTTTTTTGAAACGGACATCTTTTCCTCCGTCGCGGAAATGGAGGGCGCGCCCTGCTATATGTGTGCAAAAATGCGGCGCGGCTATCTGTATCGCGAGGCGCAAAAGCGCGGCTGCACGAAGATCGCGCTCGGGCATCATTACGACGACGTGATCGAAACCATCTTAATGAGCATGATTTACGGCGCGCAGATGCAGAGCATGATGCCGAAGCTGCACAGCGACAACGTGCCCGGCATGCAGCTGATTCGCCCGCTGTACAAGGTGCGCGAATCGGAAATCATTCGCTGGCGCGACGATTTCGGCCTGGAGTTTCTGCAGTGCGCCTGCAAATTTACCGAGGGCACGCACGTGGACGAATCGGGCGCGAGCAATTCCAAGCGCCGCGAAATGAAGGAGCTGATTCGCCATCTGAACGCGCTGAATCCGATCGCCGACCGCAATATCTTCCACAGCGTCCACAACGTAAGTCTCGACACGATGATCCGCTGGAAATACGAGGGCCGCGAACACACCTTCCTCGACGAATACAAGGACTGACAGGAGCGCCGCATGTCTGAAAAACACGAAAAAATCCGCCGCTTTCAGGGAAAGCTGCGCGAAAAAAGCCGCAAAAGCGCGCTGAATATGCTCTTTGGGCGCACGGCGCTGACCATTCTGATGCTGGCCGTACAGGTGGTATTGATGCTGGGGCTGCTGCTGCGCTGGCAATTCGCCTCGTTTGCATACGGCGGCTCGTATGTGCTGGGCGTATTCATGGCGCTGTATCTGATCAACCGGCCGATGAACACCAGCGCGCGGCAGACGTGGCTGATTCTGATTCTGCTCGCGCCGGTCGCGGGAACAGGGCTGTACGCCTATGTTGAAACCGACATCGGCCACCGCCTCGTTCGCAGCGAGCTGGAGCAGATCGAACGCCGCACGCGCAATATTCTGCCGCTGCCACGCGTTTCCGCGGATGCGCTCGCGCAGACGGATCCTTCCGCGGCGGGTCTGGCCAAATACCTGTTCGACAACGGTGGATTTCCGATTTACGCAAACACTCACGCGTCCTATTATCCCACGGGCGAGGAATCGATCAACGCGCTGCTGGACGAGCTCGAGCAGGCGCAGAAGTTCATCTTCATTGAGTTTTTCATCATCGACGAGGGCGCGGTATGGGATTCCGTGCTGGAGATTCTGAAGCGCAAGGTCGCCGAGGGCGTAGAGGTGCGCGTGATGTACGACGGCACCGATGCGGTGTTCCGCCTTCCCTATCGCTATCCAGAAAAGCTGCGCGCGATGGGCATTCAGTGCAAGATGTTCTCGCCGCTGCGCCCGCTGGTCTCGACGCATTACAACAACCGCGACCACCGCAAGATCGTCGTTATCGACGGCCACACCGCGTTCACCGGCGGCGTGAATCTCGCGGACGAATACGTCAACGCCACGCACCCCTACGGCTACTGGAAGGACACGGCGATTCTGATCAAGGGCGAAGCGGTGCGCAGCTTCACGCTGATGTTTTTGAGAATGTGGAACGTGTTCGAGCGCGGTGCCGAATACGATTCATATCTGAACGCGCCGCTGCCGCCGCTGCCGGACGCGCCGGGCTATGTCATTCCCTATGGCGACAGCCCGTTTGACGACGAGCGCGTCGGCGAGGTCGTGTATCTGGACATCATCAATCGCGCCGAGCGCTATGTGCACATCATGACGCCGTATCTGATCATCGATGCGGAAATGACGCAGGCGCTGACCACCGCGGCGAAGCGCGGCGTGGACGTTCGCCTGATTCTGCCGCACATTCCGGACAAAAAGACGGCGTTCGCGCTCGCGCACACGCATTATCGCGAGCTGCTGGCCGCAGGCGTTCGCATTTTTGAATTCAAGCCCGGCTTCGTTCACGCGAAGGTCTTTGTCAGCGACGATAAAAAGGCGGTCGTCGGCACGATCAACCTCGATTATCGCAGCCTGTATCTGCATTTCGAATGCGCGGCGTATCTGCTGGGCGTGCCCGCGGTCGCGCGCATCGAGGAGGATTTCCGCAGCACACTGAAGAGCTGCGTGCAGATTACCGAGGAGGAACTCAAAAAGGACAAATTGTCGCGTCGGCTGCTCGGCTACCTGCTCAAGGTATTCGCTCCGCTGATGTGAACATACAAAAACCGCCCCTGTGCCGTTTTCAAGCGCAGGGGCGGTTTGCATAGGGGGTTATTCGTCGTCGGAATCGTCTTCGAATTCCTCGTCCTCTTCATAGCCGTTCTGGAACAGCTCGATCAGCTTTTCGCCGAGCCGCTCGTCGATCGGCACGAATTCCTCGTTTTCCTCGTCGTCCTCGAGCGGGCGAACCTCCATCACGAACGCTTCGCGCTGGTTGTCACACGTATCGCAATCGGATTCAGCGCAATCCTCGCACGCGTCTTCCTCGCGATATTCCGTGATCAGCGCGTATTCCTTGCCTTCGTAGAAGAGGTAATCCAGCACCTGCATGGTCAGTTCGTTGCCGTCGTCATCCTCAAACACGACGAGATCGAGTTCGTCATCCATCGGTTATCCCTCCTGATTTTTATCCTTGGCTCCGTCCGCCGCGCGCCCCGCGTCCTTAAACGCCTTGCGCGAGCCGTCCGGATATTCCACAACGGTGTTGTCCAGCTGCACGCGCATTTGCGACTTGAAGGCCTGAAGATAGGCCTGCCGCCGCTCGTGGCGCTCCTTCTGTTCCTCGTGCGTCAGCTCGCGCACGCGGGACAGCGCGGTCAGCTCGTTGAGTCTTTCGATATTCGCTCTTTCCATATTGCATCATTTCCCAATCAGTTCAAATTCAATTTCCACCTGCGCCTGCACCTGCAGCGTCGCCGCATGCAGCACCGTGGCCGCATCCGCCGGTTCCAGGCGGGAATTCATCATTTTCGCGCCGGAGGCATACGCGCCGTAGCTGTAGCTTCCGATTTCCGTCACCTGAACAACGTTGTCCACCTGCATGCCCAGCGCTTCGGCGATCGTGTCCGCCTTGCCGCGCGCATTCTCCACCGCGAGCTTCAGCGCGTCCAGCTTCGCCTGTTCGGTGTCCGAGGACGAAAAATCGATGGATTCCAGCGTATTCGCGCCCGCTTCAAACGCGAGATCGATATACGCGCCGACCTGATCGATGTCCCTGGACTGAATCGTGATCGTGTTCGACGCGGTATAGCCGGTCACTTTGTCGCCGTATCTGCTGTATTCCGCGTTAATGCTGATTCGATCCGTTCCAATGTTCTTCTTTTCCACGCCGGCGGCAATCAACGCTTCGTAAATCGCGTTGATCTTCGCGTTCACCGTCTCCTGCGCGGTCTTTACGTCCTCGTTCGTCTCGGTCACGCCCAGCGTCACGCTCACCTGATCGGCCAGCACGCTGATTACGCCCGTTCCGGTCACCTTCAAATCCGTTTCCTCGGCCCAAGCGCCCGCGCTCACCAGGCACAAAAGCAGCGCCAGCAAAATCGCAATCGTCTTTTTCATACTCGTTCACCCTCCTTCTCTATGGAAAACGCCCGTTATTCCTGAATCAGCCGCACGCAGATTTCCACCATGTCGCCGTCCGTCTCATTGCGATAGCTACTGTCCGCGACCGTTCCGAGATGATCGATCGCGCTGATAAAATCCTCGGCATTGTCGGCCGGAATCAGCACATACGCGCATCTTTCGCCCGCGTCCTGCGCCTCGGATTCCACCGAACCGGAATATTCCTTCACGATATCCATCGCATAGCCATAGGCGGTTTCGATATTTTCGACCGAAACCCTGCGCTCCGCGTCCGGCATGCCGCTCGTCGCCATCAGCATTTCGCCCTGC
Organism: uncultured Clostridia bacterium; assembly: GCA_934663595.1. Lineage (GTDB taxonomy): Bacteria > Bacillota > Clostridia > Christensenellales > Aristaeellaceae > Faecivicinus. The sequence goes on along the minus strand of CAKUKM010000001.1, from coordinate 126,959 downwards.
GCTTCCATATCCGCCGCCTTCAGCGCCGCGGTCTCCGCCTCGTCGCCGAGCTGCGCCGTCTTCTCAACGCCGTCCACCTCGACATGCGCTTCCGGAGCCTTCGCCGGATTCCTCAGAAGCATCGGAAGGCATACCGCGACCACGAGCGCCGCGGCCACCGCGCCGGCAATGCGATAAATGCGCGAAAACCTTTTGCGCTTCGCCTCCGCAGCCACTGCGCGCCGCCAGCCGGCCTGCGCCTGAAGCGGCACCGCCACCGAATCGTCCATATGAGAAAGAACGTCCTGAAGCATTTTCGCCGCGCGCAGCTTTTCCGCGCAGCCTTCGCAGCTTTCCGCGTGCGCTTCCATTTCCGCGCGCGCTTTCTCGCTCAATTCGCCGTCGATCAGCGCATCAATCCGAGTTTCAAATTCAGAACACTTCATTCTCTTCCCCCCTCTCCGATCAATACACTTCTTAGACTCCGTGTTTGTCAAAAAGTTCCGCATTCGTCATAATTTTTTCGCGCAATTTTTCGCGGCCGCGGCTGATGCGCGATTTGATCGTTCCGATGTTCACATTCAGCATGTCCGCGATTTCCTCATAGGCAAATCCGCGGATATCGCGCAGCACGATCGCCGAGCGCATTTCCTCCGGCAGCTCCGCAATTGCCGAGTGCAGCGCCTTTGCGCGCTCTGAGCGAATGACCTGATCGTCCGGCGCCTCCGATTTGGATTTCGGCGACCAGCCCTCCTCGAGCAGGCCGTCCAGCGAGGTGTTCGGGCGGGTTTTGCGCCTGCGCAGCTCGTCCAGGCAGGCGTTCATCGTAATTCGATACAGCCAGGTCGAAAAGCTCGACTGGCTCTTAAAGCCCGGCAGCGCGCGAAACACGCGCAGCATCGCCTCCTGCAGGCAATCCTGCGCGTCGTTATAATTTCCGCACATGCGATAGCACACCACGTACATCTGCTTTTCATGCGCGCCGAGCAATTCGTTAAACGCAGAGGCGTCTCCGACCGCCGCGCGCTGAATCAACTGGTTTTCATTCTCCATGCGCATCGGCTTCCTCCTTTATTCTATCGTTCCTGCGCGTTTGTTCGGACGCCCTCATTTTTCCCCGCGGCGCGCCCTTGCATCCACGCGATATTTCATAAATTATTATATCGAAATCGCATGCCGCGCGTCAAGGCGAATGCCGTTAACAAAGGCGTTAACAAAAAATGGCAGACGCAAAAGCGCCGCACCTTGCGGTGCGGCGCTGAGTGAGCTTTGAATTACTTCAGCTCGGAGAAGTACTTGATGGTGCGGACCATCTGAGAAACGTAGGAGTTCTCATTGTCGTACCAGGAAACGACCTGAACCTGAGAGGTGCCGTTTTCCAGATTCATAACCATGGTCTGGGTGGCATCGAACAGGGAGCCGAAGCGCATGCCGATCACGTCGGAGGAAACGATCTCGTCCTCGTTGTAGCCGAAGGACTCGGTGGCTTCCTTCTTCATCTGGGCGTTGATCTCTTCCTTGGTGGGAGCGCCCTTAACGATGGCATTCAGGATGGTGGTGGAGCCGGTCGGGGTGGGAACGCGCTGCGCCGCGCCGATCAGCTTGCCATTCAGCTCGGGGATAACCAGACCGATCGCCTTCGCAGCGCCGGTGCTGTTCGGAACGATGTTGACCGCGCCTGCGCGGGAACGACGCAGGTCGCCCTTGCGCTGCGGACCATCCAGGATCATCTGATCGCCGGTGTAGGCGTGGATGGTGCACATGATGCCGGACTCGATGGGGCACAGGTCGTTCAGGGCCTTCGCCATGGGCGCCAGGCAGTTGGTGGTGCAGGAAGCGGCGGAGATGATGGTATCTTCGGGCTTCAGGGTCTTGTGGTTAACGTTATAAACGATGGTGGGCAGATCGTTGCCGGCCGGAGCGGAGATAACGACCTTGCGCGCGCCAGCCGCGATGTGCGCCTGGGACTTTTCCTTGCTGGTGTAGAAGCCGGTGCACTCGAGCACGACGTCAACGCTCAGCTTGCCCCACGGGCAATCCGCCGCGTTCTTCTCGGCGTAGATCTTGATTTCCTTGCCGTCGACGATGATGGAATCCTCGGTGGCGGAAACTTCGTGATTGCGCGCGTAGCAGCCCTGGGTGGAGTCGTACTTCAGCAGGTGCGCGAGCATCTTGGGGCTGGTCAGGTCGTTGATGGCGACGATTTCGTAGCCCTCAGCGCCGAACATCTGACGGAAAGCGAGACGACCAATGCGGCCGAAACCATTAATGGCAACCTTTACAGACATGACAAAAACCTCCTAGTCGTTTAGGTTCACTCAGGTCCCAAAGTACCTCAGTTTACGGATACCATTTTACCCCATTTAGCGGGGAATAACAAGTATCTTTTTCGTAAAAAGTCGAATTATGTGCGTTAATCCAGCGCGATTTCGGGATAGAAGCTCGTGCCGTCGAGTCTGGTATCGCTGCCGAGCGCCTCGAGCACCGTGGCCGACACATCCGCGAACGTCTTTCTCTCGCCGAGATTTACGCCCTCCTGAAGGCCGAGGCCCCAGGTGATCAGCGGCACGCGCTCGCGCGTGTGATCGGTGGTCGGGAACGTCGGGTCGCAGCCGTGGTCGGCGGTGATGATCAGCATGCCGTCGTCGCCGAGCAGCTTCAGGATCTCGGGCAGGCGCTTGTCGAACGCCTCGAGCGCGCCGGCGAAGCCCTTTACGTCGTTGCGATGGCCGTAGAGCTGATCGGTATCGACGAGGTTGGCAAACAGCAGGCCCTTCCAGTTGTCCTTCTGCATATACTGAATGATCGCGTCGGTGCAGGCCTCGTTGCCGGCGGCGTGATTGGACTGCGTAAGGCCGCGATGATTGAAGATATCCTCAATCTTGCCCACGCCCAGCACGTCGCAGCCCTCGTTCTTCAAAACGTCCAGCATCGTCTTACCAACGGGATCGACCGAGAAATCGCGGCGGTTGCCGGTGCGCACGAACGAACCGGGATTGCCGATGAACGGGCGCGCGATCACGCGGCCGACATTGTATTTGCCCTTGAGCAGACGGCGCGCAATGCGGCAGACGTGCCACAGCTCCGTCGGCGGAACGATCGCCTCGTGCGCCGCAATCTGGAACACGCTGTCGGCCGACGTATATACGATCAGCTTGCCCGTGCGGATGTGCTCCACGCCGAGCTCCTCGATAATCTGCGTGCCGGACGCGGCCTTATTGCCGATTACGCCCATGCCGGTTTCGCGCTCGAACGCCTCGATCAGCTCCTGCGGGAAGCCGTTCGGGAACGTCGGGAAGGGCTCCTTCAGCGTCAGTCCCGCAATCTCCCAGTGGCCGGAGGTGGTATCCTTGCCCGCGGCGCATTCGGTCATCGTGCCGTAGCAGCCAATCGGATCGTCCTCTCCATAGGGATGCATGCCAATGGTTTTCAAAAGCCCCAGCTCGGTCATATTCGGGATATTCGGGTGCTCTTCAACGAACACATGTCCCAGCGTGTCCGCGCCCTCGTCGCCGTATTTCTTCGCATCATGCTGCCAGCCCGCGCCGACGCCGTCGAGAACGACCAGAACCACGCGATTCATTTTCTTCATGCTCTTCCCTCCCAGCGTAGTATATCCGCAATTCGCGCGATCATTTCACCCGGAGACGGGCTGCCGCGCCTTGCGTCTATGGTATCTCCGAACCTTTCATATTGTGCCTCCGCGCAGCCGCTGCGCCACGCGAGCTCGATCACATGCCGGATCGAACGCTCCACATGCCGCGCGTCCACCGCATATTCCGCCGCGATCGCCGGATAAATCCGATTTCGCATCGAGCGCAGCACGCGCGCATCCCAACGGGCGATGCAGCCGGCGCGGCAGAGATAGTCGCGCCCTACATGCTCCGGAACGCCGAGGCTGATCAAAAGGTCGTAGATCCTCGTTTTCCATGCCGAAGGAACAGGCCTCGACTCCGGGCGCATTCGATTCAGCGCCGAAGCGAGCTCATCCGCCTGTCGCACGCGATCGGTTCTCTCGCATCCGTCCGGCAGCGCGCGCACGCGCATTCCGGCTTCCGAAAGAATTGCAATCGCAGGGCACACGTCCAGCGGCGCGTCGACAACGCGCTGCGCCAGCGCCGCTCCGTCCAGTCCGGGCAGAACCGCATCCGCAATCAGCACGTCGGTCACGCGCCTGCGCACCTCGTTCAGCGCCGCGACGCCGCCCGCGCAAAGGCAAATTTCCTCGCAGCCGAGCGCGCTTAAAACCGCCTTCGTCTCTTCGCGCTCCCGCGGGAACGCCGATGCAATCACAGCGCGCATAGCCGTTTCCTCCAGTCCGGGTGTAATCATTCTACGAACTGCATGGGAATTCCTGCGTATGCGCGCTTTTTTTCAGAAGTTAACCTACTTGCCCGGCGTTCTATCCGCGTTTACGCCGCGTCCGCCGCCTCGAGCATCGATTCAATCGCGATTCCGTAGCCGCGCGTGGGATCGTCGATCAGCACGTGCGTCACCGCGCCGATCAGCTTTCCATCCTGAATCACCGGACTTCCGGACATGCCCTGAACGATGCCGCCGGTCTTCTCGATCAGCTCCGGATCGGTCACGTGGATCACCATCGTGCGCGTATGCCGCTCGGGCGACGCGTTTACCCGCTCAATTTCACATTCGTAGGCGCGCACCTCTTTTCCGTCCACGCAGGACAGGATTTCCGCCTTGCCGGTGTGAATTTCATCGCGCGACGCGACCGGCAGCCCGTCCGGATACAGTCCGCCCTCGCCCAGCTCGCTCTCGCCGAGGCCGAACACGCCGCAATCGGTATTTCGATCGATCTCGCCGAGCTGGATTTCGTCGTTCATGAATCCGCCCGTCAGCTCGCCCGGCGCGCCCTCTTTGCCGCGGGTCACGCTTTCGACGCTGTTTTCATACACCGCGCCCTCCTTTACCGGAAACAGGCTTCCGGTGTCCACGTCGGTAATCGCGTGTCCCAGCGCGCCGTAGCGGCCGGTCGCCGGATCGTAATAGGTCAGTGTGCCCACGCCCGCGGTATTTTCGCGCACCCACACGCCCAGCCGGTAATTGCCGTCGCGCGGATCCCTTTCCGGCGTTACCGAAATGTCCAGCGCGTCGTCTCCGCGCTGAACGCGAAGCCGTGCCTCTTCGCCCGCCGCCATGGCCTCGGACAGCATTTTTGAGTCCGTCACTTCATTTCCATTGACCGAAACGATCACGTCGCCCGCGCGAATGCCCGCTGCGCTCGCGGGACTTACCCGCTTTCCAAGGTTCGACGCACCGACCACCACCACGCCCTGCGCCCGAACCGCCACGCCCAGCGATTTGCCGCCGGGAATCAGCCGCAGCTCCGGCTGCACCGTCACGCGCACGGTTTTGACCGGAATCAGCCCGAGCAGGCGCAGCTCCACCTCCGCATCGCCCGTTTCCGCGCCCGCCGTGAGCCGAAGCGCCGCGTTTTCCGTTCGATCCGCGGCCACGACCTCGCTTCCCGCCATGACCGCCGCGCACAGCGGAAGCGTTCCCTGAATTTCCCGATCTCCGCCCGCGCGCAGCACGAGGGAATCCGGAATTGCGCCCACTGCGTTCAGCCCCGGCGAGATCAGCGCGACGGCCGCAATCAGCATCGCCGCCGCGCACCGCCGCACTCCCTTCCCTTTCATAAGCCCGACCTCCTCAAATTCAATTGCGCCGCCTGCACGGCGCGAGCTTAACTTCTCCGCAGGCGCCGGTCGGCATTCTGGCAAAAACGATGCCGCGTGGGAATGGCTGGCGGGCGCGCCCCGCTTTGCCGCGCCGCCGCGCGTTTTCCAATCGGTTCCATATATGCAATTCTTTCCGGATTCACCACGTTTTACACTTTATTCGCCGAAATGCGGTTGCCTTTCGAGCGGTTTTTCGGTATAATGTAGGGTATTGTGGAGGAAGTGTCTGATGAAGGAATTTTCGCCGATTTCGTTTTCCGACGCGCGCGGCTGGACGCTGATCGTCGCGCTGTCCGGCGGCGCGGATTCCGTATCGCTTCTGCACATGCTCGCCCGGCAGCGGCAGTCGCTGGAGCTTCGCCTGCTGGCCGTTCATGTCGAACACGGCATTCGCGGAGAGGACAGCCGGGCGGACGCGGAATTCTGCAAATCGATCTGCAATTCGCTGGACGTGCCGATTCAAATCGTCTCGCTGGACGTGCCCGCCGAGGCGAAGCGAACCGGCCAGGGCATCGAAACCGTCGCGCGCGCAATGCGCTACGCGGCGCTGGATCGGATTCGCGCAGAAATGAATGCGGATCGGATTGCTCTTGCGCACCACCTGAACGATCAGGCGGAAACGGTGCTGATGCATCTGCTGCGCGGCTGCGGGCTGAAGGGCGCGTGCGGCATGGCGCGCGACGACGGCCGGCTCTATCGCCCGCTTCTGAATGCAAAAAAGAGCGATCTGGAAAAATATCTGCTCGATCGCGGCCTTTCCTGGCGCACAGACTGCACGAATCGCATTCCCGACACGCCGCGCAACGCGCTTCGGCTGCATGCGATCCCCGCGCTGGAGGAAAGCTATTCATCCGCGCAGGAGGCGATCGCCCGCTTTGCGGAATGCGCCCAAATCGAAAATCGATTCATGGAGCGCGAAACCGAACGCTTTTTGAATGCGCGGCTCGAAACCGGGCCGTACGGCGCGCGGATTCTGCATCCCGAGCAGGCGGACGAGGCGATTCTTCGCCGCGCAATCGAGCGCGTCTGTCCTTCGGACTATTCAGCGATCGCAGCCGTCGCCCGCCTTGCGCAAAGCGCGCGCGGAAAGCGGACGATTTCGAAAAACTGCATCGCCGAACGCACGCCGGACGCGATTTATTTTCTGAATTCCGCGCCGCAAATACCCGCGCCGGTGTTTCTTCCCATGGAAGGCTGCGCCGCGTTTGGCAATTTGGGGCAAATGCATGCAGCCCGCTGCGCGGCCGTTCCGGTGCGGAACGATCCGTTTCGGCAGGCGCTGCGCCGGGATGCGCTTGAGGGCGCGATTCTTCGCACGCGGCGCGACGGCGATCGGATTCGCCCGCTCGGATGCGGCGAAAAGTCGCTGTCCGATTTCTTCATTGATCGCAGAATCGACCGGCCTCTGCGCGATTTTATACCGCTCGTCGCACGCGGAAACGAGATTCTGTGGGCGGTCGGCTGCGCGATCAGCGAATCGGCGCGCCTGCGCTCCGACGCGGACGACGCGCTGGAGCTTTTCTGGAAACCCTGTTTCAAACCCGAAACATAAAAGATATTGGAGGAGAAGAACGTGGAAAAGGATATTGCCAAGGTACTATTTACCGAAGAAACGCTCCAGAAGCGCATTCGCGAGCTCGGAAAGCAGCTTTCCGAGGATTATCGCGATCTGAAGCCGACGATGGTCTGCATTCTCAAGGGCGCCGTGCTGTTTTACACGGACCTCGTGCGCGCGATGGACATTCCGCTCACGATGGACTTCATGGCGGTTTCCAGCTATGGCAATTCGACCAAGTCCTCCGGCGAGGTCGAAATTCGCAAGGATCTTTCCACGTCGATCGAGGGCAAGCACGTGGTGATCGTCGAGGATATCGTCGATTCCGGCTTCACGCTCTCCTATCTTACGCGCATGCTGGAAAGCCGCGGCGCGAAATCGATCAAACTCTGCACGCTTCTGGACAAGCCGTCGCGCCGCGCGCCGGGGATCACGCTGCAGGCGGACTATTCCGGATTCGAGGTTGGAAATGAATTCGTGGTCGGCTACGGCCTGGACTACGCCGAGTTCTATCGGAATCTTCCGTATATCGGCGTGCTGAAGCCGGAGATCTACGAATAACGGAAAGCGAGGATGAACATTGGACAATCAGAATAAAACCAGATTGCGCCGGCTGCTGCAGGGGCCGCTGGTCTATCTTCTTCTTCTGGCGGTCATCGTATTCGTCGTGCAGTCGCTCAGCGGCGATTCGCCGGTCAATCCGGTCACGCTCAGCTACAGCACGCTCCTGGAATGGGTGGAATCCGACCTGCTGGTCGATTCAAACGCGGGCGGCGATCCTTCGAAGACGATCGACAGCGTGATCATTCAGCAGACGAAGCTGTACGGCCGCATTGAGGGCAGCGCGATCGGCGACAGCTCCTTCGGCAAATACTATGATTTCGAATCGGTATTGCCCAGCGAGGATCAGTTCTACAAGGACGTTTCCGCCATTTACAAAAAGGTGCTCGGCTATGAGCCGTCGCCGACGGAATACGCCTTCTCCATCACGAGCAAGGAGCCCGAGACGGCCTCGTGGTTCGTTCAGTTCCTGCCGTATCTGATTTCGTTCGTCGTGTTCGGGCTGCTGATTTTCTTCATGATGCGGCAGCAGACTGGCTCCGGCAAGGGCGGCGCGATGAATTTCGGCAAGGCCCGCGCGCGGATGAGCGACCCGAACAAGAACAAGGTCACGTTTGACGACGTGGCCGGCGCGGCGGAGGAAAAGGAAGAGCTGCGCGAAATCGTCGATTATCTGCGTGATCCGCAGAAATTCGTAAAGCTCGGCGCGAAAATTCCGACCGGCGTGCTGCTCGTAGGCCCTCCCGGAACGGGCAAAACGCTGCTGGCGCGCGCAGTGGCCGGCGAAGCGAAGGTGCCGTTCTTCACGATTTCCGGTTCGGACTTCGTCGAGCTGTTCGTCGGCGTGGGCGCGTCGCGCGTGCGCGATCTGTTCGATCAGGCGAAAAAGGCCGCTCCGGCGATCATCTTCATCGATGAAATCGACGCGGTGGGCCGTCAGCGCGGCACCGGCCTCGGCGGCAGCCACGATGAGCGCGAGCAGACGCTCAACCAGCTGCTGGTGGAAATGGACGGCTTTACGCAGAATCAGGGAATCATCGTGCTCGCGGCCACGAACCGCGCGGACGTGCTGGATCCCGCGCTGCTCCGCCCCGGCCGCTTCGACCGCAGAATCACTGTGAGCTATCCGGACGTGCGCGGGCGCGAGGAAATTCTGCGCGTGCATTCGCGCAATAAGCCGCTGGCAAGCGATGTGGATCTGAATCGCGTCGCGCGACAGACCCCCTATTTTACCGGCGCGGATCTGATGAACATCATGAATGAATCGGCGTTGCTTGCCGCCCGCACGTGCAAAACCAAAATCACCATGCAGATGATTGAGGAATCCATCGTGCGCGTGATGGCGGGGCCGGAAAAGAAATCGATGCGCGTAACGGAGCTGGACCGCAGGCAGACCGCGTATCATGAATGCGGCCACGCAATCGTTTCCTATTATATTCCCGAATGCGACGCGGTGCGCGAAGTCACGACCATTCCGCGCGGCGACGCTGCGGGCTACACGCTCTATATCCCGCAGGACGAGCGCCACCACATCTCCCGCACCGATATGCTCGCGCGCATGGCGAGCTGCATGGGCGGTCGTGCGGCGGAGGAACTTGCATTTGGCGATCGCTTCACCGGGCCGTCGAACGATATCAAGCAGGCGACGCAGCTCGCGCGCGGCATGGTGACCGAATACGGCATGAGCGACGAGCTGGGCCCGGTGTATCTGGGCTCCGAGCGCGAGGTGTTCCTCGGCAAATCGTTTGCGCAGGAGGGCATGGGCCTTTCCGAAAAGACCGCTTCGATGATCGACAACGAGATTCGTCAGCTGGTGGAAGGCGCTTACAAGCGCGCGTTCGACATTCTGTCGGAACACCGCGACCAGCTCGACGCGCTGGCGCAGCTTCTTACCGAGCGCGAAAAGCTGAGCGGCGAGGAATTCAAGGCGTTCATGGAGGGCAAATCCCTTCCCGAAGCCGCCGACGAAACCGCGTCCAACTAATCCATTCAGGGCCGTCCGCAATGCGGGCGGCCCTTTGTAGTGCCGCGGTCCTGCGGTGATTCGTCGGTTTTGACAATGCATCTCGCAGATATTTTACATGAGCGTGAATCGTTGCCCTTTTAAAACCGGCCGGATTGTGTTATAATAAATATGAAAGTATGCGCCGCATTCGGCGCATGATGAATAGACCTTCCCTGATCTGACGCGCTCGGCGCGCTCATGGAGTTTTCGAATATGCAACAAAGGCCGCGATCCGCAGAACAGCGCCCCCGGGATCCCGATGGGCGACGATACAGGCAGCCTCAAGGAGACGCTTACCGGCGTTCTTCCGAGGGGCCGACTGGTTATGCGGATTCGCACGGCGTTCATCCCGGAATTTCGCGCAATAGCCATTCTTCGCAGAGCGCCTATTCGCGCGAATCGTCTCCCCGCGGCGTGCAGAGCGGCATTTCCCGCCCTTCCCCGTCGCGCAATGTCTATCGCCCGGCGCCTCCGCGCGGAAATCCGCCGCGCCGGCCGGAAGCCGAGAGTCGGCGTCCGAATCGTCGGCTGGAAGCCGGAACGCGTCCTCCGAAGCGCACTGCGAACCCGAATCATCGGCCGCCCAATCCTCCGCAGCCCCGGCGCAATCCGCGTCCGCCGCGGAAAAAGCGCTCTCCGCGCACCGTTCGGCGATGGATTTTGGCAATTCTGTGCCTGATTGCGGTGCTGCTTACCGCCTTTCTGATCAAGCGCAGTCACGACGATCGCGTGCGCGCGGACACGACGTATGCCGACAATATCTACATCAACGGCGTCTGCTTCTCCGGCTACACCCGGGACGGCGCTTCCGCGTACGCGCAGGAGCTGACCGACGAATGGCTGAACGAGACGGTTACGCTGAACTATATGGACTACGAATGGCAGTTCACGCGATCGATGGTGGACGCGACGATCGACTACGCTTCGCAGCTCGATCTCGCCTGGAATCTCGGCCATGTCGGCACGCAGCGCGAGCGCGACCGCGTGCGCGCTGCTCTGAAGACCCAGCGCGTGGATTATCCCGCCGCGATCACCTATGACGAGAGCAAGCTGGACGCATTCATCGATTCCGTCTGCGATGCGCTGCATGTGGACATGATCGACGCGGTCGTGGTTCCGGACGTTGATCAGCCGGTGGTCGTGTCGCAATCGCAGGTGGGCCGCGACGTGAACCGCGAGCAGTTCCGCCAGCAGCTGATTACGCTGATTGAAACCGGCGAGAGCGACACCACGATTCCGGTGGACACCGTAATGCCGACGGTGCAGTCCGACGAGGTCAGCTTCCAGCTGATCGCGGAATTCAGCACGGACGTGACATTCCGCAATTCGGCGAGCCGCTCGAACGTGCGCAAGGCGCTGAATGCGTTTAACGGACTGGAGATTCAGCCGGGGGTAACGTATGATTTCAATGAAATCGTCGGCCCGCGCACGCAGGAGGCCGGCTTCCAGCAGGCGACCGAATACAACGGCGACGTTTCGACGCTCGGCTGGGGCGGCGGCGTGTGTCAGGCGTCCACGACGCTGTACAACGCGCTGATTCAGGCGAATATGACCGTTCTGAATCGCAAAAACCACACGATGACGGTCAGCTATGTCGACCCGAGCCTCGACGCGGCGGTGGAATACGGCGGAAAGAATCTGGTTTTCACCAACGATACCGGCTATCCGGCGTATATCTACACGTCGGTCACGAAGGAATGGGCCACGGTCAAAATCTACGGTCATCGCCCGGACTATCGCTATGTGCTGGAATCGGTGATGATCAACCAGAATCGCCCGTCCACGCGCACAGTTACCGTTCAGGATACCGACGGCAAGTACGTCTATTACACGGACGACCCGCCGTACACGGTTACCGGCAAATCGGGCTGCAGCAGCCAGGGCTGGATCGTGGCATATGATTGGGATACGCACGAGGAAGTTTCCCGCGTGCAGGTGTCGGAGGACACGTATTCTCCGGGCGCGACGCTGGTCTATGTCGGCGTGCACGAGCGCTATTCGGCGCTTCCCGGCATGGACGGCGGCACGGATCCCGGATATTAATCAAAAAAGGAGCGATTGCAAAATGAAGGAAAGCTTTTTGACGCAAAAGGGCCCGCGCGCGATCGGCCCGTATTCTACGGCGACGATCTCCGGCGGAACGGTGTATCTCTCGGGCGTGCTCGGCATTGCGCCCGAAACGGGAAAGCTCGCGGAGGGCGGCGTGGAGGCGCAGGCGCATCAGGTGCTGGACAATATGCGCACGATCCTGTCCGAGCTCGGCTGCACGATGGACGATGTGCTTAAAACGACGGTCTTTATGAAGGATTTGGGTTCCTTCGCCGCGTTCAACCAGGTTTATGCGGAATACTTCCCGGCCAATTGCCCGGCGCGCAGTTGCGTCGAGGTGGCCCGTCTTCCGATGGACGCGCTGGTTGAGGTAGAGGCTGTCGTTTCAAGATAGAAAAGGCAAGGCGGCAAATGAAAAAGGAGTGTGGGGTTACGATGTTTAACAGTGCGAAAATCTTCGCGGGCAGTACCGGTCAGGTGTTTGCCGAGCGCATGTGCTCTTATATGGGCAAGCAGCTCGGCTCTTCCGAGGTCATTACCTTCTCCGAGGGCAATACCTTCGTGCGCATCAACGAGTCTGTCCGCGATTGCGACGTATTTCTGGTTCAGCCGATCGGCTTGCATTCGAACAATGAGTTCGTGGAGATTCTGTTCTGGATGGACGCCTTCAAGCGTGCCAACGCGCATACCGTAACGCTGGTCATGCCCTACTTCGGATATGGCAAGGGCGACAAGAAGGACGAGCCCCGCGTGTCCATTCGCGCGCGCGTCTGCGCGGAATGCATGGAGCTTGCCGGCGCGGATCGCTTCGTGACGATGGATCTGCACGCACAGCAGCTGCAGGGCTTCTTCAAAAACCCGATGGATCACCTTTACGCGCAGCCGATGCTGAAGGAAGTCATTTTGCGCGTAGGCACTGACAACATGGTCGTGGTTTCCCCGGACGCGGGCTACGCCAAGCAGGCGCGCAAGTTCGCCACGTCCCTGGGCCTGCCGATCGCGATCGGCGACAAGACCCGCTCCGACCACAGCGAAAATGCCGAGGTTCTGGAGATCATCGGCGACGTCAAGGGTAAGAACTGCCTGATCGTCGACGATTTCACGATTTCCGGCGGTACGCTGATCAACCTGGCGCAGGGCCTGAAGGAGCGCGGCGCGCTGGACATCACCGCGATGCTCAGCCACAACATCATCTCGCCCCGCGGCGTTGAAAAGCTGAACGCCAGCCCGATCAAGACCATTTACTCCACCGACACGGTGTACAACCCCAACATCATCGGCCAGGAGAAATTCAAGACCGTATCCGTTGCGCCTATGTTTGCCGAAACCATCATGCGTTACTATCGCCATGATTCGATCAACCAGATGTTCTCGCAGCTGCCGGATCATGTAATCGACGCCGGCCTCGAGCTCGCCGGGCTCAAGCTGTAAATCCCGTAAGCCGCCTTCCCTTCGCCGGGAGGGCGGCTTTTTTTGCCGCGCTCATTCAATTGCAAACTCTCGCCGCGGGAATTCGGCGTTTTTTCATGCAATAAAGAAATATCTGTTCGCGTATTCATGCTTCATGGCGAATTATCGAATTCAGGTAGAACAAAAATATCCGGCAGCACCCGAAATAGCATTGACATTTGCTTGTTAAGTGTGCTATCATTATTTCAATGAATAAATAAACTCAGCCAGAACAAACCGTCGCAAGGAGGATCGATATGGAAAACAACATTTTGAACGTGGGCGTGATTTCCTGCAGCGAAATGGCGCAATCGCACATGCTGGCCGTGAAGGCGCACGAGCAGGCGCGGCTTGCGGCGATTTGCGATGTGGATGCAGAAAAGCTCCACGCTGCCGGTGAAAGGATGGAGGTCGCCGCGCGCTACACCGATTATCGCGATCTGCTGCGTCATCCCGGACTGGACGCGGTCATCATCGTAACGCCCGATCAGCTTCACCGCGAAATGGTCGAAGCGGCGCTGGACGCGAATCTGCACGTGCTGTGCGAAAAGCCGCTGGCGCTGACGCGCGAGGATTTGAACGCTATCGTGGCGGCCGGCAAAAAGAGCGACCGTAAGTTGATGGTGGGCCAGATTTGCCGATTCACGCCCGGCTTTGTGGCGGCGAAAAAGCTGATCGACGAGGGCCAGATCGGCGAGCTGTACTTCATTGAAAGCGAATACGCGCACGATTACCAGCAGATTCTCTCCGAAAACGGCTGGCGGAGCGACCCGATTCGCAACGGCGTGGTCGGCGGCGGCTGCCATGCGGTGGATCTGCTGCGCTGGCTCGCCGGCGATCCGACTGAGGTCTCGGCCTACGGTGTTCACAAGATGCTGCCGATCGTGAATTACGACGACTGCACGATTGCAATTCTGAAGTTCCCGGGCAATGTCATCGGCAAGGTGTTCGTCTCCACCGGCTGCAAGCGCAATTACACCATGCGCAGCGTGTTTTACGGCACGAAGGGCACCATTCTCTGTGACAATACCACGCCGCACATCACCCTCTTCCGCGAGGAAGACGGCAAGCCCGGCTCCGCGTCCGAGCCGCACCAGATCGACGTGCAGCTGGCCAATCACAACACCTTCGGCGAATTCCGCGCGTTTGCGGACGCGATTTTGAACGACGCACCCGTTCCCACCGATGCGGAGCAGGGCGCGCGCACAATCGCCACCTGCATGGCGATCGTCCAATCCGCCAGCGAAGGCCATCCCGTCGCCCCGGATTATGATTTTGCAAGGAACTGAAGAGCTTAATAGCCCCATAAACACGCAGCGCCCCCGGCGGAAGCCGAGGGCGCTCGTTTTGCGCATGGGGCGGTTTTACATTTGCAGCACGTATTTGTACGCGCTTTCCGGGGGATTTTCGTAATAGTTTTCCTCCATGCGATTCAGGCGATAGCCGCAGCGTTCAAACGTGCGCTGCATTGCCCGGTTAGAGGCGCGCGTTTCGCCGCAGAAGCGCTTCATGCCGAGCGCGGACATCTCCGCGGTCACATGCTCCAGCAGTCGTTTGGCAAGGCCCTGCCGCCGGTAATCCGGATGAATCGCGAAATTCATGAGCTTCACGAAATCCTTCTCCCCCATCCAATTGTAAATGAACGCGTCGCCGACGATCCTTTCGCCGTCCATCAGCGCGTAATAAATCGCGCGCTCATCCACAAGCAGCTCCTCCCAATCCTCCGTTTTCCAGAAATCCGTCGGAAAGCAGAGATGGTTGAACTGAATCATCGCCTGAATTTGCCCGATATCGAGCCTTTGAATGGAAATCATGCATTCTCCTTTAAAAAAGTCCTCGCGATGGAGGACTTTGTATTTATGCCGCCTTGCGCTCTTCCAGAGGCTTGAAGAAATTCTGCACCACCGGCATGAACAGCATGCACGAAAGGCCCGCGGTAAATCCGCCGTTATAGAGGCAGAACGCGCCGTGCATCAGCGGAACGCTGGTGACGAGGAAATAATGGATCATGCCGAACGCAATGCCGAACGGCCAGCCATATTTGCCGGCAATCGGCGAAAGGCCGTTCGCGAAGCACAGGCCGATCACAATCGCCTGCGCGTTGATTGCGAGCGTGAAATTCGCGCCCGTCAGCGCGCAAACGCCCTTCGTCAGGAAGCTCGCCGCGACATAACCGACCATAATCGGCCACACATTACGCGGATGGCTGCCCTTGGCGAAGCACGCGACCATGCAGAACGTTACGCCGATCGTGGCCGCATTCCAGGTCGCGCCGATCGCCGTGTAATACAGCACGATGAACAGGCCGTACACGCCGAGATTCAGAAGCGTGGCTCCAAAGCCGTATTTCGCCGTGTAATCCACGCCGTAGCCGGAATCCTTGATCAACGCCGCATACTTCTTGCCGCCGCCCAGGAGAAGTCCGACCAGAATTGCGAGCCCGAACACGACCGCGCAGAACAGATAGCAGGTCAGCGTATTGCTCGTATCGGCGAGGCCGACGCCCTGCGCCGCGGGCACATCCGGCACGAAATTCTTATACAGAAGCGCGCGCAGGAAGAACGCCGTAAGGCCAATCGGGACCGCCGCGCTGTACAGATCGAAGCCCAGATGCATATTCGGGCTATGGCCGAGGCCGGCGGGCAGCATGAAGCCGATGAACACGCCGACCGCAAGCGCGATCAGGAAGCCGGAAAACGTAATTGTTCCCCATTCCGTTCCCTCGAGATACGGATAGCGGAACAGCATTTCGGTAATCAGCGGACCGATGCCGGTCGAAAACAGCATGGCGTTGGAAAGCGAGCCGAGGCTCTTTTTCTTCACCAGCGCATAGAGCACAACGCCGGCGATCGAGAACCAGATATTCAGAATCGTGGTGCCCCAGAAGCAGAAGCCCGCCGTGAGGAAGAACGCCAGCGCGGAAAGGCCGTCCGGCTTCGCACCCGGCAGACAGTAAATCAGCAGGCACGCGAGACAAACCAGTGCCACATTCAGGAACGTGCCGGAAACGCCGCCGTAGCTCGGATCAAAATAGCTCTTGACCACCTGGCCGGACTGCGTGCAAATGCGCTTCAGTCCCTCGAACATCTGCGCGCGATCCGACGCAATCAGCGCCGCCGCAAGGCTGATTACGATGAACGCCAAAAACAGCGCCCGCATCGCGTTTTCCGTTTTTTTCAGTCTTTCCCTCATCGCATTCTCCCCCTTGTAAAGCGCGCCGCCAGAGCTTCCCGGCGGCGCGAATCAAACCGTGCGTTTACAGCGTGCGCTCCGCCGCTTCCACCACGTGCGCAATCAGAACCACGTTCGTGACGCCGCCGACGCCGCCCGGAACCGGCGTGATCGCATCGACGATCGGCTCAACCTCGCTGAATACCGCGTCGCCGG
This sequence comes from uncultured Clostridia bacterium, assembly GCA_934663595.1. Classification (GTDB taxonomy): domain Bacteria; phylum Bacillota; class Clostridia; order Christensenellales; family Aristaeellaceae; genus Faecivicinus. The sequence continues at coordinate 110,275 of CAKUKM010000001.1, read as the reverse complement.
ACATGCCGCCAACGCCCTTCGCGGTGACCTTGTTCGCGTCCCAGTTCATGGAAACGTCGATGACCACCTGGCCGGGACGGACATAATCCTTCGTGAGCGAACCCAGCACGCCCGCCGCGGAAACGACGATGTCCGCGCGCTTGACGATCTCGGGCACATTCACGGTCTTCGTGTGGCAGATCGTGATCGTGGCGTTCTTCGCCATCAGCATCATGGCAACGGGCTTGCCGATAACCAGCGAGCGGCCGATGACCACAGCGTTCTTGCCCTTCAGGTCGATTCCGTAGTGATCGAGAATCTCCATGCACGCGCGCGCGGTGCAGGGCTCGAAGCCGAGGGTCTTGCCCATGAACACGCCGGCGTTGGACAGGTCGGTCATGCAGTCGATGTCCTTCGCGGGATCGAGCTTGTTGCAGATTTCGTCCTGATCCGCCTTCAGGTGCTTCGGCAGCGGGCGGAACATCAGCACGCCGTGGATGGTCTTGTCCGCGTTGATCTTCTCGATCTCGGCGATCAGCTCTTCCTTCGTCACGGTCTCCGGCAGCAGGAACTTTTCGACCTCAACGCCGATTTCCTCCGCGCGCTTGGTGGCGCCGCGCTCATAGGACAGGTCGGACGGATTCTCGCCGCAGCGGATGATGCCCAGCTTCGGGGTAATGCCCTTTTCCTTCAGCGCCGCGACCTTGCCCTGGAGCTTTTCGATCATTGCAGCGGTAACTTCCTTTGCAAGCAGCTGTTTTGCCATTTTAGTTTCCTCCAAACTGTAATTCCATTGGGGAGTCTCCGAAAAACCCCCGAGACTCCCCCTTTTTTGAAAGGCGTCTTAGAAGAAGTTCGCGCGCACGGTCGCGAAAATCTCGTCCGCCATCGCGCAGTACTTATCCAGCATGCCGTTCGCCTTTTTGTTCATTTCCTCGGCGACTTCGCGATTCTTCAGGCTCTTGGTATTGATGAACACGTTCAAAGACGCGCTCTGCAGCGCCGCCTTGCAGCAAACCGCGCCGCAGCCCGCATCGGACACCGCGAGACGCGAGCCCTTCTCGGCGAACACCTTGATCGCCTCGATCGCTTCGCAGCACAGCTCCATGATCTTCATCGGCGTGGAGCACGCGATGATCGTCGCTTCTTCCATCACCTTGTCGCGCGTCGGATCGTCCTTCGGAATGCCGTACGCCTTCGCCAGCGGCAGGAAGTTGATCTCGTCCGCTTCGACCTGGTCCAGCAGCTGCTTCTGCAGCTCGTCGCTCTTCGCCTTCAGCGCGATGATCTCGTCCTGAACGTCCGCATACTTCTTTTTGCCAACGGTCAGCGAGCCGACCATGTTGCCCAGCGCCGTGCCGATTGCGCCAACGAGCGCCGCCGCGCCGCCGCCGCCCGGTGCGGGCGCGTCCGACGCCAGTACCTTCACGAATTCACGGCAGGTTGCCAGAGTCATATCCATAATGCTTTCTCCTCGCTTTGAAACGTTGTCTTTTTTACTCGAAATATGGGTGACATTGCTGCCACCCATATTCATTCAGTATTTTGAATCGATTAGAACAGGCCGGAAACCTTGCCGGTTTCGGTGTCCACGTCAACGCGGCGATACGCCGGATCCGCGGCGGTGCCGGGCATCATGGAGATCGTGCCGGCCATCGGGCAAAGGAACTTCGCTCCGCCGTACTCCAGGATGTCGCGAATGGCGAGACGCCAGCCGGTCGGAACGCCCTTCTTCGTCGGGTCGTCGGACAGGGACAGATGGGTCTTGACCATCATGGTGCAGTAGTCGGCGTACTTCGGATCGTTCTCGAAGCGCTCCGCCTTCTGGGTCGCCAGAGGAGACCAGTCAACGCCGTCCGCGCCGTAAACTTCCTTCGCGATCAGCTCGACGCGCTTGCGCAGCGGCATCTCCAGATCGTACAGGAACTTGACTTCGTTCTTGTGCTCGCACGCTTCGACAACGACCTCAGCCAGCTCGACCGCGCCCTTGCCGCCGTAGCGCCAGTGGTTGGACTCCGCGCAGCGCACGCCGCGCTCCGCGCACAGCTTCTTCAGCAGCGCAACTTCCGCGTCAGTATCCGTGTAGAAGCGGTTAATGCAGACGACGGGCGTAATGCCGGACTTCAGGATGGTGTTCACGTGATGGAACAGGTTGCAGGTGCCCTTCTCGAGCAGCTCGAGGTTCTCCTCGGTGTACTCCTTCGGCAGCGGTGCGCCGGGGGTAACCTTGGGTCCGCCGCCGTGCATCTTCAGAGCGCGGACGGTCGCAACCAGAACGGAGACGTTCGGGGTCAGACCGGACAGGCGGGTCTTGACGTTCCAGAACTTCTCGAAGCCGATATCCGCAGCGAAGCCGGACTCGGTGACATGATAGTCGAACAGCTTCAGCGCCAGACGGTCCGCGATAACAGAGGACTGGCCGATCGCGATGTTCGCGAAGGGGCCGGCGTGAATCAGCACGGGCTGATGCTCGACGGTATAGCACATGGTGGGGTTGATGGCATTGCGCATCCACGCGGTCATCGCGCCGGCAACCTCGAGATCCTCGCAGGTTACGGGCTCGCCGGAACGGGAGTACGCCACGACGATCTTGCCAATGCGCTCACGCAGATCCTTCAGATCGCGCGCGACGGCCAGAATCGCCATCAGCTCGGAACCAACCGCGATGCCGAACTTGGACTCCATCATGAAGCCGTCCAGACGTCCGCCGAGGCCGATGATGATGTTGCGCAGGGACTGCGCGCAGAAGTCGATTACCCAGCCCATCTCGATGCGCTTGGGGTCGATGTCCAGGCGCTTCAGGCCCTTCTTCGCCAGCCACTCGTCGTTGTTGTTGCGCTCATGCTGCATGCGCGCGGTCAGAGCGACCATCGCCAGGTTGTGCGCGTTCATGATATCGTTGATATCGCCGGTCAGACCCAGAGAGAACTCGGTCATCGGCATCAGCAGCGCGTTTCCGCCGCCGGCCGCAGTGCCCTTGACGTTCATGGTCGGGCCGCCGGAGGGCTGACGCAGAGCGCCGCCGGCGTTCTTGCCGATGTAGCCCAGACCTTCGATCAGGCCCAGAGAAACGGTGGACTTGCCCTCGCCGAAGGGGGTGGGCGTAATCGCAGTAACCTCGATGAACTTGCCGTCCGGCTTGTCCTTCAGGCGATTCATGATCTTAATAAAGTCGAGCTTCGGGGTCTTGCCGTACGGGATGATTTCGTCGGGCAGCAGGCCCAGCTTCTCACGGAAGTACTCAACGGAAGGCAGGTTCTTCTCGGCCTCTTCCGCGATTTGCCAATCCTTGTAGATGGTCGGATCAAGCATGTGTAGATTCCTCCTTTATTTCATGTGCGTTTCCATCCGGCTTGCGGACGGAAGAAAACCCGATTGTGAACGTCCGACCCGCATGCGGGTCTTAATGGCTTATCACTGACTATAAGTGTATCACAATTATTCGCGTTTGTCAATAAATAACCGGCTTTTATTTACTGTAAATTTGAGTGAAGCCGGGTGGACAATCTGCGAGAAATCGGGTATAATGGGCTTTACACAGGCAGTTAGGAGAGGTGGAAATGCTGAATTACAAGGGACTCAAGGGCACGCTGGAGCGCGTGCACGTATCGGACGCGCAGGTAGAAAAGCAAATCGAGCGTCTGCTGGAGCAGCATGTCAAGACGATCGAGGTGACCGATCGCCCGTCGCAGGTCGACGACGAGCTGGTGCTGGACTATGTCGGTACGATCGACGGCGTCGCGTTCGAGGGCGGCAGCGCGCAGAATCAGACGCTGGTGCTGGGAAGCCATCGATTCATTCCCGGCTTCGAGGAACAGCTTTTAAATAAGAATGTCGGCGACGAGACGGACGTGCGCGTCTCCTTCCCCGAAAACTATCCCGTCGAGGCGCTGGCCGGCCAGCCCGCGATGTTTCATTGCACCATCCGCGCCATTCGCGTTCACGAAAAATACCAAGCGGACGATGCGTTCGCGCGCGAGGTCTTTCATCTGAATCGCTTTGCCGAGGTGGAGCAGGCGCTGCGCGACCAGCTGCAGAGCTACATCGACCGCAAGGCCGACGAAGAGCTCAAGGGCAATCTGATCGACCAGGTCTGCGCAGGCGCGACGCTTTCCGCGACCGACGAACAGCTTTCCCGCGCCGTAGATCGCGAAATGAAGGCGCTCGAGGGCCAGCTCGCCCGCCAGAAGCTGACGCTCGCCGCTTACGCGCAGTTCACCGGAAAGACGGTCGAGCAGCTGCGCGAGGAATACGTTCCGGATGCGAAAAAGAATCTGCTGCGCCAGCAGGTGATCGCCGAAATCGCGCAGCTCGAGCATATCGAGGCAGACGAAAAGTCGGTCGCGGACGCGATCACCGCCATCTGCCGCGAAAACGGCATGACGATCGAGCAGCTGCAGCCGTACATGACCGAGGAATTCCAGTCCGCAATCGTGCGCAGCGTGATTGCCGACAAGGTGCTTTCCCGCATTCAGGAGCTTTCCGAAATCACGATCGTCGAAAAGGAGCAATAACCCGTTTCCGGAGCCGCATTCAACGCGCGGCTCCGTTTTTTTGCGAGTCCAAATTCTTCCGCTGGCTCAGTTGCAATGCGCGCGAACATCCGGCGCGGCATCGGTCAATTGCTTTCACCCTTTTTTCGGAGCAGAAAAACGCCCGCGACGGCAGCCGCAAGGGCGATCGGCACCAGCCTTACAAACAGCCATTCCAGCGAATGGAACGCCGCTCCGAGAACCATGGTTTCGGGATCGCTGTAATTCCACCCCAAATAGGGGCTTTTCAGCAAAAACAGAATTGCAAAAGCCGTCGCCATGCCCGCGCATACCGCGATGAGCAGCCCGCGCGCGGTTCTTCTTCTCGCGGTTTTCCGTTGCGCCAGTTGCAGGTTGATGACCTCCAGCTTTTCGGAAATCGCTTTCAGCGCGTCCGCCTCCGTTTCGACAACCGTCTCTCCCAGCAGCGCACTTACCGGCGTTTCCAGAATATCCGATAGCGCGATCAGCATATCCGAATCGGGAACGGACAGCCCTTGTTCCCATTTGGAAACCGTCTGCCGCACGACATTCAATCTGATGGCGAGCTCCTGCTGCGAAAGTCCTTTCGATTTGCGGATTGCCTTGATATTTTCATTGAGCATTGGGGATCGTCTCCTTTCTTTCGATTGACATCCCCATTGTAAGCAAAAACGTCCGTTGCCACAAGCAACGCGTTTTAACATTTCCCAGAAACGATCGTTTTTCCCCCGTCGGTTATGGAGAGCATGCAAAAAGCGGGCGCTTCCTTCCATGCTCGGAAGCGCCCGCCTGAATTATCCGCGGCAGAATTTGTCGATATAGCGATCGTAGCACCGCTTCAGCACCTCGATCGCCTCCTCGCGGCCGAACACGCCCACGATTTCCGTGGACTTGTCCTTTTCGAGGTTCTTATAGACGTTGAAGAAGTGCGAAATTTCCTCCGCGACGTGCGCCGGCAGGTCGCTTACATCGCGATAGGAATTGTTGACCGGATCGCCGAACGGAATCGCGAGGATCTTTTCGTCCATCGCGCCGGTATCGCGCATGGCGAAATAGCCGATCGGATAGACGCGCACAAGGCTCATCGGGCGAATCGGCTCGCTGCAGAGTACCAGCACGTCGAGCGGATCGTTGTCGTCGGCATAGGTGCGCGGAATAAAGCCGTAGTTGGCCGGATAGTGCGTCGAGGTATACAATATGCGATCGAGCCGGAGCGCGCCGGTTTCCTTGTCGAGCTCGTATTTGTTCTTCGATCCCTTCTCAATCTCGATCACCGCCATGAAATCCTCCAGCTGCATCCGGCGGGGATGAATATCGTGCCACAGATTCATTGAAAGCGCCTCTCTTTCCTATGCTTCAGCGCCCGCGCGTTCCCGCTGCGGCCGCATGAATTTCAAATCATTTGTTCAGAATCAGCCTGTCCACGCCCGCGAGCAGCGCCAGCAGTGCAACCGCAATTGCGTATTCCCCCGCTCCGAACACCGCGCCGACGATTCCGGTCATCAGCATCCTGAGCGCCGCGCGCGCATCGCGGCCGGTCAGCGCGATTCCCGCGCACAAAAGCGCCCCGCCAACGCCGATTTGCAGCGCCAGCCGCAGGCCGAGGCCCATATACACAGCGCACATCGCCGCCGCAATCAACAGATTCCAAACGCCCTCGACGCGCCTTTTGCCAAATATCGCGCCGAAAACCATTCCGCTCGCCGCCGCGCACGCGACGCGGGCCGCAATTTCCCACGGCTGCAGCGCCATCTCCTGAACCGCCATATCCGCGCCGCCTCCGTTTCTCTTTCGTACATTCTCGCCCTTTAAACGGGTATAACATATTAATGATTCGCCGCCGGTGCACCGCATTCCTGCGTGCGCGCAATAAAAATTGTGCCGCCGGGAAAAGCGCTTCATTTCCCAGCGGCGCGTCGCTTTTGTTCAGACGAGCTTTGCGCAGGCGCGCGCGAGATCGTCGAGCGTCGCGCACGGCACCATATTGCAAAAGCGCCTGAGCGACGTCACGCCGCGCAGATACGGCCATTTGCTCTCCGGAATTGGATTCATCCAGACCACCGAGCCCGCGAGCTTTTCCGCGCGCATCAGCGCGTTTTCGGCGCGCGCAAGGTCGACCGTCTTCGCGTCGCTCAGCACGATCAGCACCGTCGACGGCCCCAGCACCGGCGGGCGCTGACCAAGCAGCGTTTCCAACGCGCGGCCGACGTTCGTGCCCTTCCCCCACACGCCGCTGTGGCGAACGGACGCGCTGAATGCGTCCATGTTCTCCGTCGCAAACGCGCCGACCTTGATCGCCTGCTCGGAGAACAGAAACGCCTCCGAATGATCGGAAATTTCCTGCATGGATTTGATGAATCGAATGGCAAAAAACGAAAACTGCAGCATCGATCCGGACACATCGCAGAGCAGCACCACGCGCTTTTTCTTGCGCGGCTTGCGCTTATAGTGCAAATGCGCCAGCGTTCCGCCCGCCGAAAGGCCCGCGCGGATGGTTTTCTTGAAATCGATTCGGTCGCTGCGCCCCGCCGCGCGCTTTCGGGCCGCGACGGAGCCGTTGATCTGGCGCGTAATCCGGTCGATCATCTGATACGCGCGCGGAATTTCTTCCTCTTTAAAGTTCGAAATTTCGCGGAACAGCAGCTCGTCGCCGCTCGCCGCGGCCTGCGCGCCCTCCGCCGCGTCCTCCATGGCCATCTGCTGCTCGAGCAGCGAGCGCATGAACACCGACCGAATGAAGCCCTCGTACAGATTCGGCGAGCGCTTTGTGTTCTCCGCATAGCGCTCGAGCATGTTTTGCAATTTGTCGCGCTCGGATTGCGGCATGCGCGCGTAAACGTCCTTCAAATCGTCGCGCAGGTCGATCGGCTTTCCGTTGAATTGCAGCTCTTCGTCCGCCTGGCGGCGCTTTTCCTCGTAAATCCGCTCCGCCTCGCGCTCGGCCTGCGCGTTTTTCTGGAATTCCTCCTCCGAAACGAAATACGCGTCGAAGCACTGATCGAACGCCTCCTGCTCGCGCGGACTTTTTGCGCAGAGCATTTTCATCGCGATTCGAACCGTCTCGCGGTCTTCAAAGCCGGTTTCGTTCAGCGCGCGCGCCATGTCCGCAACCTCAGAAAGGCCGACCTGCATGCCCTGTTTGCGCAAAAACGCCGCAAAGCCCGCAAGTTTACGCGAAAAGGTTTCGGATGAAGCCGTCATCGGACAAGATCTCCTCGATATCGGTATTGTTTTTCAGCGCAAATCCGATCGTCTGCGCGCAGCTTTCGTCGTCGAGCTCGTCCGCGCCCAGCGCCATCAGCGCGCTCGCCCAATCGATGCTCTCCGCAATCGACGGCTTTTTGAGCACGCGCTCGCTCTTTCGCAAATATGCAACCGCGCTGGAAACCTGCCTCGCGAGCGTCTCGGGAAGCCCCGGCAGCTTCGCGCGCAGGATCCTGACCTCCTTTTCCGGGCTCGGATAATCGATATACAAATACGCGCATCTCCTGCGCAGCGCCTCGGACAGCGGGCGCGTGTGATTGCTGGTCAGCACGATAAACGGAACCGATTTGGCGCGCACCGTGCCGTATTCCGGAATCGTCACCTGCATTTCGCTCAGCAGCTCCAGCAGAAACGCCTCGAACTCCGCGTCCGATTTGTCGATTTCGTCGATCAGCAGCACCACCGGCTCCTCGCTGCGAATCGATTTCAGCAGTGGGCGCTCCAGCAGATATTCCTCGCCGAACAGATCGCGCATTCCCTCCGCGCCCATCTGAATCGCGAGCAGCTGCTTCTGATAATTCCATTCATACAGCGCCTTCGTCTCGTCCAGCCCCTCATAGCACTGCATGCGCACCAGCTCGCGCCCCAGCGCCTTCGCCGCCACCTTCGCGACCTCCGTTTTGCCCACGCCCGCGGCGCCCTCGATCAACAGCGGCCGGCCCAGCTTCAGCGCAATCAGCAGCGTGACCGCCAGCGACTCATCCGCAATATAGTTTTCCGCAATCAGCCGATCGCGCAGCTCGTTCAATCCGTCCATATTCAAACCTCCGGCATTTTCTGTTCTTATTATAAACCAAAATCCCGGCCTTCGAAGCGAAAGCCGGGTTAAAATGCCGAAGAAATGCCGTTACTTTTCCACCACGGACAGAATCTCCATCGGGCACGCCTTTGCGCAAATGCCGCAGGAGATGCACTTCGTGGCGGTATCGCCGAGCGTCATAACCTTCATCGGGCACGCCGCAACGCACTCGCCGCAGCCGGTGCAGAGCTTTTTGTTAATCATATAAACGCCGGTTTTCGGGTTCTGCGTGATCGCGCCGTGCTTGCACGTGCGCATGCACTTGCCGCACTGAACGCAGGTATTGACCTTTACCGCGCCGTTCTTTTCAACGATCTGAATGCAGGACTTCGCCTGATCAAATACCTTATAAAACGCCTCCGAGCACGCGCGCACGCAACTCAGGCACGCCATACAGGGGCGGTCCTTCCGAACTTCCAACTTCTTCATGCTTCCAACCTCCGTTTGTTATCCGTATAAAACATTATACACGATCTTGCCGCCTTTGTAAACGCCCAATTTTGCGTAAATACGGCGAATTTACTTCGCGCCGGCCTTTTCCTTCAGCTCCGCGCGCCATTTATCGTAAATTTCGCTCGCCAGATCCTGCGGCGTGCGCTTCGAGGCGGGAATCCATACCGTGCGCGCGTCGCGCTTGAGCCACGTAATCTGGCGTCTGGCATAATTGCGCGTCGCCTGCTTGACCTCGTCGATCGCCTGATCCAGCGTGATTCGGCCCCGCAGCGCCATGGCGATCTCCTTAAAGCCAATCGCCTGAACCGCCGTGGGCGAGTCGTAATACCGCTCCATCAACTGCCGCACCTCGCTCACCATGCCCCGCGCGACCATTTCGTCCACGCGCCGCGAAATACGCGCATACAGTTCGTCGCGCGGCCATTCCAGCGCGTAAATCGATTCCTGATAATCGCCCTCGCGCTGCTCGTCTTCGTGCGCCTGCTCCGACTGCGTCCGGCCCGTTAGCCGGTAAATCTCAATCGCCCGAACCACGCGCCGCACGTCGTTTTCATGCAGGCGCGCGGCGCATTCCGGATCCACCTGCTCGAGCATTTCATGCAGCCGCCGTTTGCCGCCCGGCTCCCTCGAGAGAAGCATGAGCTCCGCGTGCAGTCCATCGTCGCTCTTTTCGGAAAAGCGCAGCGGCTTCGTGATTGCGTCGATATAAAGCCCCGTGCCGCCGCAGATTACCGGCTGCTTTCCCCGGGAAAGAACCTCCGCGATCGCCGCGTTCGCCCGATTGCGATACTCCACCGCGTTGCAGCGCTCGATCGGCGAAAATACGCCCATCATGTGATGCGGAACGCCGCGCATTTCCTCCTCCGACGGCATCGCCGTCAAAATTTCCATATCGCGATAGACCTGCATCGAATCCGCCGATATGACTTCGCCGTCCGCAAGCAGACAGAATTCCACCGTGCACGCGGTTTTTCCGGACGCTGTCGGGCCGGTAATCACCGGCAGATACGGTTTCTCAGTCATCGCAAGCGCCTCCTTTTACTGTATTCGCTTAAACATTTTCTCCAGCTCGCGCCTCGAAATGGCCTTCACCACCGGGCGGCCGTGCGGGCAGGTCGGCGGCGCGCCGGTCGACAGCATTTCGCCAATCAGCGCGTTGATTTCGCTGTCCGACAGCGAATCTCCGCCCTTGACCGCCGCCTTGCACGCCATTTGAGCGAGCTCCGCATATCGCGCGTCGCGCGTCGCGGCCTTCAGTCTCGGCAGCGCGCCGAGCATATCCATAAACAGCGGGCGCACCTCCGCCCTTCCCATGATGAACGGCACCGCGCGAATCTGAACGTCCGTTTCGCCGAACGGCTCGACCTCGTAGCCCGCCTCCATCAGAAGCGACCGGTTTTCCTCAATCAGCGCCATTTCCTTTGCCGACACACGCAATACGATCGGCGCCAGCAGCCGCTGCGAAGCCTCGCCCGCCGCCATCTGCTTTTTGAACTTTTCAAACATCAGCCGCTCGTGTGCCGCGTGTTGATCGATCAAAAGCAGCGCGTCGCCCGATTCCACCAGAATATACGTCTTGAATGCAACGCCCAGCACGCGGTATTCCAGAGCGTTTTCCACCGACTCTTCCCGCTTTTCAGGTGTGTTTTCAACAGGTGCAGGTCTGTTTTCAATCGGTTTTTGTTGTTCTTCCACGGACCTGATTCTATTTTCAACAACATTTAGTTTGTTTTCCACAATCCCGCGCCGTTTTTCCGGCAAATCGATCTCGCGCATCGCCATTCCGGACGGCGTGCGCGGAATGGCGGCGAGCCGATTCGGCTCCGCTTTCTGCGCAGCGGGCGCGGTCGTTTCCGGCTTCGGCATTTGCAAAGCATCGCCCGACCGCTCCGGATTTCTCGCACCCATTCCGGGCAGCGGCGGCATTTGCGGCTTTCTCGGTTCGGCCGGCTCCGTCGGAATCGGCTTTGTCGCGACTGTTTTTGCAGCAAACATTTCGGTCTGCACCGGTTTTTCCGCGGGAACGACCTCGCGCACGCTCGCCGTGCGGGTGATTTCGCGCACAGGAGCGGTATCGCGCTTCCAATCAAGCACATGCTCCCCTTCAAACGCGCTGGAAAGCAGCTTTTCGACGGTCGCCTGCGTGCCCGCTTCGTCGCGGAAGCGAACCTCAAGCTTGTTCGGATGAACGTTTACGTCGATCGCATTCGGCGGCAGCGTCAGATTCAGCGCGCACATCGGATACAGCCCGATCGTCACGCGGCTGCGGCAAATCTGTTCCAGCGCGCGCGTGAGCAGGCCGCAGCGCACGCTTCGGCCGTTGATGAAAAACATCTGATGCGCGCGCGTCGATTTCGCCAGCTCGCCCACGCCGATCAATCCCCACACGCGCGTCGCACCGAGGGACGCGTCGATCTCGACCATCTTTTCCGCGGTTTCCTTGCCGTAAATGGCGAACACCGCGTGACGCAGCTTGCCGTCGCCAAAGGTGTGATAGACGGTGCTGCCGTTGCTGACCAGCCGCATCGATATTTTCGGATTGCCCAGCATCAGCCGCGCGACGTTGTCGCTGACCAGTCCCGCCTCGTAGGCCGGCTTTTTCAGAAACGCGCGGCGCACGGGAACATTGTAAAACAGGTCGCGCATGACGATCGTGGTTCCCTCCGGGCAACCGACCTCGGTCACGCGCACGTTCTGGCCGCCGTCGATATTCAGTTTTACGCCCGAATCCTGATTGCGCGCGCGCGTCGTCATTTCCACGTGCGAAACCGCCGCGATCGACGGAAGCGCCTCGCCGCGAAAGCCGAGCGAGCGGATATCGTCGAGCTGATCGGCGGTCTGCAGCTTGGAGGTCGCATGATTTTCAAATGCGAGGCGCACCTGGCCGGGCTCGATTCCGCAGCCGTTGTCCGTCACGCGCAGCATTTCAATGCCGCCCGCGCGCATCTCGACGGTGATCGCCGTCGCGCCGGCGTCCAGCGAATTTTCAACGAGCTCCTTGACCACCGAGCTCGGGCGCTCCACGACCTCGCCCGCGGCGATTCTTCCAACCGTCGCCGCGTCCAATATGCGAATCGGCATAGCGCACTCCTTTCGTATTTACAGAAATTTAAGCTTCGTCTTTTCCTCTACGAGCTTCCAGCCCTCGATCTCGCGCTCCTCGCGCACGTCCGCGCGGAATCCGAATTGCGCATAGACCTTGATCGCCACCCAGCTCGCCGTCTGCGTGGTGAGGTACGCGGTTTTATAGCCCAGCGCGCGCATTCTATGCATCGCGAGCGACACGAGCGGCTTGGAAAGGCCCTTTCCCTGATGCGCCCGATCGACGCTCACCCAATGCAGCCGGCCCTCCGAGGGATCGTCGTCCGAAAACCACGCAGTCGCGGTCGCAAACGGCTTTCCGCCGTCGGTCAAAAAGATCATTCTGCCGGGCAGCAGCGTTTCGTCCGGATAATAGCGGTGAAACGCGGCGATGCCGTCCTCGACGCACGTAAATTCGCCCGCGGACATCTCGATTTCCGCCCAAATGCGCTCGTCGCCCGGCTCGTAATAGCGCCAGGAATACTCCTTCGGCAGTTCATATTCAGGAAGCTTGCTCAGATCGTCCGCCTTCATTGCGAGGCCGATCATTTTAACGCTCGTATCCCACATATTTCCTCCTCAAATGCGCTTGGCCTTTTCGTTCAGTTCAAACAGCTTGTTCAGCGCGTCGATCGGCGTCATGCTGACCACGTCCAGCGCCGCGATTTCCTCCACCAGGCCCATGGGCTTGAAATCGAGCATGTCCAGCTGCCGCTGCGCGCCCTTCCGGTTTTCGAGAATGCTCTTGCCGATCGAGCCGTTCGCCTCGCTGTCCACCTCAAGCCGCGCCATGATCTGCCGCGCGCGGGAAATGACGCTCCGGGGCAATCCAGCGAGCTTCGCGACCGCCACACCATAGCTGCGATCCGCGCCGCCGGGCACGATTTTGCGCAGGAAAATGACGTCCTCGCCCTGCTCCTTGGCCGTAATTCGATAGTCCACCACGCCCTCGAGCGTGCCCTCCATCTCGGAAAGCTCGTGATAATGCGTGGCAAACAGCGTACGCGCGCCGCATTTGGGGTCCGCGATGTGCTCGACCGCCGCCCACGCGATCGACATGCCGTCGAACGTGGACGTGCCGCGACCGACCTCGTCGAGAATCAGCAGGCTCTTGCTGGTGGCGAATTTCAGGATCGTGGCCATCTCGCTCATTTCCACCATGAACGTCGACTGTCCGCCGTAGAGGTCGTCCGACGCGCCGATGCGCGTAAATATCCGGTCGGTCAGCGCGATATCCGCGCGCTCCGCCGGCACGAACGAGCCCATATGCGCCATCAGCACGATCAGCGCGACCTGCCGCATGTAAGTGGATTTGCCCGCCATATTCGGGCCGGTGATGATCATGACGCGGTGCGCCTGATCGAGGCTGGTATCGTTCGGCACGAATCTTTCGCGGCCGATCGATTCCTCGACCACCGGATGCCGCCCCTCGACGATCTCATAGCGCCCTTCATCGTTGATTTCCGGGCGAACATAGCCCCGCTCGTATGCGACGCGGGCCAGCGACAGCAGCGCGTCGAGCGTTTTCAGCGCCACGGCCGTGGCCTGCAGACGCGGAAGCGCCGCCTTCAGCGCCTCGCGAATGCCGAGGAACAGCTCGTATTCCAATCGGTGCGCGCTCTCTTCCGCGCCGAGAATCTTGTTTTCGAGGTTCTTCAGATCCTCGGTGATGTAGCGCTCGCAGTTCGCCAGCGTCTGCTTGCGCGTATAGTCGATCGGCACCATCTCGTAAAACGATTTGGTGACCTCGATGTAATAGCCGAACACGCGGTTATAATTGATTTTGAGGTTCTTGATGCCCGTGCGCTCGCGCTCCGCCTGCTCCATTTCGCTCAAATAGACCACCGCGTGATCGCGCACGCCGCGCAGCTCGTCCAGCTCTTCGGAATAGCCCTCGCGAATCACGCCCGCATCGCGCACGGAAACCGGCGGATCGTCAGCAATGCCGCGTTTGAGCGTATCGGCGAGCTCCGGAATGGGATCGAGCGCGCGAAACAGCTCGGTTAAGAGCGGCGCGGCGAAGGTCTTTTCATACGCCTTCAGCGCCGGAATGGCATTCAGCGTTCCCGAAATCGAAAGGCATTCGCGCGCCGTAACCGCGTCGTAAGCGATGCGGCTGAGCAGGCGCTCCACGTCGTGCACGCCGTCCAACGCCTCGCGAATGCCGTCTGCGGACATCGGATCGCGTATCAGCGCCTCGATTGCGTCCTGACGGCGCTGAATTTCCGCCGCGTCCATCAGCGGGCGCTCGATCCACGACCGAAGCAGACGGCTGCCCATCGCGGTGCTCGTGCGATCGAGGATCCACAAAAGCGTTCCCCGGCGATTGCCGCCGCGCGTATTGCTGACCAGCTCCAGATTGCGCAGCGCCACGCGGTCGAGCGCCATAAATCGCCCGTCGTTGTAGGCCTCGGCGGTCGTAATGTGCTTCAGCGCGTTCTTCTGCGTTTCCGTAAGATACCGAATAAGCGCGCCCGAAGCCGAAACCGCGAGCTTCTGATCCTGAAAGCCCATCTCCTCCACCGTCTTTTCAAAGTGCGCCTTCATGCACTTTGCGGCGGTCGGATATGCGAATGAATCGCGATCCACCTGGCTTGTCACCGCGCGACAGCCGGTTTCCAACGCGCGAAACGCCTCCAGATCGTTCACGATGATCTCGCTCGGGTCGATTCGCGCGAGCTCATCCGCCATGGAAACGCGCGCGTCCGGGATTTCGTAGAGGTAAAACTCGCCCGTGGAAACGTCGCACAGCGCGCAGCCCGCCTGATTGCGGCGCAGGCAGATCGACAGAATGTAATTCGGCCGCCCGTCCTCCAGAATGTTGGATTCAATCACCGTGCCGGGCGTGACCACGCGCGTGACCTCGCGCTCGACAAGCCCCTTCGAGAGGGCCGGGTCGGTCATCTGCTCGCAAATGGCGACCTTATAGCCCTTCTCGATCATCTTCTGGAGATAGGTTTCGACCGCGTGATACGGCACCCCGCACATCGGCGCGCGCTCGCTCAGGCCGCAATCGCGGCTCGTGAGCGTCAGGTCCAGCTCTTCGGAGGCCAGCTTCGCGTCCTCGAAGAACATTTCATAGAAATCTCCGAGCCGGAAAAACAGGATCGCGTCGGAGTATTTCTCCTTGATGGACATATATTGCTGCATCATCGGCGAGAGCGCCAAGGGTATTCACCTCTTCTTTATCTTGCGGAATTTCAATCAATGGCAGCCGGAGCAGCTGGAGCAGTCGCCCGCGCAGTCGCCGGAATCCATCTTGCCGGTCACGATGAACTGCAGCACCTGGTTGACCTGGTTGATCAGCGACGTAAACTCCGACCGCGCCTCCGTAAGCGCCACGATATCGTCCATCATGCGCAGCTGCTCCTGGATCTCGTCCATCTCGTCCGACAGGCGCTTCAGCGCGCCCGCATCCGGGTTTTCCTGCTGCATCAGCTGCTGAATGCCGCTGCGCTTTTCGAGCAGGTCGCTCATCAGGCCCGCCGCCTGCGCGTTCTGCATCGCCTTATCCTCGGCCGCCTTCATGCGCTGATAGGTTTCGCTCGCCAGCAGCGCCTCGCCGAGCTCGCGCGTCTTCTGAAATACATTGTCCATTTAATTTGCCTCCCCTTTGATGATTTCGCCGCGCAGCGTATTGCGGCCGGCGGATGTGATTTTTACATGGACCGTCTTCCCGATCAGCGATTCGTCGCCCGGGAAATTCACCATGATCGCCCGCGGCGTCTTTCCGCCGACGGAGCCCGCGTCGCGCGCGGATACGCCCTCGACCAGCACGGGCTCGACGTTTCCGACCATACCCGAAAGCACCTCCGCGGTGATCGACTGCTGCAGCGCAATCAGGCGCTGAATGCGCTCCGACTTTTCTTCCGCGCTCACGCCGTCCGGCATCTTCGCGGCGACCGTGCCCACGCGCGGCGAATAGATGAACGTGTACGCCGAATCATAGCGCACCTGCCGCACCAGCGACATCGTTTTCTCAAACTGCGCCTCGGTTTCGCCCGGGAAGCCGACGATGATATCGGTCGTCAGGCCGAGCTCCGGCCGCGCCGCGCGCAGCTTTTCCACCACCGAGAGATATTTTTCCCGCGTGTAATGGCGATTCATGCGCTTTAGAATTTCATCGTCGCCCGCCTGCACCGGCAGATGCAAATGCGGCATCAGGTGCTTCAATTCCCGATACGCGCCGATCAGATCGTCGGACAGATCCTTCGGGTGCGAGGTCATGAATCGAATTCGCGGAATCTCCAGCCGGTCGAGCCGATAGAGAAGATTGGCGAACTCCGCGCCGCCGCCGCGATAGGAATTCACGTTCTGGCCCAGCAGCATGATCTCCTGAACGCCGGAATCGCGCAGGCGCAACGCCTCGTCGAGAATCGCCTCCGGCTCGCGCGAGCGCTCGCGGCCGCGCACATACGGCACGATGCAATACGTGCAGAAATTGTTGCAGCCGTACATGATATTGACGAACGCGCTGTATTTGCTGGAGCGCATTTCGGGCATGCCCTCGACGATTTCGCCGTCGATCTGCTCCACCTCGACCACCGGCGCACGGTCGCGCAGCACGCGATAGAGGTATTCCGGCAGGCGATAGAGATTGTGGGTTCCGTAAATCAGGTCGATAAACGGATATTTTTCCTTCATGACCCGCGCCATGCCTTCCTCCTGCGTCATGCAGCCGCCGACGCAAATCAGGAGGTTCGGCCGATCCTTCTTCAGCTCCTTCAGCCAGATCACGTTGCCGAGCGCCTTGTTCTCCGCGTTTTCGCGCACGCAGCAGGTGTTGTAGAGAATCAGATCCGCCTGCTCGCGCACGGGCTCGCGCGTCATGCCCATTTCCGTGAGCATTCCGGCGATGGATTCCGAATCGCGCTCGTTCATCTGGCAGCCCATCGAAACGATGTGGAACGTCTGCGGGCGCTCGGTCATCGCTTCCACCAGCTTCATATATTCGCGCTGCTTGAGCATCTCGCTCTCCGGCACGTGAATCGGTTCCCTCATGCTTGTATCCTCATTTCAATCGTATTGCTTTTGCCTGAATCGCGCGCTCGTCCGCCGGCGACAGGCGAAATTCGTTTTCCGGAAGCCGCTCGTCCGAAAGGACGTAGGCGCAAATGCCGTCCGGCGCGCCGATTTTGCGAATCCAGCCGGCAACCGGCGGCGCGGCCTCGATCAGATACGCGCCCTGCCGGCCCTGACGCGCGCGCGTCCAGAGCTGGCGAATCGCCCTTCGCGCCGTGGTTTCATGCGATTCCACCATTCCCGCGCCCATGCACGCGGGGCAGAGATGCATCAGCTGCTTCGTAATCGGCGGGCGCACCTTTTTGCGCGTCATCTCGACCAGACCCAGCCCGGTAAAGCCGATTACGTTCGTGCGGTTGCGGTCGGCCTTCAGCTTTTCGCGCAGCAGGCTCAGCAGTTCCTCGCGCTGCTCGGAGGAACTCATATCGATAAAATCGATGATGATGATTCCGCCGATATCGCGCAGGCGAATCAGCCGCGCAATCTCTTCCGCCGCCTCGCAGTTGAGCTTGAATATCGTATCGTCCAGCGATTTTTTGCCCACGTATTTGCCGGTATTGACGTCGATTACCGCAAGCGCCTCCGTCTCGTCCACGACGAGCGTGCCGCCGCTCTTCAGCCGCACCATCCGGCTCATCGCGCGATCCATCTGCGCGTCCACGCGATACAGATCAAACAGCGGCGTTTCGGACGTATGCAAATGCAGAAGGCGCTCGTAATCCGGCGCAAGCGCGCGAACATAGCGCCGCGTTTCTTCAAACAGCGCCTGGCCGTCCACCTCGATCGCGCAGACCGATTCATCCAGCATGTCGCGCGCCACCCGCAGCGGAAGACTGCCGCCGGAATCGATTCGCCTGGGCGCCCTTGCGCAGCGCGCGCGCGCGTCGATCTCGCGCCAGAGCGCGCAGGCCGAGGCGTAATCCTGTTTCAGCGTTTCTTCGTCCGCGCCCTCGGCCGCCGTGCGCACAATGACGCCCATGCCGCTCTCCTCGGAGAGCTTCCGCGCGATCGCATACAGCCGCTCGCGTTCCTCGGGCTCGGCGATCTTTTTCGATACGCCCGCATAGCACACCGTCGGCAGCAGCACGGTCGTGCGCCCCGGAATGGTGATGTGGCTGGAGATTCGGCAGCCCTTCGTGCCGCCCGGCTCCTTGATCACCTGAACCAGAATTTCCTGTCCGGGGCGAATCATGCGCTCGATGCGCGTTTCCTTCACGCGCGCGGCGAGCTCCGGCGAATCCAGCGGAATGTCGCCCGCATACAGAAACGCGTTTTTATCCAGCCCGATATCGACGAACGCGGCGTTCATGCCGGGCAATATGTTCTGAACGCGGCCGAGATAGAGATTGCCCGTCAGCTTTTCCTCGCCCGGGCGATCCAGATGCAGCTCGCACAGCGCGCCATCCTCCATTACGGCAAGGCGCGTCTCGTCCGCGACCGTTTCCAAGAGAATTCTTTTCTCCATTTACAGCTCCATCAGCGGCTTCAGCGCGCCCGATTCGTCCATGCCCAGCAGGCATTTGCGATGCACGCGGATTTCCGGCGCTTCCACTCCGGCCAGCTCGGAAAGCGACGCAATCAGCAGATCGGGCTTCAGCGTATCGCGCTCGGTCAGCTGCAGCCGCGCGTCGATCCCGCCGTCCGCGCAGCAGACCGACAGCGCGAGCGGACGAATGTCCACTTCCTTCTCGCCGGATTTGGTCTTGCGAATCGCCATGACCGATTCGCGGTTTACAAACGCATCCGCTGCATCCAGAATGCGCTCCCGATTGTCCCCCAGCACCTCGATGCGGTAATCCGACGCGCGCACCATCGCCATCGGCGCGGGATGCTTATCGTCCACCAGCCGCGCCTCAAGAACCGGCAAATCCACCGGCAGCGACGCGCGCATCGCGTCCTCCACGCGCTTTCGGCCCATCGGCGCGGCGAGCTTGAAATCCACGATTTCGTATTCGCTCGTCCAGCCCAGCGCGAGCGCGGAGCCGAACGACATCACCGGATGCGGATTAAAGCCCTGCGTCCACGCGATCGGAAGGCCCGTGCGGTTCAGCGCGCGCTGGAAAAAGCGCTGCAGGTCGAGGTGCGAAATAAACCGCAGGCGCGGCTGCTTGCCAAATCGAATCATCGCGCGCATACGCCCTTCGCCTCCTCATACCGATTCACGCCGCAGCCGACGCAGCCCTTGCGGCAGTCGCGCGTGGTCTCGCCCTTCTGCGCCCTGTCCCATTCGCGCTTCAGGAAATCCTTGGTAATGCCAGCGTCCAGATGATCCCACGGGAGGATCTCGTCCGTCGAGCGCTCGCGGCAGGCGTAAAAGTCCGGATCCACATTCGCGTCCCGAAACGCCTGAAGCCACGCTTCATATTTAAATTGATCCGACCAGCCGTCCATTTTGCAGCCCAGCCGGTACGCCCGCTCGAGCGCGTCGGCCAGGCGCCGGTCGCCGCGCGCAAACACCGCCTCGATATAGCTCACGTCCGGCGCATGGTATTTGAAATCCACGCCCTTGATCTTTCGAAGCGCGTCCTTCAAAAGCTGCTGGCGGCGCACAACCGAATCATAATCCATCTGCGCCGACCACTGAAACGGCGTAAAGTTTTTCGGAACGAATACTGACGCGCTGACCGTAATGCGCAGTCCCGGCGCGCGCCTCTCCTTCGGCACGGAGAAATAGCACCGGCGCACCTTTTCGGCCAGATCCGCAATGCCGAGCACATCCTCGTCCGTCTCCGTCGGCAGGCCCAGCATGAAATAGAGCTTGACCGACGACCAGCCGTTTTCAAACGCGTCCGTGACCGAGCGAATCAGGTCTTCTTCCGTAACACCCTTGTTGATTACGTCGCGCAATCGCTGCGTGCCCGCCTCCGGCGCGAGCGTAAGGCCCGTCTTTTTGACCTTCTGCGTCTCCTTCAGCGTGTCGGTCAGCACATTGTCGATTCTCTGCGAGGGCAGCGAAATGCGCACGCGCTTCTGCGCGAACGTCTCGACCATCTTGTGCGCGAGCTCCGGCAGACACGAATAGTCGCCGCTCGACAGACTCATCAGCGAAATTTCGTCGTAGCCCGTCGCAGAAACGAGCTTTTCGGCGATTTCCATCAGGCGCTCCATGCTCCGCTCGCGCACCGGGCGATAGATCATGCCCGCCTGGCAGAAGCGGCAGCCGCGCGTGCAGCCGCGGAAGATTTCCAGCATGATGCGATTGTGAACGACCTCGCCGAACGGCACAATCAGCTTCTCCGGATAATCCGCCGCCGTCAGATCCGAAACCATCGCCTTGCGCACCACTGCGGGCGCGCCGTCCTTCGGCGCAATCGCCTGAACCGTGCCGTCCGGATTGTAGGTCACGTCGTACAGGCTCGGCACGTAAATGCCCTTGATCCGGCTCGCCATCTTTAAAAATTCCGCCCGCGGCAGGCCGGATTTCTTCCATTCCTTATAGCAGTCGATCACCTGATGCGTCTCGTCCTCGCCGTCGCCGAGCGCCACCAGATCCACGAACGCATGCAGCGGCTCCGGATTGAACGCGCACGGGCCGCCGACCAGCACGAACGGGCCGTCGGTTCGATCCGCCGCGCGCAGCGGAATGCCCGCCATATCCAGCGCGTCCAGGATGTTCGTAAAGCTCATTTCATATTGAAGCGTCACGCCGAGAATGTCGAATTCCCGAATCGGCGTGCGCGATTCCAGCGAAAACAGCGGAATATCGTTTGCGCGCATCAGCTCCGCCATGTCCACCCACGGCGAAAACACGCGCTCGCACCACGCGTCCGCGCGGCGATTGATCGTGTGATAGAGTATTTTCATGCCCAGATGCGACATGCCCACTTCGTAGGTGTCCGGAAACAGGAACGCAAACCGCACGTCCACGTCCGCGGGATTTTTCATTACCGAGTTGAATTCGCCGCCCATATAGCGCGCGGGCTTCTGCACCTGCATCAGCAGCGATTCAATGCGATCGGAAAGGTTCAAGGCGCTACCTCCTTGGAGTCTGATACCAGCCTATTTTATCACATATTACTTTACCACTTTTCCCCCGTTCGTTCCACCTACAAATGTTAATTTCGAACGCGGCTGTTTCGCCGCATGAATTAAATCTTTAATTGTAATTGTGCGCATTTGCCGCCAATTTGGCGCTAAAACATTCAATTTCCTATTGCGTTTTTACAAATTCATGATATAATAGTTGAAGACGCGTTACTCGAGCGTGGCTTTTATTTTCATTCTCCGCGCGTCGTTTGATTTATCGGGAGGCTATTGAATGAGCGTAGAAATTCACATTCAGAACGCCGTGAAGCGTTACGGCGAGAAAACGATTATCCCCGATCTGTCCGTCGATATCCACAACGGCGAGTTTTTCACGCTGCTGGGCCCGTCCGGCTGCGGCAAGACCACGCTTCTGCGCATGATCGCGGGCTTCAACACGATCGAGGGCGGTTCCTTTTACTTTAACGACAAGAAAATCAACGATATGGACCCCGGCAAGCGCAATATCGGCATGGTTTTCCAGAATTACGCGATCTTTCCGAACATGACCGTTCGCAAGAACGTGGAATTCGGCCTGAAAAATCGCCGCATCTCCCGCGACGTCGCGCACGACGAGGCGGACAAATTCATGAAGCTGGTTCACGTGGATGAATATGCCGATCGCATGCCCGACCGCCTCTCCGGCGGCCAGCAGCAGCGCGTCGCGCTCGCCCGCGCGCTGGTCATTCGCCCGGACGTGCTTCTGATGGACGAGCCGCTGTCCAACCTTGATGCGAAGCTCCGCGTGGAAATGCGCACGGTTATCAAGCGCATTCAGCGCGAGGTCGGCATCACCACCGTATACGTCACCCACGATCAGGAAGAGGCGATGGCGATCTCCGATCGCATCGCGGTCATGAGCGAGGGCGTCATTCGCCATTGCGGAAAGCCGAAGGACATCTATCAGCGCCCGGCAGACCTGTTTGTGGCGACGTTCATCGGCAAATCCAACCTGATTCACGCCTCCCTCATCCCCGGCGCAGGCGGCGCGGCGGTGCGCTTTTCAAACGGCTACACGGTTCCGTTTGCGAATATCGCGGAAGCGCCGGCAAAGGAGCGCAAAATCGTGCTCTCCGCGCGCCCGGAGGAGCTGCTGGTGAATACGGATCTGAGCGGCGAGGGCATTCGCGCGGTCATTCGCGACAGCGTATTCCTCGGCCTGAACACGCACTATTTCGTCGAAATGGAAACCGGCGAGGAGGCGGAAATCATTCAGGAATCCCGCATCGATTCCATCCTCGAGCCGGGCACGAAGGTGCGGCTTACGCTGAACGCGGACAAGGCGAACGTGTTCGACGCCGAAACGCAGCTGAGCCTGATGCGCGGCGTGCACAACGAAGCGGAGGTGCGGTAAGGCGTGAAAGCGAAGCGCAGATGGGATATTTGGACGGCGCTCGGCCTCGGCCTGCTGTTGCTGTTCGCGCTGTTCTTCATCTATCCGTGCGTGCGCCTTTTGTGGGAGGCGTTTTACACGGAAAAAACCGGCTTTACGATGAAGGCGTTCGTAAAGTTCTTCTCCAAGAAGTATTATTACGCCACGATTCTGAACAGCTTCAAGGTTTCCGGCGCGGTTACGGTGATCTCGCTGCTGCTGGGCGTTCCGTTTTCCTATTTCTTCTCGTTCTATAACCTGAAGGGCCGGAAAATACTGTTCGTCACGGCGCTTCTGTGCACGATGTCCGCTCCGTTCATCGGCGCGTATTCGTGGATCATGCTGCTGGGCCGCTCGGGCGTCATTACCAAGCTGCTCGAGGGAATCGGCATCCGCATCGGTTCTATCTACGGCTTCGGCGGAATACTGCTGGTGCAGTCGCTGAAGCTGTTCCCGCTGGTCATGATTTACATGAACGGCGCGTTTCAGGACATTGACGCGAGCCTGCTCGAGGCCTCCGCAAGCCTCGGCTGCTCGGGCGTAAAGCGCTTTTTCAAGGTGGTCATGGGCCTGACCGCGCCCACGATTCTCGCCGCGGCGCTGATCGTGTTCATGCGCGCGTTCGCCGATTTCGGCACGCCCGCGCTGATCGGCGAGGGCTACAAGACCTTCCCCGTGCTGATTTACGACTCGTTCCTGAGCGAGGTCGGCGCGGACTACAACTTCGCCTCGGCGGTGAGCGTGCTGGCAATTATCCTGACGGCGGCTGTGTTCCTCGTTCAGAAATTTGCGACCTCGCGGTTCAAATTCACGATCAACTCGCTGCACCCGATTCAGAAGAAGAACCCGAAGGGCGTGGGCGGCGTGCTGATGCACGCGTACTGCTATCTGCTGATCGCCGTGTCGCTCCTTCCGCAGTTCTACATCATCGTCGATTCCTTCCGCGATTACAAGGGTCAGGTCGCGCAGGCGACGTATTCGCTTTCGAACTATCAGAACGCGATCCGCAAGCTGATGGGCCGCTCGATCAAGAACACGCTGGTGATTTCCACGCTTTCGCTGGTGATCATCATCGTGATCGCGGTATTGATCGCGTACCTCGTCGTGCGCCGCTCGAGCGCGCTGAGCCATACGGTGGACACGATTTCGATGCTGCCGTACATCATGCCGGGCGCGGTTATCGGCATTGCGCTGATTCTGGGCTTTAATACGAAGTATTTCTCGCTGACCGGAACGATGACGATCATGATTATCGCGCTGGTCATTCGCCGAATGCCGTATACCAGCCGATCAGCCACCGCGACAATGATGCAAATTCCCATCAGCACCGAGGAAGCGGCGATCAGCCTGGGCGCGTCGAAGCTCAAGACGTTCATTCGCGTAACCGTTCCGCAGATGACCAGCGGCGTCGTCTCCGGCGCGATTCTGAGCTTCGTATCGATCATTACGGAGATGTCCTCGGGCATTTTCCTGTACAACAATTCGACGATCACGCTGACGCTGAATACGTACAACAACATCGGCCTCGGCTCCTACGGCACGGCCTCGGCGTTCGCCACCGTGACCACGCTTCTGACCATCGTCTGCCTGGTGCTCTATCTGATCTGCACGCGCGGATCGGAAAAGATGAGCGTCTGACCGATTATAAAGCGATTGCGCTTTGTAATAAAACAAAAAGGAGTGTTTGCCCCATGAAGAAAATCCTGAGTCTGATTCTGGTTGCCCTGTTCGTACTGAGCTGCTGCGCAGCCGTCGCCGAGGAGAAGCCCTCCTGGGTGCGCGAAGATCCCGCCTCGATCGGCGATCGCGTCGTCGTGTATTCCACGCTGGACGATCCGCAGCAGGCGACCGTCGAGAACATCTGGTACAAGTACTATCCGAACTGCACGATTGAATGGGTCAGCGATTCCGTCGGCAAGCTCGTCGCGCGCGCGCGCAGCGAGGCCAACAATCCTCAGGCGGACGTCATCTTCGGCGGCCTGTTTGAGTCCGACGGCACCGTGTATCACGACATTCTCCAGCCCTACACCCCCACCATCGCGGATGAGCTGAGCAAGCTGGATCCCTATGGCTACTACAGCTTCTTCGACATCCAGTACATGGCGCTGGTTGTGAACAAGGATCTGGAAGCCGAGCTGGGCATCACCATCAACGGCTATCAGGATCTGCTGAATCCCGCGCTGAAGGGCAAGATCATTCAGGCGGATCCGGCGGCGTCCTCCTCCGCGTATCGCCAGTTCCACACGATCCTCGCGCTGATGGGCGACGAGTTCGGCGACGACAAGGCGTGGGCGTACATTGATGAGCTGATCAAGAACTGCGATGGCGTCATCACCACCTCTTCCTCCACCGTGTTCAAGTCCGTCATCTCCGGCGAATACGTCGTCGGCCTGACCTACGAGAACATCGTTGAGATGCAGATCACCATCAACGGCGCGGACAACATCCGCCTGGTCTACCCCGTCGAGGGCAACACCGCGTGCGCTTCCGGCGCTGCGATGATCAAGGATTGCCCGCGTCCCGAAGCGGCTGCGGCGTTCCTCGATTTCTGCGCTTCCGCGGATTACCAGCTGGCGCGCTCCACCGAGAACTGCGCGCGCGGCACCAACACCACCATCAAGTACGGCAACTATCCGGACGACAGCGAGCTTGGCCTGAAGGAAATCGATTGGGAATGGCTCGGCAGCCAGAAGGAAGCCCTGCTCGAGAAGTGGGCGGAGCACTGGGCGCAGTACGCGGGCTAATCGCCTGACGCAGCGCAAAAAGGTTCCCTTATAGGGAACCTTTTTTCATGCCTTCGCGTGTTTTTTCTTCTTTTTCTTCGCCGCGTGAATCGCGTAGAGCGCAGCCAGACTCTGGTCGCCCTGCTCCGTTTCCGGCAGCGCGGGCATCAGGCCGGTGCATTCCGTGACGGACGCAACCTTCATCATTTCATCAAACGGATCGTCGCCTGTTCGCATGTTCATTCCTCCCTTCCCTTTCTTTGTTTCCCGATCGCGCGCCCGGCATTCGCGGAAAGCTCCGACAATTTTGCGGCGCATTGCGCACGTCTTTGCAACAAACGCGCTTTTTTCTTCTTGCCTCCGGCGCGGGATCATATGCATGCTTTCGAGGTGAGGTGAAATGACGTTCGATCCCCGCTGTCCAATCGAGCCACGCGGCGTTGCGCTGGGCGAAGAGCTTTGCGTTCGCCTGTTCAATTTAAGCAGATGCGCGGCGCTTTCCCTGTCCGGAACGATCGCAATGGGCGACCGTTCCATTGCGTTCGACCTGCCGGTAAACGCCGCCGGACGCTCGTTTTTTGAATTGCATATCGCGCTTCCGGAGCCGGCAGCGCCAACTTTTCCGGAAATTACTTTTCAGCGCGTGCGCTTTCGGAACGCGCCGGACTGGGTGCAAGCGCCGGGACCGCGGCTGCCGCTCGCACCGGTTCCGCGGCTGGATTTGGATTCGCAATTGCTTCTAAAGCGCCGCTTCGGATCGGACGCGATTCGCTTTCCCTGCGCGCAGAACGGCGCGGTGTATTGCGCCTGCGGCCGCGCAAACGAGTTTTCCGCGCGCACATGTCCGCGATGCGGCCGAAAGCTGCGCGGGCTTTTGACTGAATCCGCTCGGCGAACGCTCCTGCTGCGCGCCGAATGCGGCGCCGCGTTTCTCCTGATTTTCCTGATTGCCGGCATTTCCGGAGACGTTTCTCTTGACAGAATCGGCGCGCATGTTATAATGAATATAATGGAAATATTTGCGTAAACGGAGGAAAAGGAAATGCAGTTTGATTTACGGGCGTCGGCGCGGGAAAAGCGGCTGATCGTCGCGCATCGCGGCGTTTGCGGCGGAAACATTCCCTGCAACACGATCGCGGCGTATGAAATCGCGCTTCGGCAGGGCGCGGACATGATTGAGATCGACGTGGACATGTCCGCGGACGGCAAGCTGTTCATCTTTCACCCTGGCATGGAGAGCGCGCATCTGAATCAGAATTGCAATATCGCGCGCATGCCGGAGGCCGAGGTGCGCGCGCTGCGCTTCGTCAATCAGGACGACACGCCCACGCAGTTCGGGCTGAATACGCTCGACGAGGTTCTGGAGACGTTCAAGGATCGCTGCTATATCAACTGCGACAAATTCTGGGAGCACCCGCGCGAGATCGCCGACTGCATTCGCCGCCACGGCATGATGGAGCAGATTCTGGTGAAAACCTCGCCGAAGAAGGAGTACTTCGATATCATCGAGGAATACGCGCCGGACGTTCAGTATATGGTGATCGTCAAGGAAAACGCCGAGGCGGTTCATCGCGAGCTGAAGGCCCGCAACATCCATTACATGGGCCAGGAGCTGCTGTTCACGACCGACGACAGCCCCCTTTGCAGCGACGAATACCTCGCCCAGCTGCGCGCGGACGGCATCCTTTCGTGGGCCAACGCAATCGTTTACAGCTACAAGGCCGTTCTCGCCGGCGGACACAGCGACGACGCCTCGCTGACCGGCAATCCCGACGACGGCTGGGGGTGGCTGGCGAAAAAGAACTTTGATTTCATTCAGACCGACTGGCCGCTGATGCTGAAGAGCTATCTGGAAAATCGCGGCCTGCTCTATCGATAAGGCGGAGGAAGCATGCAAAAGAGAGAAGCGTTCCCCTGGAAATCCTTTGTGCGCAAGGTTGCGGTCATCGCCGTTCCGGTTGCGCTGCAAAACCTGCTGACCACCACGGGCAGCATGGTCGATACAATGATGATCGCGCCGCTGGGCCAGCTTTCGGTGGGCGCGGTCGGGCTGTGCGCGCAGTTTTCCACGCTGATGTTCTCGGGCTATTGGGGCTTTGTCGGCGGCGGCATGCTGTTTTTCTCGCAGTACTACGGCGCAAAGGACGACGACGGCATCAACCGCTCCTATGGCATTACGCTGATCTGCATGATGGCGGTGGCCACGCTGTTTACCATTGCGGCGGTGTTTTTCCCGCATCTGATCATGCGCGTATACACCGATAAGGCCGCGATTCAGGAAATCGGCATAGAGTATCTGCGCATCGTCGGCCTCGCGTATCCGTTTCAGGTGTATTCCATGGCGATGAGCGCGCTGCTGCGATCGACCGAGCGCGTGAAGATCCCGCTGTACGGCTCGATCGTGTCCGTCGCGACGAATGTATTGCTCAACTGGGTTCTCATCGGCGGCCATCTGGGCGCGCCGGCGCTCGGCATTCGCGGCGCGGCGATCGCAACGGTCTGCGCGGCGGCGGTAAACGCGCTGGTGATTCTGGCGTTCGCCTATCGCGCGCGTCATCCGCATCTGTTCCGCATTCATCGGCATTTCCACTGGACGGGCAGCTTCCTCGGCCACTACTTCCGCAAGTGCGCGCCGATCATTGCCAACGAGGTGGTCATGGGCGTGGGCTTCATGCTGATCAACGTCGTGCTCGGCCGCCAGTCCGAGGATGCGATTGCCGCAACGGCCGTATTCCGCACGCTGGAGGGCCTGGTCATCGGCTTCTTCAGCGGATTTTCGAACGCCTCGTCGATTCTGGTCGGCAAGGAGGTCGGCGCGGGCAATCCGGATCTGGCGCAAAAGCGCGCGAAGCGCCTGGTTTATATGTGCGCCGGCATGATCTTTACCATCTGCACGATTCTGGTCTGCGCAAGTCGCCCGATCCTGATTCAAATGAGCCTCACGGGCGACGCGCTGAAGCTGGGCACGGGCATGCTGATGATTTACATGGTCGCGGCCACGATTCGCATGTGCAACTGGGTGCAGAACGACACGTATCGCGCGGCAGGCGACGCCGCATATGGCACGATTCTCGAAATCACGTTCATGTATCTGATGGTGCTGCCGTGCGTGTATGTCACCGGCATGGTCAAGCACGCGCTGTTCCTGATCGTGTTCGCGTGCTGCTATATCGACGAGCCGATTCGCTTCTGCCTGATGCAGCGACACATGTACTCGCTGAAATGGATCAAGCCCGTCACCCCGCAGGGACAGGCCGCGCTCGCCGAATTCAACGAGCAGCGCAAAGCCCGCAAAAAGTAAAAATCGCCGCAGAATCGCCCCTATTCAGGAGGATTCTGCGGCATTTTTATACCCGAACGAACTTCTGCGTGCGCTCCTGCCCCGCCGCGCGCTGCTCCGGCGCATCGCATTGCAGCGCGCGCAGGTCGGTTGCCCGGCATTCCAGCTGAAAGATTTCGCTGCCGGTCAATTGCGCGGAATCGGATACGATCGGCAACCGCGCGCGCTTTTTCAATTCCCGCAGCAGCGGCCGCGCGTCTTCCCGCATGCCGATCAGGCGCGCGTATTCCGGAAGCGGATGCCGATTCGCCAGTTCGCGCGTGAGTCCGAGCATCGCGTGCGCGCAGAGGCGATTCAGCCGTGCGCGCGTATAGCGCTTGCATTTCACGCCCGCAATCAGCGATTCTACATCGAACGCCGCGGCCGCCGCGCGCTTTACCCGGTTTTCCAGCCCCTCGGACACATCCGGCAGGCGCGCAATTTCGGCCTCCGACATTCCGCGCAGCGCGTGCAAAAGCAGATCATCCGGCGCGTGCATGCCCCGCCATTCCGCCAATAGCGGCCGCACAGACTCGGGCAGTTGCGCGCTCGCCTCGTCGATTCGCCCCTGCTGAAGGAGATTGCGAATCGCCGTGGCGGACGCATAGCCGGAACCGGCCGTTTCCGCATGATAATCGCCGACGCGCTCGATGGCAAACGGCTGAATCGGCGCGTTCAGCGCGCGGATCGCCCGCAGATATTCCGTCGCCAGAATCAGGTTCGGCCGCTCCAGCAGCGCCGGTTCCGCGCCGAGCGCCTCCGCAATCGCCTCGCCCTGCGCGCGCGCATGGGATTTTCCCTCGGCAAGGCCGCGCTGAATCGCGCTGGAAACGCTCTCCGGCTCGCGCTCCCGCAACGTCGCAATGCGCTCCAACAATCCCAGCTCCGCCGTTTCGCTGCCGAACGACAGCACGTCCGCGCCGACGCCATTTAGAATATGCACGCCGCCGCGCGCAAACACGTCCGCCGTGCGCGGCGCATACAGCGCCGGCAGCTCCAGCACCGCGTCCGCGCCCGATCGCAGGGCCATCTCCGCGCGCGTCCATTTGGAAAGGCAGGCCGCCGTGCCGCGCTGCACATAGCTGCCCGCCATGCAGACCACGATGTAATCGCAGCCCGTCTGCGCGCGCGTTTCGGCAAGATGATACGCATGGCCCGAATGGAACGGATTGTATTCGCAAATCACGCCGGCAATTTTCATCTGCGCACCTCCGATGGGCAATACTCTTTGTCTATTTTATCCAAAGTTCGCGCTTTTTTCAAGCGCCGGCAGGATTCGCCGTGCCGCTGCTCGAATTTTAATATAATTACAAATGCGTTTAGGAGAATGAAAATGGCGAAACTCTATTTCCGATATGGCGCAATGGGCTCGTCCAAGACCGCCAACGCGATCATGGTGCAATACAATTATCACGAGCGCGGCCAGAATGCGCTCCTGCTAAAGCCCCGCCTGGACAATCGCGACGGCGCGCGGCTGGTGGGCTCGCGCTCGGGCCTGAGCGCGCCCTGCAGCTATATCGAAGAGCTCGAGGAACTGGATCTGTCGGTCTACGATTGCATTATCGTGGACGAGGCGCAGTTCCTGACCAAATCGCAGGTGGAATATCTGGTGCACGTCGTGGACGATTTGAACATTCCCGTGATCTGCTACGGCCTGCGCGCGGACTTCCGCGGCAATCTGTTCGAGGGCAGCTCGTGGCTGATGGCGTGGGCGGACACGATTGAGGAAATCAAAACCGTGTGCTGGTGCGGGCGCAAGGCGACGTTCAACGCGCGCGTGCTGAACGGCCGCGTGGTCAAATCCGGCGAACAGATTCTGCTCGGCGGCAACGAGAGCTACGTCGCGCTCTGCCGCCACCACTGGTCGACCGGCGAGCTCGCGCCGATTGAGGTGCGCAAAATCGCATACGGCAAGGAAGCGTATTTCCCGCTGCTGCTCGAGGCCGATCCCTGCGAGGCCATGATCCGCAAATATCTGGATTCCGGCGAAATGTATGTGCTGATGACCAACGGGCAGGCGGTTGCGGTCGCGATCGTCGGCATGACCGGCGACGAGGAATGCGAGCTGCTGAACCTCGCCACCGCGCCCGATCAGCGCGGCAAGGGCTATGGATCGCATCTGGTAAGGCATCTTCTGAAGCTCTATCAGCCGCGCTGCAAAAAAATGCGGGTGGGCACGTCGCCGGCCGGAGTTCCGTTTTACCGGCGATTCGGCTTTGAGGAATGCGGCGTGCGCAAGGGTTTTTTCTCCGACAATTATCCCGAGCCGATCGAAGAGGACGGCCGGATTCTCACCGACATGCTGCTGCTTTCCCGAAAGCTGTAAAAATAGCGCGGGCGAAACGCTGTTGATTTGCGTTTCGCCCGCATTTTATTTCTTTTTCAGCAGAATTCGAATAAAATTCAGGTATTCGCCGCCGCCGGCGAGCATCGTCTTGCGGTCGTTTACCGCATATTCGTTTTCCTGTTTCAGCCAATCGGCCCAGACCTCCTCGTTGCTCTCCATTTCCGAAACGTCGAGCACCTCCGCGCCGCGGCACTTTTCCACCAGTGCGCGCCACCAGGCCGCATCGTGCATGTATTCCAGCTGCTCGGGCGTCCACGACCGCAGCAGCACCTCGGGCAGATTCCGGTGGCAATCGCGCCTCATTCCCGGAATCGCCAGATAAATCAGCCCGCCCGCCTTCACAAACGGCAGCAGCTTTTCATCCAGATACGCCTCGTCGCGCCCGAAATAATTGTAGGAATCCACGCTGACCACCGCGTCGAAGAACTCCGGCGCAAACGGAAGCGCCGTCGCGTCCGCCTTGACCGGGATCACGTTCTGCACGCCCGCCGATTCAAAAAACCGGCGATTTTCCTCCGGATCGCTCCAGAGATCGGCCGCATAGACCGTCCAGCCGTATTCGCGCGCGAGAAACATCGAGGTCAATCCCTGTCCGCTGCCGAGATCGCACACGCGCGCGCCGGCCGGAATGGCGTTGTCCTCCATCAGCTCCTCCGTGAGCTTCATCGGATTCGGCCCCATGATTTTGTCCATCCATACATCGTATTTCTGACTGCGAATATACTTCATCGCTTTTCTCTCCTTCGATTGATCTTGGCAATTTCCTTGAATTTGCGCTCCTTTTCGCGCCGCGCATTCTCGCCGTCCTCGCGCAGCAGCTTCTGATACGCTTCCCAGCGATCGATCGGCAGTTCGCCCGCCTGAATGGCGCTTTGCACCGCGCAGCCGGGCTCGCCGTTGTGCGTGCAATTGCGGAATCGGCATTCCTGCGCGAGCGCCGCGATCTCCGCAAATGTCCGATTCAGCCCTTCCTCCGCCGCCCACATGCCCAGCTCGCGCATGCCCGGCGTATCGATTGCAAACGCGCCGCCCGGAAGGGCGAACAGCTCGCGCCGCGTGGTCGTGTGCCGGCCGCGGTCGTCGTTTCTCAGGCCGTTCGTTTCCTGCGTCTCCCGGCCGAGCAATGCGTTGATCAGCGTGGATTTTCCCGCGCCGGACGAGCCGAGAAACGCCGCCGTCGCGCCGGGAACAAGCAGGCGCTTTACCGCTTCCATTCCCAATCCGGTCTTCGCGCTGATTGCCATTACCGGCGCGCCCGGCGCGTTGCGCTCCGCCTCCAGCACCCTTTCGGCGTATTCCGGGCACAGATCCGCCTTCGTCAGCACCACCGCCGGCTGCGCGCCGCTCTCCCATGCCAGCGCCAGATAGCGCTCCATTCGCCGGATGCTGAAATCCCGGTTCAGCGCCATTACGATCAGCGCTATATCGATATTAGCCGCGACCGTCTGCGCTTCTCCCGTTCTTCCAGCGCTTTTTCGAATGAACCGGCTCTTTCTCGGCAAAATTTCGCAAATCGCGCCCGCTTCATCCGCCTTTACCCAATCGCCGACGGCCGGCGAATCGAGATTTCCCTTTATTCTCGTGGCGATTTGCGCGCCTTTCTCGCCCTCCAGCCGCCACGCGCCGCGCTCCTCGGCCGTTACGCGCATGATTTTCGTATTTATCCCCTTCTTCCCATAAGTGAACGATCGTTTACATCGTATTATAGCAAACGATCGTTCACTTGTCAACCGCAAAAAAGCCGCTTACAGGGAAGCGGCAATTCATTTTATTTAATTTTTATATTGAAAGAAGCCTTCTCCGGAGGACATGCCGAGCTTTCCTTCCTCGATATATTTCTTCAGCATGGCTTCCATGTCGCGGAAATTGTACGGCGCCAGGAAGCGCGGAATTTTGACGTATTGCTTTACGATATTGTGCGCCGTGGTCAGGCCGACGGTATCCAATATCCGGAACGGGCCCTTCGGCGCGCCGGTTCCCAGCGTCCACGCGCGGTCGATGCTCTCCGGATCGGAAATGCCGTTTACATACAGATCCATCGCGGAAAACAGCAGCGGAACGAGCATGGAATTCAGCAGATATCCCGCCTTTTCCTTGTGAACGGGCAGCGGAACCATGCGAATCTGTCCGGCGAACGCCATCACCGCTTCAAACGCCTCCCGGCTCGTCTCCGCCTGCGCCATGATTTCCGCCGTATTGTTTTTCCAGATGGAATTGGCGAAATGCAGCGCGAGATACCGATCCGGCCGGCCGGTATATTTCGCGAATTTGGAGGGCAGCAGCGTCGACGAATTGGTCACCAGAATCGTCTTCTCCGGCATTACGGGCGCGAGCTTTTTGTAGAAGGCGATCTTATCGTCCGCGTTTTCGGCCATGGATTCGATGATCAGGTCCGCGTCCTTCGCCGCGCTGGCCAGATCCAGCTCCAATCGAATCGAAGCCGCCGCCTTTTCGACGCGCGCAATGCATTCCGAGGCGTCGAATGCGTCGTAGTCCGCGATGCCGCAGGCCCAAAGCCGGCGATCGCCGTTCGGCTCGGACATTTCCCGAATCGTGTCCAGATAGGTTTGCTTCAGCCGCGCGAGCTTCGGCTGCGTCCGTTCGATGCTGCCCTCGCTGCGCAGCCAGATCGTTACCTGAAACCCGCAATACGCCGCCTGAAAGGCAATCTGACTTCCCAATACGCCGCCGCCGGCCACTACGATATTCTGAAAATTCTTCATATGCATCGCCCTTTCCGGATTGAACTGCTGATTTCCTTCAGCACGTTTAATATATCACAATTATCAATAAATGTCAATGCATTTATTGATATATAGAATTTATGCATTCATAGATTCCGTCTTTCGGCCGCAAAAATCCCGCTCTACCTTTTGTAAAGCGGGATTGCATTCTCGATCAGCCGTCCGTCGGGCGTTCCTCGGGCGGATCCTCGCGATCGTGAACGGTCTGAAGGGTCTTGAAGATCTTCTGCATCTTATAGTCGGTATCGGTAATGACGTCCGCGCACTCGCGCAGCTCCTTCGCGATCGACGGCGGCACCTCCTCGCTGGCCTTGTAGCGAATGCCGTGCTCGAGCGTGGCCCAGAAGTCCATCGCGACGGTGCGAATCTGAATCTCGACCGGAATGAACAGCTTGCCGTCGATCATGTAAACCGGCACGTCCACCACGATGTGCAGACTGCGATAGCCGTTGTCCTTCGGCTTTTTGATGTAGTCCTTTTCGAGAATCAGCACGATGTCGTCCTGCGAAAGCAGAAGATTCGCGATGCGGTAAATGTCGTCCACATAGCGGCAGACGACGCGCACGCCCGCGATGTCGTGCAAATTCTTTTTGGCATTGATGATGGAAACCGGAATCTCCAGGCTGTGCAGCTTCTTGATGATGCTCGGAAGCGTTTTTACGCGGCTTTCGATGTGGTGAATTGGATTGTGGCGATGCCGAAAGGAAAATTCGCTGTCGAGCGTCTTCAGCCGCGCGTCGATTTCCTGAATCGCCGCGGCATATACGCCGCGAATCTGTGCGTAGTCCTTGCGAAGCTCCTCCATGGAAACCTCGCGTTCCTCCCCGGTCTGCTGGGCCATTTACCCGCAACCTCCTTATCGTCCGCTCTGCGGATCGTCTTTCATCACGTCCCACGGCGTGAGCAGCGCGAGCAATCGCTCGCCGGAATTGCCCGTGGGCGTAATAAAGATCGCGCGAAGGCGATCGTTGCGCTCGCGATAGCGCTGAAACGCCGCGCGCGCCTCGACCACCGTGGTCGTTTCCGGCAGAAAGCGGTAATTCTCGCGCCCGCTGCGCGCAATATCGATATGTTCTCCCAGATCGCCGATCCGCGCGTCGCGGTCGAGCGCCTCCAGGCCCCGTTCCTCAAAAAATGCAAACAGCGCGCCCACGCTGAATACGCCGATAATCTGATCCCTTTCCAGCACCGGCGCATTGGAAAATCCCTGCCGGCGCATGCGATGCATGACGTCCTCGATGCGGTCGTTTCGATGCGCGCAGAGGATGCGCTCCGCAGGCGTTCCGCATTCCACGGCGAGGCGCGGCTTTTCGACGTAGGCAATCACCTTTTCCAGCGACCGCAGCACGCCCTCGGACGGCTCGACCACCGGCTGACCGCTCTCGACGGCGTTGTGCGTGAGCAGATTCCGGATTTCGCGAATCAGATTCAGCTCGTAGCGGCAGGGCTCGGAATCGTCGCTGCGGAGATATTCAAACACGACGCTACCCTGCTCCGGCTCGCCGTAGCGCTTCTCCAGCAGCCCCTCCAGCACGCGATACCTTCTTAAAAAGCGCTCCGCGCGCGTCGGCTGACGTTCTTCCATGCCTTACCACCTCTGCATCCATGATAGCACAACCGGGTATTAAAATCAAGCCCGACCCTATTTTATGCGCCACCGCGTGTCGATTTGACGAATCTGCGCGCGGGATGTATAATAAGAATCAGCCATTGCAATTTTAAATACGAACGTTCCATCCGAATTTATGCGATCAAAGGAAGGAATTCATGAATCAATCCAATTCAAAACGCATACTGGATCTGCTGAACGAATCGACCAGGGCGCTCGATTCGTTTGAAATCGCTGAGCGCGCCGGTCTCGACATGCGCGATACGCAATCGGCGCTGAACTCTCTGGCCGCGTCCGGCCATCTGGCGCTGACCAAAAAGGGCAAATACGCCCTTCCGGAAACGCTCGG
Source organism: uncultured Clostridia bacterium (assembly GCA_934663595.1). Taxonomy (GTDB): domain Bacteria; phylum Bacillota; class Clostridia; order Christensenellales; family Aristaeellaceae; genus Faecivicinus. The sequence goes on along the minus strand of CAKUKM010000001.1, from coordinate 74,677 downwards.
CCTCGTTCGCGCGCGGGCGACGGCGCTGCGAAACGGAACCCCGCTGGCTGAACCGACGGACGGCGGCGAGCCGATGCGAGTGCGCACGAACGGCTTTCTGCGCTCGCTTCCCGGCGACACGCTTCTGATTCGCCCGGACGGCGAGGAATGCGACCTGATCGCGATTGCGGAGCGCGGCCTTAAAACGCTGCCGGCGTTTCTGTCCGTGCGCTATCGGCAAATGCGCGTTGCAAAGCGGGCGCGGCGCGGCCGGCGCGAGCTTCCCTCGCAGAAAATACTGGCCGGCACGGCCTGCGACCGGCGGATCGCCTGTCCCATCGAAATTGCGGACACCGATCTGCCCGTTCAGAACGACGCGCTGGCGCTGCTCGCGATCGATCGCTATCCCGAGGGCGATCGCCCGATTTTTGCACATATCGTGCGCGTGCTGGGCGATCAGAGCGACGTGCGCGCACGGCTTGCAATCATCGCCGAGTCGCACGGCTTTCTGCCGCAGACCGACGATCGCGATTTTCCGGAGGATCCCACCGATTTTTCCGGCCGCGAGGATCTGCGCAACCTGCCCATATTCACCATCGACGGCGCGTTTTCCAAGGATTTCGACGACGCCGTTTCGCTTTCGCGCGATTCCGCCGGCAAGGCCGTGCTCGGCGTGCACATCGCGGACGTATCGCATTACGTGCGGCCCGGTTCCGCGCTCGATCAAAACGCGTTTGCGCGCGGAACGTCGCTGTATTTGCCGGGACTGACCGTTCCGATGCTCCCCGAGGCGCTGTCCAACGGGCTTTGCTCGCTGCTGCCCGGGCGCGACCGACTGACCATGAGCGTATTTCTGACGATCGAAAACGGCGAAATCACGCATTCGCGGGCCTGCGAATCGGTCATTCGCTCGTGCGCGCGGCTCACCTACGACGGCGTAAACCGCTTTTTCGAGGGCGACGCGTCCGCGGTTCCTGAATCCGTGCGCGAAATTCTGAGCGACATGCGCGAACTGGCCCGGCAAATGCGCGCGCGGCGAAGCGCTCTGGGCGCGCTCGATCTGGACATTCCGGAGGCGGAATTCACGCTCGACGAAAACAATTTCCCGACGGAGCTGTATTGCGCGGATCGCGGCGAATCGGAGAAGCTGATTGAATCGTTCATGCTGGCGGCGAACGAGGCTGTGGCGCGCATGGCGCGGGAAAGCGAGCTGCCGCTGGTCTATCGCGTGCACGAAACGCCCGATCCCGACCGTCTGCATGCGCTGGGCGCGTTTTTGACGCAGCTGGGCGTGCCGTTTCATTTAAGCGCGCAGCCGGAGCCGATCGAGCTGCAGCGCATTCTGGATGCGACGCGCGATCACCCGGTTTCGGATGCGATTCGGCGCACGCTGCTTCGGTCGCTGCAGCGCGCGCGCTACGATGCGCGGCCGCTGGGACATTACGCGCTCGCGATGGCGGATTACTGCCATTTCACCTCGCCGATTCGCCGCTATCCCGATCTGGTGGTGCATCGCCATTTGAAAAAGCTGCTGCGCAAGCAGCCGGTTTCCGGCGCGTGTATGCCCGAAACGGCGCGGCAATGCTCGGCGCGCGAGCAGGAATCCGTGCTGGCCGAGCGCGAGGCCGACGATCTGATGAAGGCTTTCTACATGCAGGACAAGGTCGGCTGCGCGTTCGATGCAATCGTGTCCGGCGTAACCGGATGGGGACTGTATGTGACGCTGGAAAACACGGTCGAGGGGCTGGTGCCGATCTCGACGCTGGACGATTACTACGTATTCGACCGCGATCGCGGGCTGCTGATTGCCGAACACACGCGCAATGCATTCCGTCTGGGCGACCGCGTGCGCGTGCGTCTGGAGCAGGTGGACGTTCAGCGCGCCGAAATCGCATTCGTCCTGCTCCCACCGCAACGCAAAAACGCCTGATTTTCGCGGAAAACTCGATTCGAGCCTTCCGCACATCGCATACAAAAGGAGGTCACCCCATGAGCGAACCGCGTTTACTCAAGCCGAACGAAAAGTCGGACTGGCTGGATCTTCTGATTCAGGAGAAAATCACCGTTCCGGGGCAGCGGCATTCGGAGTATCACAGCTTTGCCTGTATGTGCGAAAATGGATTTTTCGCGGAGGTTTCCGCGCGCATTCTGAGCCTTCAGCGCATTGAATTCAGCTACAGCGTCTCGCCGCTCTTTGCAAGGCAGGACAATCTGGATTATGAGGCGAACGGCGAACAGCAGGTATCTGTCAATCGAACTCCGACGAACGCGAACGACGAATACGCGGTTCATCGCTATCTGGCAGGCGATCCCGATTTTGCCGCGCCGGATCAATATTGCCCGGGGCTCGACGCCATGCGCTATCAGCGGCGGCCAGACGCGCAAACGCTGCGGCTGTGCGGCGACGTTTTGGATTTCATCAATGAAAAGATTCGCCGGATTGCGAACGTGCAGGGAATCTATGACGAAGCCGCGGCAACCCATCAGATGTACGTCGATTACGAGAAAAAGAAATACGAAGCGTCCCGGGCGGCGGGCGATTTCGTCTCCAAGGCGGATATCGCGAGAAAAATGCGAATGCTGGTCGCCGAGGATATTCGGGGCGGAATCGACGCGCCGGGCTGCGTATGTATGTATCTGGGGCGCAAAGAGGAAGCGCTGGAATGGATCGACGCTTTCAGAAACTGCTCTTCGGATCGGCTTCACGTGCCGAATATCGAAACGGATCCCAGGGCTTCCGAATACATCGCGCGGGCGGAGCGCTTTCACACAAGCGGAAATATGGAAGACGGATTCTTCGGAGAAGCAGATATGGAAGGCGATTTTTTCGGAGAAGCGGATATGGAAGGCGGATTCCCCGAAGAAGCGTCGGATATGGACTGCTACTTTGCATACTTTGCCTATAGCCCGCTATCCGATCGTCCGATGGATGCCGATACCTTCCAGCGCCTGAATGCGCTTGTCCGACCGCTGGAGGAGGCGATTCTGGAAAATCGCGTCGAAGCATATTTCGAAAAGAACTATGCGGAGAATAAGGCCTTCATCGAATCGCATTTCCCCTTCCATCTGCCGGAAGAATGGAATGCGTCGGTCCAATAAAGCACCGGCGGCGCTCCAGAGAGTCGCCGCCGCTTTCAGTTTTGCCCTGCGGGCCAATATTCTTCCGGAATGTACTGCTCATATTTCCGGCGCTCAAATGGAATTCCCAGTCTGTCCAGCAGCCGCCGGCAATAGCGATCGGTCTTTAAATTGTATTGCATGCTCCACAGCAGCCATGCGTAATCGTACCACCGATCGCCGCGCCCGGAATTGTCCAGATCGATAAATCCCGCGAATTCGTCCTGCTCATTCACATATACATTCGGCAGGCACAGGTCGCCGTGCACGAAATCATTTCCCGCATTGTCCGTGGAGCAAAACGGGCAGGGAACTGCGTCCAGGCCGCGCAATATGCCGACCACATCTGCCAGTACGCCGATCAGCCGCTCGGGATTTTCCAGAAAGCGCGGCGCGATCAGGCTGTCGCAGCGAATCAGCGTGCGCAGGTAATAGCTCCTGCCACCCTCTTCGAGGCTGATGACGCTCTCGCTGCCCGGCAGGCCCTGCGCGCGCAGAAAATCCGTGCGCTCTCTTTCGCGCTTCAGGCGCTCCGGATCCTTCGATACCTTCAGGATCAGCTCATTTCCAAACAGATAGACCTCGTCGCCGCTGCAGCCGATCGTATCCGCGCGAAACGATCGGCCGCCGGTGATTTGCCGAATTGCCTCCGGAAACATACCTTTATCCGGCTCAGGCGTTGTAATACATGTCATATACGATATACCCACCGATTCCATCCAGCGCGCCGGGATACAATTCCCGGCACATCATGCAGCGCGGCTCCGTCATGGGATAGCCGCTCGTCGGAAAAATGCCGTAATCGGAGGACGTGCGAAAGCCCAGCCGATTGTAAAAATGGTAATCGCCCTCCACGGTAATCCCCTTAAACCCGTGCCGCCGAACCTCCTCCATGCCCATCGTCAGCATCGCGGTGCCGATTCCCTTTCGGAAATAATCGGCATGCACGGCAACGGGCGCGAGCATCGCGATTTCCGAATCCTTCGCCGCGCAGCCGCCGGCCTTCGTTGGGGAAATGGGAAAATGCGAAAACAGGAAATGCCCCACGATTTTGCCGTCCAGCTCGGCGACAAAGGACAATTCCGGAATGTAATTCTCCGAATCGCGGATTTCCTCCACAAGGGCGACCACGTCCGTGCCGTCGGAATGCTGCGCGCCCTCGCCGAACGAGCGCAGAATCAGCGAAACGACGTCCCTGTAATCGCGATGCGTTTCCGGGCGAATGGTGATATCGCTTCTCATAAGGCCTCCTGAATCGTTTTATATCAGTTTTCTTCCGGGGAATCCGGATGATTTGGGGCTTTGCCCTTTTCGGTCAGGGCTTTTCCAAAGGCGTCGAGGCCGCCCGGGCCGCAGAACGCGTCCATCAGTTCGTTGAACTCGGGATTCGCGCTGGGAGCTTCGGCAGCTTTGCGAATGCGCGTCTGTTCGGCGATGGAAAGCGCCAGATCAGCGCCGAGAAGAATCAGGCCAATCCACAGGCATGGCCTTACGCGAATGCCCACAACACAAAGCACGATCCCGGGAAGAAACAGATACAGAAAATGAAACACGAAATCCGCTAAGACAAACCGCCAAAACATCTTCGCCGGATATTTTCTCTTCATGCCGCGCCTCCCCGAAATGATCTCTGAGCTTCTGTTTATCCTTCAAACAGCATCAGCCGCAGCTGAATGAGCTGCGGCTGGTTATGCTTTGCGGTCGCCGCGCTTTCTCGCGGGGCTTATGCGATTTCGAGCGCAATCTCCATCATGCGCGTGAACGTGTTCTGGCGATCCTCCGCCGGAAGCGCTTCGCCGGTCACGATGCTGTCCGAAATAGTCAGAAGCGCCAGCGCGTTCTTGCCCGCCGCCGCCGCGTTCAGATACAGCGCATACGCCTCCATCTCCACGCACAGCACGCCCAGCTTCATCAGCTTCGCGCTCGCGGTTTCCTGCTTGCCCTGCTCATAAAATGCATCGCTGGAGAAAACCGGGCCGGGAACCACGTTCTGCCCGAGCTTTTTGCCCGCCTCGACCGCGCGCACGAGCAGATCATACGAGCAGCACGGCGCGAGCATGCCATCGAAGCCGAACTGATAGCCGTAATTGGACGTGGAATACGCGCTCATGCCGGCGACGATATCGCGCAGATGGAGCTTGTCAGTCATCGCGCCCGCGGAACCGACGCGAATGATGTTCTCCACGCCGTAGAAATTGAACAGCTCATACGAATAAATGCCGATCGACGGCATGCCCATGCCGGACGCCATGACGGACACGCGCTTGCCATGGTATTCGCCGGTATAGCCCTGCACGCCGCGGACATTGTTGACCAGCACCGCATGCTCCAGATAGCGCTCCGCAATCACCTTCGCGCGCAGCGGATCGCCGGGCATCAGCACGGTGGGGGCGAAATCGCCGTATTTGGCGTTGATATGCGGGGTCGGAATATTGCTCATAGAGGAACCCTCCCTTATTTCGTTTGATTGTATTATACTATGCCTCGGGCGCGCTCGTCAACATTTACGCGCGCTGAATGTGCGCCTTGGTCTCCCATTTGGAGCCATGATAGCGCGCCACGAAGCAGGTCAGCCGGCAAATCCAGTCGAGCACCATCGCAATCCACACGCCGATCGCGCCCCAGCCCATCCACAGGCCGAGGATATAGCTGAACAGGATCCGGAACAGCGCCATCGACACAATCGCAACCACCATCGTGTATTTCACGTCGCTCGCCGCGCGCAGCGCGTTCGGCAGCACGAACGCCAGCGGCCACAGCAGCACGGCCACGCCGTCGTGAATCATGACCAGCGTCCACGCCAGATCCAGCGCCGCACCGGAGACCTTGAAGATCGGCAGCACCCATCGCAGCGCGCTCAGCAGCGGGATATTCACAATCACCATGCCGATATACGCCCAGATCAGCAGCTTTTTGATGTAATACCGCGCCTCCCGGTAGTCTCCCGCGCCCACGCACTGGCCGACCACCGTGATGATCGCCAGATTCATCGCCTGTCCGGGCAGCACGCCCACCGAATCCATCACGTTCGCAACCGCGTTTGCGGTGATCTGAACGGTGCCGAACGCGGTAATTACGCCCACGACCAGCAGTCTTCCCAGATGAAACAGGCTGTTTTCCAGCCCGTTCGGAATGCCGATGCCGAGGATGTGCTTCATCATCGAAACCTTCGGCTTCCACGCGCGCGGCATCAGGTGAATCTGCAAATGCGGATCGCGCAGCAGCATCATCATGCAGACCGCGCCGGTCATGCGCGAAACGAGCGTCGGTATCGCAACGCCCTCCACGCCCGATCCGAGGCCGTATACAAACAGCGCGTTGCCGCCGATGTTGATGATGTTGACCAGCATCGACACCTTCATCGTCGTCTTCGAGCGGTTCATCGACCGATAGAGCGCCGTTCCCGCGTTGTAAATGGCGAGGAACGGATAGGAAATCGCCGTGATGTTCAGGTAGGTCAGCGCGTTGTTCATGACGTCGGCTTCGACCTTATTGAACATCAGCCCGAGCAGCTGGCGCTTGAAGACCAGCACCGGAACCATGATCAGCAGCGCCACGCCGGTCACGACCAGCACCAGCTGATTCGACACCCGGCACGCGTCCTCGCGCCGGTTCGCGCCGATCATCTGCGAAGCGACCACCGCGCCGCCCGTCGCCAGCGCCGCCAGCAGCGCGATAATGACATTGCAGATCTGGTCCACCAGCGATACGCCCGAAACCGCCGCGTCGCCGAGCTTGGAAACCATGATCGTGTCCGCCATGCCGACCAGCATCACCAGCGTCTGCTCCACCACCAGCGGAAGCAGCAGCTCGAGCAGCTGGCGATCGGTAAATCTTCGTTCGGTCAGCTCATTCATGCGCTTCACGCTCCTTGCCGTCCGGTGCAGAGCCGGGATCCAGCGCCGGGCGCACGCGCTTGGCATACCAGAACACGTCGTGCCACGCGCCGAACTTCCATCCGGTCTGATGCAGCGTTCCCTCCAGGCGATAGCCGCGCCGCTCATGGAAGCGCGCGCTCGCCGCGTTCTCGCCGGTAATAATCGCATACAGCGTGTGATAGCCCATGCGCGCAAGGCGGCCCTCCAGATCGTCGTAGAGTTTGCCGCCAATGCCGCGCCCCCGCGCGTTCATGTCCAGATAAATCGACAGATCCGCATCCCACGCATACGCCGCGCGCGAAAACGCCGCGTCGGCATACGCATAGCCGAGGATTTTGCCGTCCTCTTCCCAGACAATCCACGGATATTTCGCCGTAATGCGCTGGAAGCGCTCCGTAAATTCCTCGATCGTCGGCACCTCGTATTCAAAGGTGATGCAGGTTTTCTGAATATACGGCGCGTAAATCGCGAGCAATTCGGGAACGTCTCTCAGCTGCGCCAAACGAATCATATTTCTCCCCCACTTTGCCATTTTCATTCAGCGCTTATTATAGCACCCGAAAGATGTATTTTTGATCAAGCGATTGGGAATTCTCCGTCAATTCTTGACAAGCTTCGCCTTTCGCTCTACAATAAAATCAGCCTTTTGAAACGGAGCGAACGCCCTATGAAGAAATTCCTCGCCGCGCTGCTCTGCGCCGCGCTTTTCCTCTCTCCCGCCCTCTGCGAAGGCAATTTGCCGGATTTCCTGCTTCCCGCCGAAACCGAAGCGCCGATGGAATCTGCGGAACCGCTCGAGACCGAAGCGCCCGCCGAGCCGATTGTAACGCCCGAGCCGCTTGTCGCGGGCGGATGGATGACGGCCGAGCTGTACGGACAGACGCTTCCGATGCTGTTTGACGTCGATCCCGCGTATTCGTATGTCGAAGCCGATCTGGTTCAGGCGGCGTTTTATCTGGAAACGAATGCGGGCGCGGTCTATGAAATCGACCTCACCTTTCCGCTCGGCGTGCGCGCGGGCGACAGCGTATCCACCGAAAGCGCCATTCTCGCGGGCGACGAGCTCTCCGGCGTGATTCTGTACACGCTGACCGACAACGCCTCGACCTATGCCTGGGCCACGCAGTACATGGGCATGGAATACCCCTATGGCGCGCATTATTCGATCGCGTTTGATTCCGTGGAAACGGAAGGGACGCTCGCGCACTTTTCCGGAACGCTCCGCGCAGTTCTGATGCCGGAGCTCGCGCTCATGAGCGGCAGCGAAATCGAGCTGGCCGCGCGCTTTGCATTCACGATCGACACCGCCGAGGCGATTTACGAATCCAATGAAACGCCGGGCCGCGCGCTTCTGTAGCCCCGCAACAGCGCGTTGCTTTGCCCGGGGCGGATTTTGTGCTAAAATGCATTCATAAGGAGGCGATATATATGGAAATTAAGGATGTGCTGCTCAAGCTGCGCACCGATCGCGGGCTTTCGCAGGAAGCGCTGGCGGAAAGGATATTCGTAACGCGTCAGGCCGTCTCGCGCTGGGAAAACGGCGAAACGGTGCCCAACACGGACACGCTGAAGCTGCTTTCAAAGGAATTCGACGTATCGATTAACACGCTTTTGGGCGCGCCGCGAACGCTGATTTGCCAGTGCTGCGGCATGCCGCTGGAGGATTCCACCCTCAGCCGCGAGCCCGACGGCTCGTTCAACGAGGAATACTGCAAATGGTGCTATGCGGATGGGAAGTTCGCCTATTCCAATCTGGAGGCTCTGATTGCATTCTGCGCGGAGTACATGGCGAACGAAAGCTGGCCCGCCGATCAGGTGCGCGCCTACCTCGAGGCCAAGCTGCCCACGCTGAATCACTGGAAAAACAAATAGTAAAAAGCGTCTCTGCGAAAGAGACGCTTTTTGAATTTAAGCCGTGATCGCCTCGAGGCGTCTGGCCGGGAGCGCGACGACCAGCATTTTCAGCAAATCGCCCGGCAGGAACGGAATGACGCACGCGCTGAGCGCGGCCAGCGGCTGCGTGCCCGTTTCCACGATGAACCACACCGTGCCCAGCAAATAGCACGCGGCGGTCGCGGCAATCAGCAATACCCAGCGCATTCCCGCCTTTTTGCCGCGCGCAAGGCCGGACAGCAGCGCCATCGGCAAATACCCGATCATATAGCCGCCCGTGGGCCCGGCGATGTGCGCAAAGCCCCTCGAAAAGCCGGAAAACACCGGAAGCCCCGCGCCGCCGATCAGCAAATACAGCGCAACCGCAATCACCGCGTCGCGCGGTCCCAGGCAAATGCCCGCGATATACACCGCCAGCGTCGCCAGCGAAATCGGAATCGCGCCCGTCTGAATCGACAGCGGCGCCACCACGCAGATCACCGCCGTCAGCAGCGCAATTCGGCACATTCTCTTTACATTCATCGTTCTTTCCTCCTCAGTTTTCCAGCCGCACGCTGATTTCGCCCGAGCGCACGGTCTGCGTTCCGTCTTCCGTTTCAATCACGAGTCCGCCGGCATCGTCGATCGCAATCGCGCGCGCCGGGAATTGCTCGTCGCCCCTGCGCACCTGAATCCGCTTGCCAATGACGTTCGACCGCGCGCGGTATTCGTCCATAAACGCGGTCGTTTCCAAATCGCCCGACAGGTCGAGAAGATTGTCGCACACGCCCGCGATCAGGCGATTGGGCGAAACCTTGCCCGGCCATTCGTTTCCGATCGACGTGGCGACATTGACCAGCTCGTCCGGGAAGGTCATGGGCGAAACGTTAATGCCCATGCCAATCACCGCATACGCGAGCTGGCCGGATTCGAAGTCCATGCTCGCCTCGCTCAGAATGCCGCTGACCTTTTTGCCGCGAATGAACAGATCGTTGACCCATTTGATCTCCACTCGAACCTCCGCCAGCGCCTCGATCGCGCGCGCCGCCGCCACCGCCGCCATCGGCGTGAGCATTACGGCGCGCTCCGCCGGCACGTTCGGCCGCAGAATCACGCTCATATACACGCCGCCCTCCGGCGAAAAGAACGGCCGCCCGTAGCGCCCGCGACCGCCCGTCTGACGCCGCGCGCAAACCAGCGTTCCCGCCGGAACGCCGCTCTCCGCCAGCGCCTTCGCGCGGTTGTTCGTGGATTCCATTTCGTCCGCGACCTCGATGGGAATCACATGCCGCATCGCCCGGCGAATGCCGATTGCGCTCACCGGCTCGTTTTCCAATCGATACCCCACGTTCTGCCGGGCCGATATGCTGTAGCCCTCCTGCTTCAGCGCCGCGACCGCCTTCCAGATCGCATTGCGCGACACGCCCAGCTCCTTCGCCAGCGCCTCGCCCGATTTCCCCGCCGGCGACTCCATCAGCGCCGCCAGCACGCGCTCTCTCGTTTCCATAAAAAAACCTCCGCACGCTGTTTCCTCGTTTAGAATAGCATGCGAAGGATTAATTGTCAACCATTATTCGGTTTTAGAGGTGACATTTAACGCATTCAAGCGGCGGTCGCGCTCCTCCCTGGAGAATCGGCAGCCGCAGTAATCCTGGCGATAGAGGCCATAGACCTCGGAGAGCGCGCAGGAGCGGCGGTAACCGTCCTTTTTCTTGAAATCGGAAAACAGATAGGGCGTGCCGAAGCGCTGCGAGAGCTCGCCTCCAATGCGATTCAGGCGCTGCGCGTCCTTGAGCGGGCTGATGGACAGCGTCGTCGTGAAGTAATCAAAGCCCATTTTCCGGGCGACGCGAGCGGTTTCGCCGAGGCGCAGATAAAAGCATCGCGTGCAGCGCTCGCCGCCCTCGGGCGCGTCCTCCAACCCGTGCGCCAGATGCTCGAACCGCTGCACGTCGTAATTCCCGCAGAGGAATTCGATGCTTCCGCAATGCGGCATCGCCTCGATCAGGCGCATTTGCTCCTGCGCGCGGCGGCGGAACTCCTCCTCGGGCGCGATATTCGGGTTGTAATAGAACACGGTGATCTCAAACGCCTCCGTCAGGCGCTCGAGCACGGCGCTGGAGCATGGGGCGCAGCAGCTGTGCAGCAGAAGGCGCGGCCGAACGCCGAGCGCCTGAATGCGCCGAAGCTCCTTTTCCATTTCAAGCTGATAATTGATCTTCATTTACGCATCTTCTTCCGCTTTTTTCGGAAGCATGATTCGAATCGCGCTGTGCAGATTGCGCATCAGCACCTCGCTGCCGCCCTCGGCGTGCTCGCCGTCGAGCGTCCATTCCACCGGCACGTCGCTGCGAACGAGAATCTCGCGCGCGGTGAAGAAGTGAATCATCTCGTTGGGCAAGTCCATCGTGGTTACGCCGTGGATGATGCTGCTCAGCTGCATCGCCGTGACCGGCCGGCGCACGAGAATGACCTCGAACAATCCGTCGTTCAGTGCAACGCGCTCCGCGTCCAGCTTCAGAATGCCGCCGACGGACGTGGAATTCGTGATGGAACAGAATATGAAATCGTCCTCGATCTCGCGCGCCTCGGTGGTGATCTTCAGATGCGTGGGCCGAATCGACGGCAAATCCTTAATGCCCTCGAGAATATACGCCAGATGGCCCATCAGATTCTTCATCGATTGCGGCGTGCTGTAGGACGCCTTGGTAAACGCGCCGCAGGACGCGGTATAGGTAAAATACCGATCTCCAAAAGCGCCGACGTCGAACGCCGAAGGCACGCCGCCCACCGCGTCCGCCGCCGCCTGCTCAATGTCCGTCGAAAGGCCGAGGGACGCGGCGAAGTCGTTCGTCGTTCCGCAGGGAATATAGCCGATCGGCGTTTCCGCGCCCGCGCGCAGCATGCCGGCAATCGTTTCGTTGAGCGTGCCGTCGCCGCCGGCGCAAATCACGCGATCGAACTCCTTCGCATGCTCGGAGACATAGTCGGTGCAATCGCCGCGCCGCGCGGTCACGAAGGTTTCGCAGCGATAGCCGCCGTCCAGAATTGTTCGGATGATTTCCGCAAGCACACGGTTGGCGCGCCGCTGCCCGGCGCACGGGTTCAGCACCAGCAAAATACGTCCGTTCATAATCTCCTCCGGTATTTATCCATAATTCTTTAAAAGATACAGTTTAAAATCCAGCCCGTCGCACGAGACCTGATGATAGCGCACGCCGCCGCGGAGCCCGCGAACGGCCCCGGCGATGCTTGCGCCGTGAAGATGGCCGTACACGCAATCCGCCACGCCGTAGTTCTCCAGTATATCGGAAAAGCCCTTCGCCGATTCCATCAGCGGCGGATAATGCAGCATCGCCACGATCGGCGCGTTCGCATCGATCCGGCGCGCGGCCTTCATCGACATTTCCAGCCGCAGCCGCTCGCGATTGTAAATGCGCACGTCGTCCGGATCCGCATCGGCTCCCGGGATCGTCCAGCCGCGCGTTCCGGCAAAGAGGACGCCGTCCAGCAGCATCGCGTCGTTCTGAATGGCGAACATGTTCTCCGGCAATGCGCGGCGCACGCGGCCGATCGCGCTCCACCAGTAATCGTGATTGCCGCGCAGAATCAGCTTTTTTCCAGGCAGCTCGCCCACGCGACGCACGTCCTCCATCGCCTCTTCCAGATGCATTGCCCACGTCAAATCGCCCGGTAAGAGCACGATATCCTCGTTTCTCACCCGGGCGCGCCAGTCCTCCGATATTTTGTCAAAGTGATTCGCCCAGTGCGCGCCAAATACGTCCATCGGCTTCTGGCGCGCAGGCAAATGCAGGTCAGATATGGCGAAGACTGCCAATGTTATTCATCCTCATCGTCGTCGTCATCATCATCGTCGTCGTCATCGTCGCCGTCGTCGATCTCGCTCTTGCCGAAATCGTCGTCGTCGAAGTCCTCGTCGCTGATGTCGTCCGGCAGCTCGTCGATCTCGATTTCGTCCATCGAGGACACGGAATCGATTTCGATATTCGCCCCGCTGGGCTCGACGGTATCGTCGGTGTTCATTGCGGAGCGGCGCGCCAGCTCCTTCAAGCAGGATGCGCAAAGCTCCTTTCCGGGAACGACCGGATTTTCGCCGCACTCGGAGCACATTTCAATCATCTCGAACTGTTCGCTTTCGCCCTTCACCTCGCGGCGGCAAACGGAACACATCTTCTCGTTCTCATTCATGTAATTCAGCTCGCAGCGCGGGCACAAGACCAGTTTCATTCAGATTCCTCCCAAATAAGCGCCTGAAGAATATTCGCGCGGCAAAAAAGCGCCTGCTTTCACCGCTACCCTGTTATTATACACATTTCATGCTATTGTGCAAGCCCCTCCAGGCGTAAAATGACACTTTCCAAGCCATTTTATTCGATATTTTGCGTTTTCTGAATCGCCCGATAAAAAAACGCCGGAATTTTCCGACGCTTTTGTCCTTTACGCCCTCAAAAGCTCCGCCAGATGCAGCACATCCGCGCGGTAAGTCTCCTTGAGCGACGGATTGTAAATCACCGACGCGGGATGATACATCGGGTAAATCCGCATGTTCCCGCGCTCCAGAAGCCGGCCGTGCACGTCGCCAATCACGGTTTTGCGATCCGTGAGCGCGCGCAGCGGCACGTTTCCGAGCGTCACCACGTATTCCGGCGCAACCAGATCGATTTCGCGGCGGAGAAACGGCAAAAACAGCGCGACCTCCTCCTGCGTGGGCGGGCGATTGACGTTTCTCCCGGCCTCGGACACGCGTGTGGGGCGGAATTTCACCGTATTGGTCACATACAGCTCGCCGCGATCCAATCCGGCCAGTTCGAGAAACTCGTTCAGATTCTTGCCCGCCTTGCCCACGAACGGCCGGCCCAGCAGCGCTTCCTGCGCGCCCGGCGCTTCGCCCACGAGCATTACGCGCGCGCCGATCGCGCCTTCGCCAAAGACCAGCACCTTGTTTTCGCCTTCGTAGAGCTGATTCATCAGCCGTTGCATTTCAGCGCGCAGCTTCTCCATTCTCCGCGTTCCCTCCGGAATCCCTGATTTCATTTAGTTTTGCCCGCAGCTTCTGGAAATCATCCCATGCGTCGCGCTTTTTTTCCGGATCGCGCAGCAGCGCCGAGGGATGAAACGTCGGCAGAAACCACACGCCCTTGCGCTCAAACCAGCGGCCGTGGTCGCGGGTAATGTAAATGTCCTCGCCGATCGTATACCGGCATGCGGTTTTGCCCAGCAGCACGATCACCTTCGGCCGCACCAGCGCGAACTGCATGCGGAGAAACTCCTTGCAGGCCGCGGCCTCGTCCGCCTCGGGCGTGCGATTCTGCGGCGGGCGGCATTTCACGATATTGCAGATATAGGTATCCGCGCGCTCGACGCCGATTGCGTGGATCATGCGCGTAAGCAGCTCGCCGGAGCGGCCGACGAACGGCCGGCCCAGCCGATCCTCCTCCTGCCCGGGGCCCTCGCCGATGAACATCAGATCGGCATTGGGATTGCCCTCGCCGGGCACGATGTGATTCCTGCCCTCGCAAAGCCGGCAGCGGCGGCAGTCCTGCATCGCATCGGAAAATTCCGCCCAGGAAACGCGCATGCTCTTTTCCTCCTTATTCCGGAATGATGATTGCGCTCATGAACATGTCCCACAGCGTGGCAAACGAGACCTCCACGCCGGAAACCGCCCAGCGAATCAGCGTAATCAGCAGGAAAATGCAGGCGGCGATCACGATCAATCCCAGCAGAATTCCGATGAAATCCGCCATTCCCGCAAAAACCTGATATTTCATTTTGCGCTTGCGCACCTCCTGGCGCGTAAAAATTCTCGCCATCGCCGTATCCCTCCCCGCTTTTTCTTCAGTATAGCACACGCCGCGCGCAATTGCAATCACGGGCCGTATTCGATCACCTGATTGGTCGCCTTGTAGCTGCTCTTGCAAAGCAGCTCGCGGCTGATCGTATTGCCGTTTGCGTCCTTGCGCACCTTGTAAGCCATCGCCGTGTAGCCGTTCTTGCCGTTTTTGACGACGCTCTGCGTGCCCGGCGCGAGCGACAGACTCGGCTGATACACCGTTTCATAATCGATCGTTCCGGTCGTTTCCGCGTCGATTTCAATCGTCTCGCCGTTCGGCAGGAGCTTTCCGAACACGCCGATGCGCACGCGCTTATCGTCCGTCAGCACGCACACGAGATAGATATCGTCGTCCGACGTATTCGTAAATCGCAGATCCTGGCTTTTCCAGTTGACCGCCGCGTCCTTGCCCTTGTCGACATACGCCACCGTGAGCGAATGGTTGTGTCGCTCGTCGATCTGCATATCCGCCTTCACGACGGCGTTGAACAGCGTCGTCGACACCTGGCAGATGCCGCCGCCGACGTCCTCGGTGACCTCGCCGCTGGAATACGCCGTGGCGACCTTAAAGCCGCGCTCCGTGGTGCGCTTGCCGACGGTATCGTTAAACGAGAACGATTCGCCGGGCGCGATGCGCGTTCCATTGATCAGCTGCAGCGCCAGCCGGATATTCGACAGGCGGTTTGAACTCGAGGACGACGCGTTCGTGACCGCATAGGCGATCAGGCCGTACTGCGAGGAAATATCGCTCGTCTGCACCGACGGCTGAATCGCGCTCACGTGCAGCTCGACGCTGCCGCCGCCCGCGTCCAGCGCGCGCGCAATATCCGCCTTCAGCGAATCGGTATCGAGCTTTTTGCCCGCCGTTCCCTCGGTGAAGGTAAACTGATAGCTGCTCGTGTCGAACGATTCGATCTTCGCGTCCGTCGCGGGCGCATCGATTTCAGCGGCGAGCTGATTGACATACGCGGCGATGATCTGTGAATCATACATCGTGCGCGTAATCTGATAATTCGCCGGCTGGCCCGCGCGCTCGTTCAGCGCCTGATACCGTTCCTCGAGCGAACCGGAGCGCCCGGCGGAATACGCGTTGGTAAGCACCGTCTGCGCGTCGCTCTGATAGCCGAGCTCCTGCGCGGTATAGCTCGTTCCGTTGGAAAGCGTCACCGTGCGGCTGCGATTCGGCGCCTCGATATTCGTCTCCCAATAATCCAGCGCCTGCTCGAGCGTCATTGCGGAAACGTCCACGCCGTCCACCGTCGTTCCCTGATAAAACGTCTGCCGGTTGACCGCGGTCTTCATCTCCGCAAACGCGGCATAGCGCGCGTTCTGGCGATAGCCCAGCACGCACACGCCGCCGATCAGCAGCAGCAGCAAAAGCGTAATTGCGAAATGCCCCTTCCTGCGCGGCCTTTTCTTCGCGCGATGCGGCCGCTCCTGCTCGCGCAGAAAGCGATCGTAATCGTCCTCGCGCGCATTGCTCACGGCCAGAACGGGGCGCGCCGCCGGCCGTCTCACCGGCGGGCGGGACGCTCTCTTCACCGCCGCCTCCGCAACCGGATTGGCCTGCACGCCCGTCCTTTGCGCGCCCGCGGAAGGCCGCGCCGTCCTTTTGGATGTCGCCGTGCTCGAGGTCTTCTTTGCTCCGGTCGAGGTTTTGGTGGCAGTTGTTCCGGTCTTCTTTGCCGTGGTCGAGGTTTTAGAGGCGGTCGTTCCGGTCTTCTTTGCCGTGGTCGAGGTTTTAGAGGCTGTCGTCCCGGTCTTTTTCGCGCCGGTCGATGTCTTGGATGCGGTCGTCCCCGCCTTCTTTGCGGCAGACGTTTTGCCCGTGCCCAGCTTTTTCGCCGCGACGGGCTTTTTTTCCTCCATAAAGAGGTCCTGTTCTATTTTTCGCGAAGACGCGGTTTTCTTTTTCTCGGTCATCGTTCCTCTCCGAATGAAATTTTACGCGCGTTTGCGCAGAGAATGTCCAGCTTTATTATACGGCAAAAACATGTCATCCAACGCGATTTGTTGTAAATTTCCAATGAACACGCGCTTCAAACGTCCGCGGGATCCCGCTTGTCGCGCTGCGCGCGGATTTTGCGGATCTCGGTTTCGAAGCCCTGCTCGCTCGGCACGTAATACGGCATGCCCTTCGCCTCGAGCGGCGCGTACTGCTGCGGAATCCAGTGGCCGTGGAATTCGTGCGGATATTGATAGCCCTCGCCGGAGCCGAGCTGCTCCGCGCCCTTGTAATGCGTGTCGCGCAGATGAACGGGCACGCTCTGAAAGCCGCCCTTCTCCGCATCCGCCATCGCGCGATCGATCGCCATTACCACCGAATTGGACTTCGGGCTTTCGCACACGGCGATGATCGCCTGCGAAATCGGCAGCTTCGCCTCCGGCATGCCGATCGTTTCCAGCGCCTGCGCAGCGGCGACGGCCTGCAGCATCGCCATTGGATTGGCCAGGCCCACGTCCTCGCTGGCATGCGCGATCACGCGGCGCACGATGATTCTCGGGTCGATCCCCGCGTAATTCAGCCGCGCGAACCATGCCAGCGCCGCATCGCTGTCCGAGCCGCGGAGCGACTTGCAGAACGCCGAGAGCATGTCGTAAAACATCGATTCATCCATTTGCATTACGCGGCTCTGAATCGATTCCTCGGCCACCTCGAGCGTGATGTGCGTCGAGCCGTCGGCCTCCATCGGCGTGGTCAGCACCGCGAGCTCGAGCGCGTTCAGCGCGCTGCGCGCGTCGCCGTTTGCAACGGAGACGATATGATTCATCGCCGCTTCGTCGATTTTGACGTCCTGCATGCCGTAGCCGCGCTCCGGATCGGCAATCGCGCGTTCGAGCGCGCGGCGAACGTCCCCCGGCTTCAGCGGCTCAAAATGAAACAGCCGGCAGCGGCTCACGATCGCGGGGGTCATGGCGATCATCGGGTTCTCCGTCGTCGAGCCGATGAATCGAATCACGCCCTGCTCGATCGCCGGGAGAATGGAGTCCGACTGCGCCTTCGACCAGCGATGGCATTCGTCCAGCAACAGATAGGTCGGCTGGCCGTTCAGCTTCAGCCGGTTCTCCGCCGCCTTCAGCACCTCGCGCACGTCGGACACGCCGCTGGTAACGGCGTTGAGCTTGACGAATTCCGCGCGCGTGCTTTCGGCAATTACGGAGGCGAGCGTGGTTTTCCCGCAGCCGGGCGGGCCCCAGAAGATGCTGCTGGTCAGCCGGTCGGCCTCGATCGCGCGGCGCAGCAGCTTGTTTTTGCCCACGATCTGCTCCTGACCCACGAATTCATCCAGCGTTCGCGGGCGCATTCGATCCGCGAGCGGCGCGAGCGATTTGGCGCTCATTGAAAACAAATCTTCCATCGCAATTCTCCAAAAACAAAAGGAACGCCTGTCCGCGTCCCCTTCGTTTGCATTTCGATGATCTTATTCTGCGGCCTTGGCCAGGCGCTTCGCCATACGAGCCTTTTTGCGGTTCGCAGCGTTCTTATGAATAACGCCCTTTGCGGCAGCCTTATCGACCGCACCCTGCGTCGCGCTGAGAAGCGCGGCGTCGGCCTGCTTCGCGGAAACGGCGGTATCAAACTTCTTGATCTTGGTCTTCATCGCAGACTTGATCATGCGGTTGCGCAGGTTCTTCTTGCGAGTCACCTTCACGCGCTTAACGGCAGATTTGATATTCGGCAAAATCTTCACCTCCCTACGCAATTTAACAACAGATATTTTATCACGATCCCGTCCAAATTTCAAGCCCTGGGCGAGATTTTGTTGAAAAACTTGGGTTAAACCTGCATTGCCGCGTTTTGCTATTGCGCGATTTGCGCCGGAAATGGTATAATGCGTTTTGGAAAACAATCGAAAAAGGGGGTTAAGTATGATCTACAGTCGGCCCGCGGTGCTCACGGCGGATCGCTCGCTTCCGCGCAAGAGCATCGTCATGGTCATTCACCCGGACGAAATGGCGCGCGTTCCGGAGCCGATTCTTCCGGAGGGCTATGCGTTCAGAACCTATCTTCCCGGAGACGAAAAGAACTGGGCGCGCATCGCGACGATCGTCGACGAATTCTCCTGCGAGCAGACCGCCGAAAGCGCGTTCAGGAAGCAGTTCATGCAGGACGAGGACGCGCTCCGAAAGCGCCTGTCCTTCGTAATCGCGCCGGACGGCAGCGCGGTCGCGACCTCCATGGCGTGGCGCTTTGAGGAAGACGGGCGGCGTTTCGGGCGCGTTCACTGGATTTGCACCGATCCGGCGCATCAGGGCAAGGGCATCGGGCGCGCGATCGTGGCATGGGCCATTCGGCGAATCGCCGAGCTGGATCCCGGCGCGGATACCTATCTCGACACGCAGACCTGGAGCCACAAGGCAATCGGGCTGTATTTGCGCATGGGCTTCCACCCCGTGCGCGAATCGCACGCAGTTTTGGCGCGCGTCAATGAATATTCCGGCGCGATAGCCGTGCTCAAAGGCGTGCTGCCGGAGGAAACGATGCGCCTGTTTCTCGACCGCAGCGAACCATAACGGAGGGAAAGTATGAATCTACACGGCAAAATGAAGGGAATCACCTTCAGCTACGACGACGGCGTTGCGCAGGACCGGCGATTGATTCCCCTGCTGAATCGCTACGGCATGAAGGCGACGTTCAACCTCAATTCCGAGCTGTTCGGCAAGCAGGGCACGCTCCCCGTGCGCGGCGAAACGGTCGACCACAGCTGCGTATTGCCCGACGAGGTCTGCACGCTCTATCGCGGCCACGAAATCGCCGTTCACACGCTGACGCACCCGAATCTTACGCAGCTCGGCGAGGACGAGATCGTGCGCCAGGTCGAGGAGGATCGCAAAAACCTCTCGCGCCTCGCGGGCTATCCGGTGGTCGGCATGGCGTATCCGTGCGGCGGAATCAACAACGACGATCGCGTGGCCGGCATACTCCAATCGCGCACGCGCATTCTGTATTCGCGCACGATTACCTCGACAAATCGCTTTGATCCGCAGGAGAATCTCCTTCGCTTCAACCCGACGATTCACCACCTGAGCGAAAACCGTTTCGAGCTGGCGGAGCAGTTTCTGTCCATGAACGCCGAATCGCCGCAGCTGCTCTACATCTGGGGCCATTCCTACGAGCTCGACGCGCACGACGGCTGGGGCGAATTCGAGCGCCTGCTGAAAATGCTCGCCTTCCGCGACGAGATCGTTTACGACACAAACCGCGCGCTGCTGCTGTAAGCGCGGCAAAAGCGCCGCTTCGTCCAAATGGGACAGGGCGGCGCTTTGCTATCGGTTCTGCGCGCTTTTCTTCTTCCACGCGAGCCAGTCCTTGTCGAGCACGGTGGAGCGCGGCTTCTTCAGAATCACATCGCAGGGAAAGGCCGCGCACGCCCCGCAGAAATCCAGCTGCTTTTCCTTTACGCAATCGCGGGTAAAGCAATCCCCCGCCGCGTGCTCGCGCTCGCACCCGCAGCAGCCGCCCTTTAACCAGGTCGGGCAGGCCCCGCAATAAAAGCCGCATTTGCCCAGCAGTTCCTCGTTCATCCGCCGCACCGTCCTTCGCTTTTTGGCATTCACCGTTTCTCAAGCGGCGCGTCCAACGGCCTGAAGGTTACTTCCTTCTTTTCCATCAAGCCGTCCTTATATTGAATGAAATACGCGTTCGCGGTCGGCGCGCTTCTGATAAAATACTGCTCGCCATTGTCGCTCACAAATGCCGTATCGTTTTCCATTGCCAGGCCCGGCACATCCTTTTGCCGCAGCATTGCGTCAAAGGTATCGCGTCCTTCCTCGTTGTAGTGGGGGCAATACGCTATAGGAACGATATCCAGCATACCCTCCGCCCAGCAATAATTCCAGTTTTCCGCGCGCTGGAAAGCGCCGCTGTCGCTATGCCCGCAGCGGAACCAGCAAATTGCGCCCGCGCTGAGGCCGGTTAACACCGCCGCGTCCTGCGCGTATATCCTTTTCAGCCTTTCGTCCAAGCCGAAGCGCTTCCACGTTTGCATCATGAAAACAGTGTCTCCGCCGCCGACATAAATAACGTCTGCCCACGCCAAAAGCGTCTCCATTTCGCAATCGCCGCAGTTGCCGTTTGCCAGACAAAGAGCCTTCACATTGCAGCCGAGGAATGCAAATTCCCGGGCAATGGATTCAATATATCCCGCGGCGTCGTGGCTGGCCGTTCCAATAAAGAGAACATTCGGTTTGCTCTTTCCGCTCAATTGAATCGCATGCTGATTCAACGGCCGGGTCGACGACAGATCGCCGCCGGCAATGGCCACAATTCTTCCCATACTTCCTCCCGTCCGCCCTGAATGCCCCGCATTCCCGGCGCTGAATCCTAGATTCTGGATAAAAGGCACACCGTCTCGACGTGCTCCGTCCAGGGGAACATATCGACCGGCTGCGCCCATTCCAGCCGGTAGCCCTCCGACAGGATTTTTACGTCCCGCGCGAGCGTTGCGGGATTGCACGAGACATAGGCGATTCGGTCGGGCTTCGCGGCGAGCAGCGCGCGCAGCGCCGGCTCATCCACACCCTTGCGCGGCGGGTCCACGATTGCGCAATCAAAGCGCTCGCCCGCGGAAATCAGGCGCGGAATCTCCTTTGCCGCGTCGGCGCAGAGGAACCGTGCGCGCGATTCCAGCCCGTTTCGGCGCGCGTTTTCCTTCGCGTCGCGAATTGCGGGCGCGACGATTTCCACGCCGGTCACACTTTTGCACAGCCTCGCAGCGGCCAGCGAAATCGTCCCCGCGCCGCAATACACATCCAGCACACGCGCATTCGGATTCTGCGCGAGATTTGCCGCCTCCAGCGCGCAGGAATACAGCCTTTCCGTCTGTTCGGGATTGATCTGGAAAAACGATTGCGGAGAAATGGCAAATTGCAGGCCGAGCAGCGTCTCATTCAGCGTTTTTTCGCCCCAGAGATGCGCAATTGCGCCGTCGAGCGCGTGCGCCGGGCGCTGATTCTGCCGTAGGAAATAAAAGGAAACCATCTCCGGAAGCGCCCTTTGCAGCTCCGGAAGCAGCTTTTTCGCCGAATCGATCACCGGCGCGCTCGCGCAGAGCGTGAGCATCAGCTCGCCCCGGCGGTTGACGCGCGTAACCAGATGCGTATAATGCCCCGCGCCCGGCATTTGGGAAAGATGCTCGGAAAAGTATTGCAGCGCATGCGCCGCGGGCTCGCGCTGCAGCAGGCAATCCTTGAGCGGAACGATTCTGCGGCTGCCCTCCGCATATGCGCCGATCACGACGCGGCCGTCCGCGCCCTTTCCAATCGGGAATTCGGCCTTATTACGCGTGCGATCCGGGCGCTCGCAGCCGATCGTTTCGCGCACCTCGGGCTCTTCCGCGCCGCCGAGGCGGGAAAGCGCATCATAAACGCGCTGCCGCTTCAGGCGAAGCGTCTCTTCATACGTCATATGCCGGGCCTGACAGCCGCCGCAGGAATCGTAGGCCGGGCAATCGGGCGTTCGCCGCTCAGGTGACGGCGCGCACACGCGAAGAAGGCGCGCCTCGCAGAAACGCTGGGCGCGCCTGGTGATTTCAATTTCCACTTCTTCGCCGGGCAGCGCTCCGGGCACGAACGCGACGCAGCCCTCTTCGAGCCGCCCCACGCCCTGCATTCCGGAGCCTACGCCGGTAATTTTTACCCGTTCCATTTAGCGGGTCATGACGGACATGATGTCCACCAGGTCCAGAAGGCCCTTGTCCGCCGCATGCTCGCCCTTCTGAACATCCGCGAACGGAACCTCGATCAGATCGTTTCCGCGAATGCCGACGGCCACGCCGGACTTGTCCTCCGCCAGCAGATCCACCGCGCGCGCGCCGAACTGGGTCGCAAGCAGGCGATCGCGCGCCGACGGACTGCCGCCGCGCTGGATATAGCCGAGCACGGTCGAGCGCGTGTCATGGCCGGACAGCTTTTCAATGATCAGCGCAATCTGCGCGCTGCTGACGACATTGCCGCGAACGACGATGTCCTTCAGCTCTTCCCTTTCGGAGCAGAGCTTTTCCAGATCGGTGGTCAGCGACTGCAGCGCGCCCTCGGCAAAGACCAGAATCATGCTGCGCTTGCCGCGCATAACGCCCCATTTGACGCGCTCGGCCACTTCCTCGATATCCCATTTTACTTCCGGAATCATGCAGATTTCCGCGCCGCAGGTCAGCGCCGTGTGCAGGGCGATATCGCCGCAATTCCGGCCCATGACCGTCAGCATGCTCGCGCGCTCGTGGGAATCGCTGGTTTCGCGAATCTTATTCAGGCACTCGCACGCGGTATTCAGCGCCGTATCAAAGCCGATCGTGTAATCGGTATAGGCCAGATCGTTGTCGATCGTGCCCGGCACGCCGATCGTCGGCAGGCCCAGCGCATTCAGCGATTCCGCGCCCTTATACGTTCCGTCGCCGCCGATGCAGACGAGGCCCTCGATGCCGAGCGCTTCCAGATTTTCCACGGCCTCCCGGCGCGTTTCCTCTTTGTAGAAGTCCATGCAGCGCGCGGTGCGCAGGAACGTGCCGCCGCGATGAATCTTGTCGGACACGCTGCGGGCGGTCAGAATTTCAAAATCGTCCGTCTGCACCTGATTGCGCATCAATACGCCGTTATAGCCGCGCTTAAAGCCAACGACGCTCATTTCATGATGCAGCGCCGTGCGCACCACCGAACGGATGGCCGCGTTCATGCCCGGCGCGTCTCCGCCGGAAGTCAATACGCCGATTCTCTTCATAGCGAGTATGCTCCTTATTCCTCAAAAAATGATATACAGATTATAAGATATTCCGCGTAAAAAAATCAAGCGCAGGCGAATCGCGCAATGAAAAATCGGCGTCAAAATTGCTTCAACGCCGATTGAGATTATGCCTTCTTCGGTTTTTTCACGCGCATCAGGATTGCGCCCGTCATCGCGCTGATCACACCCCAGCGCAGAATGCCGCCCTCGAACTCGATTGCGCGCATTCCGGGCGTGCCCACGCGAACCAGCGCCGCATGCTCGCTCGCGAGGCTCCAGAACACCTTTTTCAGCGACGACCACGCCACGAAATTGTCCGGCACCCATTCGGTGAACACATACAGCGGCTGAATCGTGAACGCCATCAGCGCGCTCAGCAGCGCGAGAATCGCGCCGTAGCCCGCCAGGCAAATGCCGATCACGGCGAGCAGCTGCGGAATCGTCTTTTTAAAATAGTTCCACCGGATCGCGTCGCGATACCATGCGATTCTCCGCGCGGCAACTCCGTTCATGCGCCTGAGCAGCGCGAGAATTGCGGTAAGGCCGAATACAAACAGCAGCATCCGCGGCAGAATCAGCCGCCGCATCGCCTCTTTTTCAAGGCTCAGGCTGCTGCTGCCCTCGCGCCATGCCGTCGGCACGGAGGAATCGAACATCGTGCGCGCGCCGGACTCCGGAATCGGTTTGGCCGAGATCATCAAAGTCGTCCATTTCTCCGCCTTCGCGGCGTTTACCGGCACGATCGCCGCATATTCACCCGTTTCGCCCACGCTGCGCCCGTGCTGAAACGTTCCGACCACGCGATAGCTCGCCCCGCCGATATCGACGGTGGAATCCTCGTTCAAATCCTCGCCGAAGAGCTGAAACGCGAGCGATTCATCCAGCATCGCGACCGTGTCGCCCGCCTTGAGCTCCGTTTCGCTGATTCTGCGCCCGCTTTTCAGAAACGCGGGATACACCTCGAACCAGCCCTCGCCCGCGCCGTAAATCGTCGCACTCGCGCTTTTGTCGCCGGCGGAAACGGAACTGGTTTCGCAAATCGCGCTCGCCGCAACCGTCTCCGCGCAGTCGGCGAGCTGCTCGGAAAGCGTGTCGCGCGCCTTTACCATCGCGTCGATCGCGTCCGTCGCATCGCCATCCGGTGCGGGAAGCGCGTATTCCAGCGTTTCCCGCGTGGTTGCGAGCTTTACGCCCGAGGGAATCGCAAGCAGCAGTCCCAGCACGATCAATACCACCGGCATTGCGCGCCATCTTCTCTTTTTCATGTGCGCCTCCCAGGTGCGTTTACTCGTAGAGCATGACGGTGTCTCCGTCGTTGATCGGGCGATCCTCCATGTAGGCGATGTCGTACCAGCTCATGTCCTCCTGAATCGAAGCGACGCCGTCCGCCTCTGCAAGCACGGTCACGGTCTGTTTGCGCACGGTCATGGTGGAATTGCCGAAGCTGGAATAGCTGGTATCGACGGTATAGATATAGCGGTTATTGCCGGTTCCGTGAATGGCGCTGGTGGTCAGCAGCATCGTGTTCTGCCGCGCGCGATTGACCAGCGTCATCGGCGTGTCCTCGAGCGTCATCGAATACACCGAGCCCAGCGAGGAAATCACATCCTGCGTAAGCGTCACGTCCGCGTACTTTTTACCCTCCTGATCGATGCCGACGTTTGCAACGGTCGTTTCCATATCGCCGAAATTTCCGCCGCTGATGGTCACGGTCATGCCCTGCGTCACCGTTTTGTCAATTC
Organism: uncultured Clostridia bacterium; assembly: GCA_934663595.1. GTDB lineage: Bacteria > Bacillota > Clostridia > Christensenellales > Aristaeellaceae > Faecivicinus. Next base: position 49,516 of record CAKUKM010000001.1, on the reverse strand, counting down.
CGGTCAGATCCGCGCGAAGCACGGGCATCGTCTCCGGCTGCGTCAGCGTAAACAGCTCGCTCGCGCCGTCGTAATTATCGCCCTCCTTCACCAGCACCTCGGCGATATAGCCGCCGTTCGGCGCGGTGATCTGCTGGACGCTGCCGTTGAGCACGCCGAGCGCCTCCATTTTGGCCTCCAGATCGCTGATCTTGTCCTCTGCCGCGCGCTTTTCGGTGATATACGTCCAGACGCTCTCCTCGGGCGCATAGCGCTCGACCTGCTGCATTGCGGATTCGGCGGCCGTCTCGGCCTGCACTGCGGCGCGATAATCGCTGATCGCCTGAATCAGCGCGTCGCTCGCGCCCTCCGGCGCGCCGGTCTCGGGCAGCGTCAGTCCCTCGCGATTCAGAAGCGTATTCATCGCAATGCGCTTGGAAACGGTGTCGCGCCGCGCGTCGCGCAGACCGAAATACGCGTCCGCATATGCCGTATCGGTGCGGCGCAGGCGAATGTTTGCGTTCTTGCTCTCGAGCTGCTGCAGCGTTTCGAGCGCCGAGCTGTAATCGGACTGATAGCCCTTCATCGTTTCGTCGTAGTTGGCCACGCGCGCCTGAATGACCACGTCGCCCTCGTTTACGGTGTAGCCGGGGCGGAAATTGACCTTCGTGATCTGAATCGTCTGGCCGTCCTCGAGCGGATAGCCGACCTTGACCACGTCCGGGAAGGTGAGCTTGCCGGTCAGCTGTATCTTCTCCTCCAGCCGTCCGGAGCGACCGCGCGTGATCTTGATCTTCGCGGTGGTAATGGTTTTAATCGTGCCGGAGAAGAACATGCACAGCGCCACGAACACCGCCAGAATCGCCAGCCCGCGCAGCGCAAATTTTTTCAGGTTCATTCGTCTTCACACCTCTTATTTCAGCTCCGTCAGTTGGATGCCCGTCAGGATGTCCTTCAGGAAATACAGATACACGAACAGCGCCGGCAGTATGTAGATCGCCGCGCCGGCAAACTCGATGCCCGTGCTCTGATCCACCAGCTGATTGAACATGACAGACAGCGGCTGCAGTTCGGTATTCTGGCTCAGATACGTCATCGGCTGCTCGACCAGATTCCAGCAGTCCGCAAACGACAGCGCGACCGCCGCGCCGATCACCGGGCGGCATACCGGCAGCACGATGTGGATATAGCACCGCACCGTGCCCGCGCCATCCATCTCGCCCGCCTCGATCAGCTCGTTCGGAAGGCCGATCATGAACTGGCGAATCAGGAAGATGTAAAACGGCGAAAACCACATCGGCAATATGACCGCCCACACCGTATTCAGCAGCCCGAGCTGCCTGAGCGTCAGCACGTTCGGCACCATCGTGACCTGGAACGGCAGCAGCATCAGCATCAGGATCATGAAAAAGATCGCCTCGCGGCCCCTGAAGTTGAACCGGCTGAGTGCATACGCCATCATCGGCACCACCACCGCCTGTCCCAGCAGGATCGCGACGGTGTAAAACGCCGAATTGACAAACATCTTGAGTATCGACGTATCGGTAATCAGGATCTGATAATACTGGCTGAGCGAAAACATCTTCGGCGAGAGCTTGACGTCCATCCACTTTTCGACGTCGAAGCTGCCGCGCGTCTGCATATAGGTCTTGATCTCCTCCGGGGAGAAGAACGAATACAGCATCGTGACCGCAATGGGGATCAGCATCAGCAGCGCCAGCAGCATCAGCAGCGCCCGCGCACCCGTATGCCGCCCCTTCGGCGATTGATTACGCAGCTTTTTCTTCATCTCGCGCCGCCTCCTAACTGAACTTGCGCAGCAGCGCGCGCTGCGTAAGGAACAGCGCTCCGAACAGCGCGAACACGATGATCGCAAAGCTGTACGCCGCGGTCGTGACGGTCTGATAATTGAGCTTGCTGTAAAGGTTGTTCATGAAATTCTGAAGCGTATACACCGCCTCGTCCGGATACGCGCCGCCGATAAAATAGACCTCCTTGAAGATCTTGAACGCGTTGATCCATTCCAGAATGATGATCAGGAACGCGCTCGGCACGATCATCGGCAGCGTGATCCCAAACGTCTGCCGCATGAAGCTCGCGCCCTCGAGGCGCGCGTATTCATACAGCGGCTCCGGAATCGTCTGCAGCGCCGCGAGGAAAATGATCACCGCGAAGCCCAGATTTTTCCAGATGAACAGCAATATGATCGGAACGCGCAGCTCCGCGCCCTCCAGCCAGATCACGCGCTCGAGGCCGAGATACGTAAGCAGCCGGTTGATCACGCCGCCGTAATCAAACAGCAGCAGCCAGATCAGCAGCATCGCCGACGACGGCATCAGATACGGGAGCAATATGCTGTTTCGGAAAAACGCGCCGTTCGGGCGCAGGCGATTCAAAAGCGCCGCGATCACGAACGACAGCACCCACACCGTCGGCGCGCAGATCAGCGACAGCAGCATCGTGTTCTTCAGGCCCAGCAAAAACATGCCGTTCCGCCAGATATTCATGTAATTCTGAAGCCCGACGAACGCGTTTCGATAGGTGCCGTCCGTCAAGCTGTACCATATGCCGCCGAGAAACGGAACGACGTAAAACAGCATCAGTCCGGCAAGGCCTGGCAGCAGAAACAGCCATACCGATTTTTTCCTGGTAAACACGCTCGTCTTCCCCCTACTTCTTCATTCAAACGCGCCCCGGGCCGTTTGCGGGAACCGCTGCACCGCATGTGGCGAACCCCTTCTCCATTTGCAGTGCAGCGCTGTTCCCTTCAGCCGGCGCGCCCGTTTGATTTATGCGCCTTCCATAATGCGCATGCGCACCTTGCGGTCTACTTCCTTCATCAGGCGGCTGGCGTCGATCTGGCCGTCGAGATACTGCTGAATCAGCGTGGCGCCGTCGCCGGTATTGTCGCTGTAAAGCCAGTTGTCGCCCGCCAGGCCAAGCTCGGCGCGATGCTCGCTCATCCATGCGATATCGGCTTCAGAGATCGACCAGCGATCGCTCTCCATCTCCTTCATCGCAGTTTCCGCCTGCTTCAGCGTTTCCTCAAGCTGCTGCTTGTTGACCGCCTCGGCCGTCTCGATCTGCTTCTTGAGCTGGTCGACATATTTCTGCATTTCCTGCATGTTTTGCTCGTACCACTTGTTCGGAGTCGGCTCGGTCTTGTCGGTGCGGATCGTATAGGCGGTCTCGTCCTCCATCTTGTCCGCCAGCGTTTCGAGGAACTGAAGCGCCAGATCGACGTTCTTGCTGAACGGATTGATGATCGCAACCGCCGCATCCATAGTCAGCATGTGCGGGAGACCGTTTTTCAGGCTCATGACCAGCGGATAGTACTTTGTGGCCATGCCGCTGATCGAGCGGCCGGAGTTCAGCTCCATCAGGATGCCCTCTTCGTTCCATTCCGGCGAATAGTTGTCGGATCGAATCTGCTCGTCGCTCGGCTGGCCGAGGGCGCTGAAATCCACGCGATCGAGCGCTTCGAGAATGGAAACCATGTCGTTTGCGCTGACGCTGTTCGGATCGTTTTCCAGATGGTTCTGATAGCACTGGAAGATCTGATAGAATATCGACATGCGTGCATCAGAAGCGCTCGTCCACGGATCCAGCAGCGACATGCCGTCGGGCAGACGGCCCGCGAGCGTCGGCAGCCATTCCAGGAAATCGGCCCAGTTGGTCGGAATTTCCTCAGTCGAAATGCCGGCCTTTTCCAGCGCCGCGCGATTCATAAACGGCAGATAGAAATATCCGCTCACCGGAAGCACGCTGAACCGGCCGTTTACGCTGAGCTGCTCGAGGAGCTCCGGCTGAATCGCGTTCGCGAGCTGCATGAGCTTTTCGCTGTCCGAAAAGTCCGCGAGATAGCCGCGCTGATACAGCGCCGAGAAGGTCGAATTGGACGTGGAAAGAATGTACACGTCGATGCTGGAATCCCGATTCATCATATCCTGAATCAGATTCTCATATTCCGAATAGTCGTGGGAATACACGACGGACACATCGCCGTGCGCGTTGGCGAACGTATAATACGCCGCGTCAATGTTGTTTCCCCAGCTCGAGGATGAGATCTTCATTTTGCGATTGCTCTGCTGGCCGGGATTGATGTTGCGCAGCGAATAGCTCTGGTAATCCGCCGCCGCATAGAAGCCGCCGGTGAGGATGAAGCCGTTGCCGTTGTCGGCCACGATATCGGTAATGCCCTCGCCTACTTCGCCGGTCATGACGTCCAGCGTGCGGATCTCGCCGCCCTTGACGCAATAGACCGTGCCCGTCGCCTGATCGGTCGCAATACCGGAGAAGGATTCATACGACTCCACCGGAACGCTCGAAACCTGCGCGGACGTGCCCGCCGCGGGATCAATCGCATAGAAGCCCACGCTCTGTCCGTTGTTTTCCCATATCTGGGTCAGCACCGTATTGTCCTTATACAGCGCAAGCGACATCAGGTAATTGCCGGCGGGCGCTACGTCGATGCGCTTCATGCTGCCGTCGGTCAGGCTCATGGCCCATACGCCCGCGGAGGCGCTGCTGCCGTCGTCGGAATACATCACCAGGTAATCGCCCGCGCCCACGAGATACTGCAGATACGGCATGTAGCCCTCGGACGTGCGCATCGATTCCATATTCACGTCAAACAGCGCGTTGAGCGCGGCATGATCGCCGGAGAACGTCAGCTCGTTCATCGATGCGGAGGTAACGCTCTCCGTGCCCGTTTCGCCGTTGTACTGCGTCACGCTCTTGAGCACGTAAACCTTGTCGTTCGCCGAAAACATGTAATAGTTCGCATGGGTATAGTACGAGTAGGTCTCGTCCGCGCCGCTCTCCTGATTCATGTCGGAGGTATACACCTTCGGCTCCGCGTCGCCCACCTTGTGGGTCAGGAGCTTGCCGTCGTAGGTCAGCATATAAAGCGTGTCGCCCGCAGCGCAGAACGAGCGAAAACCGTTCTCCACTCCGTACTGTTCGAGCTGTCCGCTCGTGGTGGACATGGTTACATCGCCCTGCGCCGCAAACGCCGCCGCGGGAATCAGCAGCATCAGGCACAGAAGCATACATAAAAGCTTCTTCATTTCTTCTTCACTCCCTTAATGATTATTCGCCCTTGTCGAGCGGCTCGTCCGCCTGCGTGTAAACGATCACGGACATGCCCAGGCGCACCTGGTCGGTTTCCTCGAAATTGATATAGGCGCTGTATTCCGCGCTCGATGCGGCCGACGCGCCCTCCTCGGCGATATTCACGCGCGAGATCGACGCGACCGTGCCGTCCAGGCGCAGCTCGCCGTCGGCGTCAAACTCGAATTCGATCGAAACCTTATCGCCCTCGTGGATGGAATTCAAATCCATTTCGGAAACGTTGACCTCGATCTGGAACGAGCCGTCCGGATACACGGTAATCAGCTTCGCGCCCTTCGAGACCGAATCGCCGGGCTTGGTATCGACCGACGCGACCACGCCGGAAACCGCGGACACGATCGTGTTGTCCATTGCGTACAGGCCGTCCAGATCGCCGTCCACCGTTTCAAACAGCAGCTCGCCGCGCTCGACCTTGTCGCCGTCGGCAACATGCATCTTCAGAACGCTGCCCGAGCCCTTTACGGCGATCGCCGCCGTCTGCTGAATCGTTCCGCGGCCGATTCTGGAATCGGCGGAATAATCGCGGCTGCGGTAAATGCCCACCGTCTCGGCCATGTAGAAATCGCCGCCGGTCACCTCGAGCTTGTACGGGGTATTGCCGGATTCGTCCACATCGGAAATGGCGGTCACGACCGCGGTGCCGGTGTGCGTGCCGTCCTTCGCGCAGGAGACATAGACCTTCTCGCCGATGTGAATGTACTTCGTGTCGCTGCTGTTGTACGCCTTCTCGGTCGTCGCGGCGATCTTATAGCGATTGGTGGGCTCGATATAGACCACCGCGCCATAGCGCTCGACGATGCCCTCGGTGGAATCGCCCTCGCGCGCAAACACGCCGCTGACCATGCCGTCCGCCGTCGCGTAGACCTTGGTTGTGGAAATGGTCGCGACCGGATCGCCGACCTTCACCGGATCGCCCGCGCGCAGCTCAACGGAATCCGTCAGTCCGCCGAACGGCGCAAGCACCGCGACCGACTCGCTGGAAACGACCTTGCCCTCAAAGCTGATCGCCGCATTGGCCGGCACGGACAGGGCGAGCGCCGCGAGCAGCGCCGCCAGGAAACGGGTATGCCTTCTCATTCAACCGTCCTCCCATCTTCGATCTGCGTTAAACCCGCCGTATACGCTCCATACGGCTCTTCCAGCATTTCCGCCGGGCCGAGAGTAACGTCATAGAAGTACATCTCGCCCTTCTGTTCGGCACTCATTACGTATTTTCTGCCGTCCGCCTGCACCAGCACCGCGATATCGCAGTCCACAGACAGGTCGGTTTCGGAAAGCGCCGGAATGTGATCGGGATCGAGGTTGACGCTCATCGAAATCGTATAATCGAACTTCTTGACCGAGAAGCCGTTCATGCGGAGCGTCGTGTATTCGGTGCCGCCGGTAAAGCCCGCGGTCGGGAACACGGCGTAGTTGTCGTTTACATTGAATACGAGATACTGAATTCCGCTGTTCTCGAGCAGGCGGAACACCTCGCCGTTCACCTTCCAGCGATATTCGAAGCGGTCGCCCATGTTGTCCTCTTCCATCGCGGTCAGCACCAGCGTGTCCGGCGCGGGATTTTCCTCGGGCGGAATGAGATTGCCGTCCGCGTCGTATTCCGCCGGCTTCGGCCATGCGCGCAGCGCCGCGGAGAATTTCGCCTCATAATCGGCGGGCTTCTGGAAATTGCCGGGATCAGCCAGCTCCAGCGTGAGCGGCAATTCCGTTTCACCCATCTGCAGCGTCGTCATCGGTTCCTCGGGGAACTGGAGCTCCACCGTATCGTAATCCGGCTCGTCCTTTTTGTCGCCTGCGGCGTGATCCGGCTTCTTCTTGCCGTCTCCGCCGCCACCGCCGCCGCCCCCGCCCGGGAACGACGGAATCTTATCCAGCACGTATTCCTCGTCGTTCTGCCAGGTGTTGCCCGCCGCGTCGCGCACCTGCAGCATTCCGGGCGCGACCGTGACCTTCGACTGCGCGGTATACACCCATTCCTCGCCGTCCGCAAACGGAGTCCACGTCTGTCCGCCGTCGGTCGAAAACTCCTTCACGCCCGACAGCGCGTCGCTCGCGCTCATCCGCAGCGTGTAATCCATGCTCTCGTCCACCATCGCGGAAACCTCGGGCAGCGTTTCGTCCAGCAGGAGCGTGTAGCGATCGGACGCGGAGACGATATCGCCCTTCGCATTCAGAATCGCGAACCGGACGGTGTACACGCCCTCCTTTTCCGCGGCGTAAACGTCCTCGGACAGCACCGCGATGCGCTCGTCGTAAATCACGACCGCATAGGAATAGCCCTCTTCATCGGGCTTGCCGGACAGCGTGAACGTCGGCAGCACCGGGCTCCATTCGCCGGCACGGTATTCGTCGACCGAAACCTCAATCTGAATCGTCGGCTCCTCCGTCGGCTCCGGATCGACGTGCGTGGAATCTACGCGGATGAACATCTCCATCACGAGATCCTCCTTCGCGTCCCTGAACGTCTTCGCGTCCAGCTCGCGCGGCTCGTCGGCCTTCTCCGGATCGTCCTGTAAATAAGTAATCTTCCATTCGTCGCCCTTAAAAACGTCCTCGTCCAGGCTGAATTTGAGCTCCGACAGCTTCAGCACCGGCGCTTCCTTCAGGCGCATTGCCGTTTCCACATGCAGGAAAAGCTCGCCGCCCGGCTGCGCGCAGGCGATCAGATCCTCGAGCGTTCCATAGGCGAAGCCGTTCTCCGCGCACATCCACGCCTCGGCCGTTTCCGGAATTTCCTTTTTATCGGAAACGACCGGAACCGGAATCATCGGTTCTTCCGTGGGCGCGGCGGTCGGCTCCGTCGTCGGCTGCTCGGTCGGCGCCGTCGTCGGCTGCTCCGTGGGCGACTCGGTCGGCTTTTCGGTGGGCGCTTCCGTCGGCTGCTCGGTCGGCTTTTCCGTGGGCTGCTCCGTCGGTTTTTCGGTCGGCTGCTCCGTCGGCTGCTCGTCGGGCTTTTCCGTGGGCGCTCCGGTCGGCGCTTCCGTCGGTTTTTCCGTCGGCTGCTCGGTCGGCGTTTCCGTTTCCACCGCCTGCTCCACCGCTACGGGCAGATTCTCCTCGGCAAACGCCCCGGAGACCGGCTGCGCGAGCAGGCAGATGACGATCGCGGCAATCAGGCTTTTTTTCATTTCAATCGGCTTCCTTTCCGTTTCACTCTCGGCAAAGGGCGCTTCTTTGCATCCTTCAACTATTGGACACCCGTCCGTTCCATTTTGTTCTGTCTTTTCCGGATTTTTGAATGTTAATTTTTTGCATTTCGCCGCTGCGGGCGCGTTTTTTTACAATTCCCCTCGTTGCGCAATTTGCAATCGCATGCTATAATTCAGAACATGTCAATTATCAACTAGTCAAATAATTTTGAAAGAAAGGAAGGAGCGCATGGAACAGGATCGGAATCGGGCGCAGCTGGTGCACCACGCGATGGATCTTCTGATTCACAATTCGCGGATGCATCATCGCCTGATCGAGCGATTATTCGGCGATTCGGGCGTGCACCGCAGCCAGCGGAAGGTGCTGATGTTTTTGAGCGAATCGACCGAGCCGCATTCGCAAAAGGAGATCGCCGAGCGGTTCGACGTGAGCCCCGCGTGCGTAACGCGGCTTTTGAAAAGTCTGGTGGAGGACGGCTACGTGCTGCGCAGCGACGATAAGAGCGATCTCCGGCGCAACAGCGTGCGCATTTCGGAAAAGGGCAAAAAGCTGATGGACGATACGCGCCGCACCTTTGACGCGGTGGATCAGCGCGTGTTCGAGGGCTTCGATCGAGAGGAAATCGAAACCCTGTGCGCGCGCCTGGAGCACATGCAGCAAAATCTGCGTGCCTGCGAGGCGGAAGAAGAAGCGAAAGGAAGTGCATTAAATTGAAAAGATGGCTCCATTACGCGCGGCCCTACACGAAATATTTCATCATCGGGCCGCTGTGCATGATCGTCGAGGTCATCGGCGAAATCGTATTGCCGCGCATTTACGCGAAGATCATTGATACGGGCGTGGCGACGCAGAACGTGACCTACATCGTGATTGCCTGCGCGATCATGGTGCTCACAGCCATACTGATGATGACCGGCGGCATCGGCGGTGCGTATTACGCGTCGAAGGCCTCGGTCAATTTCGCGGCCGACGTGCGCAGGGACGTTTACGCAAAGATCCAGCAGTTCTCGTTTGCGAATATCGATCGCTTCTCGACCGGCTCGCTGGTCACGCGCCTGACGAACGACGTCACCCAGATCATGAACATGATCAACATGCTGATGCGCATGTGCCTGCGCTCGCCGGGCATGCTGATCGGCGCGCTGATTGCGTCGATTTCGCTGAGCCCCGACCTCGCGAAGGTGCTGGCGGTCACGATTCCGCTGCTGGTGATCATCCAGTTCGTCGTGATCCGCACCGGATATCCGCGCTTTCAGAAGACGCAGAAGAAGATCGATGCGCTCAACACCCGCATTCAGGAGGACCTGACGAACGAGCGCGTGATCAAATCGTTCGTGCGCGAGGACTATGAAAACGACCGCTTCCGCGAGACGAACACGGATTTGAAGAACACGACGCTGAGCGCGTTGAACGTCATGGTCACGATGATGCCGGCGATGATGCTGATGATGAACCTGACCTCGCTGGCCGTGATCTGGTTCGGAGGCAAGATGGTGATCAACACGCAGCTGAGCGTGGGCGATCTTTCGTCGTTCATTACCTATATTACGCAGATCCTGATGTCGCTGATGATGCTCACGATGATCTTCATGAACAGCTCCCGCGCGCTCGCCAGCGCGAAGCGCATTTCGGAGGTGCTGGATGAGAAGATCGATTTGAGCGACGAAAACGCCGCCTGCCCCGATCTGGACGTAACGGCCGGCAAAATCGAATTCAAAAACGTCTCCTTCCGCTATTACAAGACCAGCCCCGGGAAGGTGCTCGACAACATCAACCTCACGATCAATCCCGGCGAAACGGTCGGCGTCGTCGGCTCGACCGGCTGCGGCAAAACCACGCTGGTTTCGATGATTCCGCGCCTCTACGATGCGGACGAGGGCGAGATTCTGGTCGACGGCGTAAACGTGCGCGATTACAATCTGAATCGTCTGCGCACGGGCGTCGGCATGGTGCTGCAGAAGAACGTGCTCTTCTCCGGAACGATCGAGGAAAACCTGCGCTGGGGCGACGATCTGGCGACGGACGCGCAGCTGACCGCGGCGGCCGAGAGCGCGCAGGCGGACGGCTTCATTCGCTCGTTTGCCGACGGCTATGAGCACGTGCTCGATCAGGGCGGCTCGAACGTATCCGGCGGCCAGAAGCAGCGCCTGTGCATTGCGCGCGCGCTTCTGAAAAAGCCGAAGATTCTGATTCTGGACGACTCGACCAGCGCGGTCGACACCGCCACCGAGGCGCGCATTCGCGAGGCGTTTGCGACGAGCCTGAAGGATTCGACCAAAATCATCATCGCGCAGCGCATTTCGTCCGTCATCGACGCGGACAAGATCGTCGTGCTCGACGACGGCAGAATCACCGGCGTGGGCACCCACGACGAGCTTCTGCGCAGCAACCGCGAATACCAGGAGATCTATTATTCTCAGACCGATAAAAAGGAGGGAGCCTAATGCCCGCAAGATCGCTTGAAAACCTGACCGCGCGCTACGGCGGCCATCGCTCCGATCCGCAGAAAAAAGCCGGCCCGGGCCCGCGCGGGCCGCGCGGCATGGCCACCGGCAAGCCCAAGAACGCTGGCGCGACCATTCGCCGGATTCTGACCTATATCGGCATGTTCAAAAAGCGGCTGATCGCCGTGTTCGCCTGCATGCTGGTGAGCACCGCCGCGTCGGTCGCGGGCTCGTATCTGCTGCGCCCGATCATCAACCGCATTGCGGAAGCCGGCATTCCTGCTTCCGAGCGCATTGCCTACCTCGCGGCGATGATCGGCGTTATGGGCGGCGTTTACCTCGCGGGCGTGGGCGGCACGTATCTGCAGAACCGCCTGATGATCGGCGTTTCCCAGAACGCAATCGCGCGCATTCGCGAGGATCTGTTCACGAAGCTGCAGACGCTGCCGATTCGCTTTTTCGACAATGAATCCAACGGCGAAATCATGTCGCGCTTCACCAACGACGTCGACAACATCGGAACGATGCTGGATTCGTCGATCACCTCGATGATCTCCGGCGCGTTCACGCTGGTCGGCACGCTCGCCATGATGATCTTTACGAACATCTGGCTTACGCTGATTACGGTCGCGTTCCTGCCGGTATTCGCGCTCGGCGGCGGAAAGCTGATGAAGCACAGCCGCAAATACTATCTCGGCCAGCAGGCGGCGCTCGGCGCGGTCAACGGCTATATCGAGGAAAACGTCTCCGGCCAGAAGGTCGTAAAGGTCTTCTGCCACGAGGAAACCTGCATTGAGGAATTCAGCCGCCTGAACGACGATCTGCGCGGCAAGCAGCAGAAGGCGCAGTTCCTGGGCGGCATCATGGGCCCGGTCATGGGCAATACCAGCCAGATCAGCTATTCGCTGACCGCGGGCGTGGGCGGCGTGCTGTGCGCGCTGGGGCTGTTCGATATCGGCGGCCTGGCCGTATTTGTGAATTACTCGCGCCAGTTCTCGCGCCCCGTGAGCGAAATTTCGCAGCAGATGAGCACGATCCTGTCCGCTCTCGCCGGCGCGGAGCGCGTGTTCCGCATCATGGATCTCGATCCCGAAACGCCCGACGCGCCCGACGCGGTTGCACCGGAGAAGCTCGAGGGCCATGTGATTCTGGACGACGTGACCTTCGGCTACAATCCGGGAAAGACGATCCTCAAGCACATCTCGCTCTATGCCAAGCCCGGCCAGAAAATCGCGTTCGTCGGCTCGACCGGCGCGGGCAAAACCACGATCACGAACCTGCTGAATCGCTTCTATGATATCGATTCCGGCTCAATCACGATCGACGGCATCGACATTCACCATTTCAAGCGCGATTACCTGAGGAAGAACATCGCGATGGTGCTGCAGGACACGCATCTCTTCAGCGGCACGATCATGGAAAACATCCGCTACGGCCGCCTGGACGCGACGGACGAAGAGGTGATCGAGGCGGCGAAGATGGCCAGCGCCGACGGCTTCATTCAGCGCCTGTCCGACGGCTACAACACCGTAATCGAAGGCGACGGCGCAAACCTGTCGCAGGGTCAGCGGCAGTTGCTCAATATCGCGCGCGCGGCGCTCAGCAAGGCGCCGATACTGGTGCTCGACGAGGCGACCAGCTCCGTCGATACCCGCACCGAGCGGCTGATTGAAAAGGGCATGGATCACCTGATGGAGAACCGCACCACGTTCGTCATCGCCCATCGCCTGTCCACCGTTCGCAACGCCAACGCGATTATGGTTCTCGAAAACGGCGAGATCATCGAGCGCGGCGATCACGACGATCTGCTTGCGCTGAAGGGCCGCTATTACGAATTGTATACCGGCAAGAAGGAGCTTTCCTGATCCGCCTCTCCCCCGTCCGCCCATCCGGACGGGGATTTGTTTATGGTTTTTAATACCAGCTTTCGTCGCGCCGTGCCCGGCAAATATTGACAACGAATTCAGGATATGCTATAATTCCGATTATGTAAATACCCTTTTTCGGAGGTGCTTTTAGATGGCGGACTACGTTCTTTTGACGGATTCTTCCTGCGATCTGCCGGCCGAGCTGGCCGATCAGATGCAGCTGACGGTTCTCCCGCTGACGGTGGATATGGACGGCAAGCTCTATCGCAACTATCTCGATGGGCGCGAAATCGGCTTTCACGAGTTCTTTGAGCGCGTCGTAACCGCGAAATCGGCCAAAACCTCCGCGGTCACGAGCGAGCAGTTCATGGAGGTGCTCGAGCCGCTGTGCCAGGCGGGCGTGGACGTGCTGTACCTCGCGTTCTCCTCGGGCCTGAGCGGCACCTACAATTCCGGCGCGATCGCGATGCGCGAGCTGAGCGAAAAGTATCCGGAGCGCAAGCTGTACGCGGTGGATTCGCTGTGCGCGTCGCTGGGCGAGGGCCTGTTTGTGGATCTGTGCCACGAGAAGAAACAGGCGGGCATGTCGATCGACGAGCTGCGCGATTATGCCGAATCGCTGAAGCTGCACATTTGCCACTGGTTTACCGTGAACGATCTGATGTTCTTAAAGCGCGGCGGACGTGTGAGCGCCGCGACCGCGATCGTCGGCTCGGTGCTGAGCATCAAGCCGGTCATGCACATGGACAACGAAGGCCATCTGATCAAGGTGGACGTTGCGCGCGGCCGCAAGGCCTCGCTGCGCGCGCTGGTGGCCAAGATGGAGAAGCTCGCGACTGAGCCGGAGAAGCAGCGCGTGTACATCTGCCACGGCGATTGCCGGGAGGACGCGGAATACGTCGCCTCGCTCGTGCGCGAAAAGTTTGGAATTACGGATATCCGCATCAATTACGTCGGCCCCGTGATCGGCGCGCACACCGGCCCGGGCGTCGTATCGCTGTTCTTCGTAGGCTCCGAGCGGTAATCCCGCCCCATCCGCGCTGAAAGATGCGCGGATTTTTGTTTGCCGCACTGGTCAAACGGCGCGTCTTGTGGTATAATCATGTCAAGTGATTTTACCGAAAAAAGGAAGGATTTCTCATGAAAAAGGCGGTTATGTACGGCGCGGGCAACATCGGGCGCGGATTTATCGGCAAGGTCTTCTCGGATTCGGGCTATGAGGTCGTGTTTCTGGACATCATGCAGGACGTGATCGACGAAATGAATCGCCGCGGCGAATACACGGTGCGCATCGTTTCCAACGAGGGCGAGCAGGACACGCGCGTCGCGCCCGTCCGCGCGGTCAATTCCACGACCGATCAGGCGATCGACGAAATCGCGACCTGCGATATCATGGCCACGGCCGTGGGCGTAAATATTCTGCCGCGCGTCGCTCCGGCAATTGCAAAGGGCATTGTCGCGCGCATGGAGCGCGGCGGAAAGCCGCTGAACATCATTCTCTGCGAAAACCAGCTGGAAGTGGACAAGCTGATGCGCGAATGGCTGTATGCATGCTTTACCGACGAGCAGAAGCGCTGGGCGGACGAGAATCTCGGTCTGGTCGAGCCGTCGATCGGGCGCATGGTGCCGCCGCTCACGCCGGAAATGCGCGCAAAGGACCGGCTGCTGATCTGCGTGGAGCCGTATTGCGAGCTGCCGGTGGACAAAGACGCGTTCAAGGGCGAAATTCCGCAGCTTGCCGGGCTGGTTCCGTATTCGCCGTTTGAGTTTTACATCAAAAGAAAGCTGTTTCTGCACAACGGCGGCCATGCGACGTGCGCGTACCTGGGCAATCTGAAGAGCTATGAGATGATCTGGCAGGCGATCGAGGATCCCGAGATCTACGCCGCCGCGAAGGCGAGCATGATGGTGAGCGCGCAGGCGCTGATTCATCGCTTCGGCGAGGGCGTGCGCGAAAATGTCGAGGGCAACGTGCTCGATCTGCTCGAGCGCTTCCGCAATCGCGCGCTGAAGGACACCGTGGCCCGCGTGGGCGCGGATCCCGTGCGCAAGCTGCGCCGAAACGACCGTCTGGTGGGCGCGGCGCTGTTTGCAATGGAGGAAAACGTCGATCCCGCGCCGATCGTGCGCACCATTCTGGCCGCGCTGCGGTTTGACCGCGCGGACGATGCGAGCGCCGCGGAAATCCAGAAGGCGCTGCGCGAACAGGGAATTGATTATGTATTGAGTCATTACATGTCGCTGAATCCGGAGGAGAAGCTCTATCCGCTGATTCGCGATGCTTACAGGGAGGAAAACCATGTTTGATTACACCAGATTTATAATGGATGAAACCGTAAAGCTGCTCTCGATCGACAGCCCGACCGGCTATACCGACGATTGCGTGGATTTCGTATTGACCGAGCTGCGCGCGCTGGGCTACGCGCCGATGAAGACGAACAAGGGCGGCGTGCTGGTCGATCTCGGCGGCCGGGACGCGCAGAACGGCGTGCTGCTGGAGACGCATCTGGACACGCTGGGCGGCATGGTCGCGGAGGTCAAGGGCAACGGCCGGCTGCGGCTGACCAACATCGGCGGCATGAATCCGAACAACGCCGAAACCGAAAACGTGCGCGTGATCACCAAATTCGACGGCAAATACGAGGGCACGCTGCAGCTGTGCGACGCGTCCATTCACGTAAACGGTGATTATTCGTCCACAACGCGCGCATGGGACAAGATGGAGGTCGTGCTCGACGAAATCACCGCCTCGCGCGACGAGACGATGAAGCTCGGCATTCGCCCGGGCGACTTCGTCTGCTTCGAGCCGCGCACGCGAATCACCGAAAAGGGCTATATCAAGAGCCGCTTTCTGGACGACAAGCTGTCCGTCGGCATTCTGCTCGGCTATGCGAAATACTTAAAGGACGAAGGCGTCGTTCCGGAGCGCCGCGTCTGGGGCCACATCACCGTGTATGAAGAGGTCGGCCACGGCGGCGCGGCGAGCGTTCCCGCGGGCGTGACCGAGGCGATTTCGGTGGATATGGGCTGCGTGGGCGACGGACTGGAATGCACCGAGCGGCAGGTTTCCATCTGCGCCAAGGACAGCGGCGGCCCGTACAGCTATTCGGTCGTCAAGGGCCTGATTGCCGCCGCGAAGCGCGAAAATCTCGATTACGCGGTGGACGTTTACCCGCATTACGGCTCGGACGTCGAGGCCACGCTTTCCGCCGGCAACGACCTGCGCCACGGCCTGATCGGCTCGGGCGTATACGCCTCTCACGGCTACGAGCGCAGCCATCGCGACGGCGTGGAGAATACGTTCAAGCTGCTGCGCGCGTATCTCGGATGAAAATTTTTGTTAAAACAGGGTTGACAGTTTTAACATTCCGTGCTATAATCAAACCAGATCAAGGAAAAGACGCCCGAGGGAAGCGGCAAAGCAACGTTTCATTCGCACGCAGGATCAGAGGCCGCGCGCGTTCGGGCGGTTCGGTCGAATACCATGAGGGGAGGCGATTCCATTGTACCATTCGGAACCCGCAAGCCAGACCATCGTCTGCATCTCCCACGCGTTGAGCGTTTGCCCGAATTGAGATAGATTCGTTTTCGAAACGGCATTTTCATCTTTAAACAAAGACCATAAGGGTGAAACGCCGGGGGATGCAGACGGAACCAGCACGACAGTATCTCGACTTTCTTGCACAACTGAATAAACGATCGCGCCCGGCAGGAGCTCTGCCGGGCGTTTGGTTTGCGCTTATTCTGTTTTGGGCAACTCCGCCGTCGCCAGCCAGCGGCCGGATTCATCGATCATGCCCCATTGCCCGTCCTGGCAGACCCAATAGCGGTCCCATGCGAGCATCTCAATCCAATCGTATTCCGCGGGCAGCACCACCTCGCCCGATTCGTCGCACACGCCGTATTTCGTCGTGTTTTCGGCGATGGCCGCCGCGCCGCCCGAGGTTTCCGTTTCATATTCGGTAATCAGAAAGCGCGCCGCGCCGTTTTCGCATCTCAGGCCGTCCAGATAGCGATGCGCTTCCCCTAGGCTTCGGCCCGTCTCGTCCAAAAGCGTCTGCGTCTGATTCGGCCATGTGCCGCTGGCGCGCACGAAGCGCTTCACGCTGCCGTCGTTCTCCAGCGAATAGGCGATCGTGACCTCGATGGTCGAATAATTCATGTTCTCAAACAGCAATTTGCCGGTCAGATCGTAAATGCGGCTGCGATCGTCGTACCACACCATCAGCAGGCCGCCCGCCGACTGCGCGGCCGACCAGGCCGCCGTTCCACACGGCGCGATCGCGAGCTCGCTCTCCAGCGTAATCGGATTGCGCACGTCGATTGCGCCGCGATCGTCGGCCAGTATGAATTTGGCCTCGTCGCCGAGCGAAGAATTATAGCTGATTGAAGCGTACGCCTTTCCCAGCGCGTCCGAGCCGTCCGGATTGAGCAGACGATACCGGCTGTTCGAATCCACGCAGATCAAATGCCCGCCCTGAAAATCGTCGGCATATTTCTCGGTAATGCGAAATGCCTCTTTTCCCGCCGCGTCGAGATAATAGGAAATGGAATTCTGAGAATTCTGAACGCGGCAGAGGCCCTCGGAATACCAGCCGTGCGACCAGACGTCGCTGAAAACGCCGGTCTCCGTCTCCTCGCCCTGCGCGTCGATCGCCACGACCGGATAGAGCTGCGCGCCGTCCGGATCATAGGCCTCGTCCACCTTCAGCGCGAGATAGCCGCCCTCGCCGTTCGGCTCGATCCAGCCGTATTCGCCCGCGAGCAAATCGTTTCCCGCCGCGTCGAGCGCGGTCATATAGCCCGTTTCCTCGGTCGCCAGCACCGCACCCCGGCGGAATTCCAGCGACTGGAACCGCCGCCCGCCCAGCGCCTCGCCGCGCTCGTTCAGCAGCGTGCAGGATTCAAAATCGCCGTCCGAGTCCATCGCCACCGCGCAGAACAGCGCTTCCGCCGCGCCGTCGTCCGTGATCGGGTAAATGATGGCGTATTCGGCCTCCGACGTATATTTTTCGCCGTCCGCGCCCAAAAGCAGCGCAAAGGACGTGCCGTCGTCCTCCCATATGTTCGCCGGATAGCTCTCCGCACTGGCCGTTGATAAAAGCAGAAGCGCCGCCAGCGCCGCGATAATTCGTTTCACTCCGCATCCCTCCATTTGACTTTTAGGCGTGAAACAATGGCGTTTTGTTCCATCAGGACACGATGATTTCGCAAAAATCCGCGCGACCGTTGGCGCTTTCCGCCCGAATTTCGCATTTGCCCGGCGCAATCGCCGTCACATTGCCCTCCGCGTCCACCCGCGCGACCGATTCATCGCCGCTCGACCACGAAAGCGCGAGATCGTCCGCATAGTCCGGAACGACGCGCGCCTGCAGCGCAAACGTTTCCCCCGCGCGCAGCTCGGCGCGATTGGCGCTCATTTCCACGTTCGCGACGTCCTGAACGTACAGCGACGTCATGTCCACCGCGTATTCAAGCGCCTCCTGCACGCCCTGCAGACCCGTTACGCGCACCGTCCAGCGCTGATTCTGGCGGTAATCGGTAAAATCCGTATTGGAAAAATCCGGCCGGAAGATGATGCACGCTCCCGCGCCGAACGCCTCTTCGCTCACGCGGCAGAAGCCGTCGCCGGTTCCGCTGCGGCAATCGAAGGTAAACGCAAGGCCCGAATTTTCCTCGCGCAGCGTCACCACCGGGTTCGAGCGCGCGATATCGTATTTTTCCGGATTCAGCGAAATCGACCACGCGAGCTGGCTGTGCATCAGCTCCACCGGAAACGCGCCCGCCGCCGGCCAGAGCACCTCCGCCCAGTCGCATTCCGCCGTTTGATCCAGCGCGTACATCGCGACATACGTCATTCCCGATTCCGAATTCGCGAGCCCGAAGCCCGTCTCCCCCATTTCCGGATTCAAAAGCCACCGCCGATGGCCCAGCACCGCGAGATTCGCCTCGCCGTCGTCGCGCGCGAAATACTGAATGCCCTCGATCAGAATCGTCGGCCGCATCCAGTTGAATTTCACCAGATTGCTCTCCGACGTTCCCGCGTGCGCCGATTCGTAAAAATCCTCCGGCATGTCGTCCGGCCGCGGCGGATCATGGTCGATAAAATCGTTCGCCGCGAGCAGAACCGCGCCGTGCTGGCTGCGCAGATCGTAGAGCGCGCTTTCCTGAATCGGATTCAATCCCGCCACGGCGCGCAGGAAATTCGCATACGCCAGCGCCGTCTGCTTCGCCTCGCCGGAAAGCGCGCCGGGCGAATAGGGCGCGCGGACGCCGGGTTCCTCGGCATACGGCGATTCCGCGCCCGGAAGCTCGATTGCGGAAAACGCATCTCGCAGCTCGCCGCGCGTTTCAAACGCATAAGCGCCGGCATTCAGCGCAAACAGGAGCGCAACCGCCAGCGCAAGGCCTCTCTTTGCCGCCAATTTTTCGTCCTCCCGGTGTTAAAATGCAACTTTTCTTACCTATTTCCACGTTAAAACAAAAAAACCTGTCAAAAGGTACTTTTCAAATCAAGGATTTTCTGTTAAAATAAGAATACTATGGCATATGAGGTGAAACAGCGCTCGCGCACGCCGCCTCTGCCAGACCTGCACTGTCGTGAGACGCAGGAGTACATTCAAACAGGGGGAATTCATTCATGAAAGATTATCAGGCCAAGAATATCCGCAACCTCTCCGTTGTTGGTCACGGCAGCGAAGGCAAGACCACTCTGGTGGAAGCCCTTCTCTTCACCGCCGGCGCGATCGATCGCCAGGGCCGCGTAGAAGACGGCACCACCACCACGGACTACGATCCGGAAGAGACTCGCCGTCAGATTTCCATCTCCGCCGCGATGGCGCCGCTGGAGTGGAAGGAGACCAAGATCAACCTGATCGATATTCCGGGTTACTTTGATTTCGCAGGCGAGCAGGTCGGCCCGATGGCCGTTTCCGACGCCGCTCTGATCACCGTGGGCGCGGTTTCCGGCCTGTCCGTCGGCGCTGAAAAGGCGTGGGCGATGTGCGACAAGTCCCATACTTCCCGCATGATCGTCATCAACCAGATGGATCGCGAGAACGCCAACTTCGAAAAGGCGCTCGGCACCATCACCGCCAAGTACGGCAGCCACATCGCGCCGATTCAGGTTCCGATCGTGGAAGGCGGCAAGTTCACCGGCGTTGCGTGCGTTCTGGAGAACAAGGCGTTCATCGGCGAGGGCAAGACCCTGAAGGCCACCGACATCCCCGCCTCCGTTGCGGACGAGGTCGAATCTGCGCGCGAAGCCATCATGGAAGCGGCCGCCGGCGCGGACGACGAACTGATGGAGAAGTTCTTTGAGGAAGGCGAGCTGTCCTTCGAAGAGATGATGCACGGCCTGCGCAAGGGCATCGTGGAAGGCACGGTCGTTCCGGTCGTATGCTGCTCCGGCATCACCCGCGTGGGTCTTGCGAAGCTGCTCGACAACATCATCGACCTGATGCCGTCTCCGGCGGGCGGAGTGCTCACCGGCGTGAACCCGAAGACCGGTGAAGCCGTCGAGCGCATCTGCGCGGACGATCAGCCCTTCTCCGCGCGCGTGTTCAAGACCATGGCGGACCCGTTCGTCGGCAAGCTGTCGCTGATGAAGATCACCTCCGGCGCGCTGACCCCGGACATCACGCTGTACAACGCGAATGCGGAAAAGACCGAAAAGCCCGGCACGATTTACATCCTGAAGGGCAAGAAGCAGACCACGACCACGCGCGTGTGCGCGGGCGACCTGTGCGCGCTGGCGAAGCTGCAGACCGTTGCCACCGGCAACACCCTGTGCGACGCGGCGAATCCCGTTCGCTTCGACGAGCTCCACTTCCCGGCGCCCTGCATCTCCAAGGCCGTTTACGCCAAGAAGGCGGGCGAAGAAGACAAGATCTTCTCCGGTCTTGCGCG
Source organism: uncultured Clostridia bacterium (assembly GCA_934663595.1). GTDB lineage: Bacteria > Bacillota > Clostridia > Christensenellales > Aristaeellaceae > Faecivicinus. Next base: position 29,034 of record CAKUKM010000001.1, on the reverse strand, counting down.
TCTGATGGAAGAGGATCCAACGATCAAGGTTGAAAAGAACGTCGAGACCACCGAGAGCGTCCTGTCCGGTCTGGGCGAGATGCACATCGAAGTCATCGCGAAGAAGCTGGCCAGCAAGTTCGGCGCGGAGTGCGTGCTGCAGGATCCCAAGATCCCGTATCGCGAGTCCATCCGCAAGCCGATCGACGTTGAAGGCCGCCACAAGAAGCAGTCCGGCGGACACGGCCAGTTCGGCGACGTCAAGATCAAGTTCCGTCCGAACGACGACCCGAACGATACCGAGTTCCACTTTGTCGATTCCGTCGTCGGCGGCACCGTACCGCGCAACTTCATCCCCGCGGTTGAAAAGGGCCTGCGCGACAACATCAAGCACGGCGTTATGGCCGGCTTCCCGGTCGTCGGTCTGACCGCCGAGCTCTACGACGGCGGCTATCACCCGGTCGACTCCTCCGAAATGGCGTTCAAGACGGCGGCCCGTCTGGCGTTCAAGCAGCTGACCACCGCTATGCCGGTTCTGCTCGAGCCGATCTACCACGTCGAAGTGGACGTGCCGGATCAGTACATGGGCGACATCATCGGCGACATGAACAAGCGCCGCGGCCGCATCATGGGCATGGACAAGGTGGGCGAGCTCCAGCGCGTCACTGCCGAAGCGCCGCTTTCCGAGATGTTCAAGTACGCGACCGATCTGCGTTCCATGACGCAGGCGCGCGGCTCGTTCACGATGACCTTCGAGCGCTACGAGGAAGTCCCCGCGGCGGATGCGAAAAAGATCGTCGAAGCCTGCAAGCGCGAAGAGGAAGACGAGGATTAATTTCAGCCCCAAGGGCGAGGAAGCAAAACGCTTCTTCGCCTTTTTTACGTCAAATTCATTGACATGCACCGCGGATTGCGCTATAATGTCTTTTGGCAATTGAAGAACAAGCCTTATCCAGAGTGGTTGAGGGACGGGCCCGATGAAACCCGGCAACCGGTCGATTATTCGGCAAGGTGCCAATTCCCGCGGCGGTAACGCCGGAAGATGAGGCGAGTGGAAAAGCTTTTTTCTGACTCGCCCTGCAGGCGGGTTTTTTATTGACCTATTTACTTCAGGAGGAACCAAAATGCGTCATTTCTTTACTTCCGAATCCGTGACCGAAGGACATCCCGATAAAATCTGCGACCAGATTTCCGATTCGATTCTGGACGCGATTCTCGCGCAGGATCCGAACGCGCACGTCGCCTGCGAATGCGCCGCAACCACCGGCATGGTGCTGGTCATGGGCGAAATTTCGACCAGCGCGTATGTCCCGATCAGCGATATCGTTCGCAAAAAGATCGTCGAAATCGGCTATGACCGCGCGAAATACGGCTTCGACGGCCATTCCTGCTCCGTGCTGGTCAGCCTCGACGAGCAGTCTCCGGACATCGCGCAGGGCGTCAATCGCGAGGTCGATATGGATCAGGGCGCGGGCGACCAGGGCATGATGTTCGGCTACGCGTGCAACGAGACCGAGGAATACATGCCGCTCGCCATCTCCCTCTCGCACAAGCTCAGCCGCCGTCTGACCGAGGTTCGCAAAAACGGCACGCTCCCCTATCTCCGTCCCGACGGAAAATCGCAGGTCACCGTCGAATACGACGACAACCGCGTCGTTCGCATTGAGGCGGTCGTCATCTCCACGCAGCATGCGCCGGACGTCTCGCAGGAGCAGATTCGCGAGGACATTCTCGCGCACGTCGTGCGCCCCGTACTGCCCGAAGCGCTGCTGGATGAGAATACGAAGTACTTCGTCAACCCGACCGGCCGCTTCGTCGTCGGCGGCCCGCAGGGCGACTCCGGCCTGACCGGCAGAAAGATCATCGTCGACACCTATGGCGGCTATGCGCACCACGGCGGCGGCGCGTTCTCCGGCAAGGACCCGAGCAAGGTCGACCGCAGCGCCGCGTATGCAATGCGCCATGTCGCGAAGAATCTGGTGGCCGCGGGCCTTGCGGACAAATGCGAAATTGGCGTGGCCTACGCGATCGGCGTGGCGAAGCCCGTTTCCGTGTTCGTCGATACCGAGGGCACCGGCAAGCTGCCGGACGACAAGCTGGCCGAGCTGGTTGAGCAGTGCTTCGACCTCCGCCCCGCCGCGATCATCCGCGATCTCGATCTCAAGCGCCCGATTTACGCCGCCACCGCTGCGTACGGCCACTTCGGCCGCACCGACGTCGACCTCCCCTGGGAGCACCTCGACAAAGTCGACCTCCTCAAGGAAGCCGCGAAAAAGCTGTAAAAAATTGTGCCGTCGCATTTCGCGGCGGCTTTTTTTGCTTGACAAATTCTGTCTAATCTGTTAGACTTTTGTCGAATGCATTAGACAAGAGGGATGCGCATGAATTCGCCGAAAATATTTGATTCCGAATACCAGCTCGCGTGCATCGTATGGGAAAACGAGCCGATGACGACGCGCGCGCTGGTCGAGCAATGCGCGCTGCAGCTCCATTGGAAGCGCACAACGACGTATACACAGCTGAAAAGGCTGTGCGACCGCGGCATTCTGGCGGTAAAGGATTCGGTGGTCACATCGCTGATCAGCCGCGAGGCGATTCAGTTGAGCGAAAGCCAATCGTTTCTGAGGCGAACGTTTTCCGGCTCGCTCGCGGACATGGTGCAGGCATTTACCGGCGGCGCGGCGATCACGAAGGAAGAAGCCGATCGCATTCGCCAACTGATTGACGAATACGAGGACGAGAAATGAGCGTAATCAACTGGATTCGCGGAGGCATACGCATGTTTTACGGCGCTTTCCGCATAGAAGAGCTGCTGACCATTGCGCTTTCCATGACTCTTGTGATCGCGCTGCTTGCGCTGTTTCACAAGCCCCTGCGCCGCGTCGTGTCCGCGCGCGCATTGACCGGCGTATTTGGATCCGCGCTGCTGCTGACCATTCTGACGAGCCCGCAGCTGTGGGACGCGCTTCGTCTGGACTATTTGCCCCACATCCGGCCGATTCTCCACATTCCAATTCCCTCGCGAATTGAATCGCAGTTCGTCGAAATTCCGTCGATCGGCCCCGTGGATGTGCGAAAAATTGCATTCATTGTTTACTGGGTCGGACTCTTCGTCGCCGGCGACATTCGCGGTCGCTCAAATCGGAAGCTGCGAAAGCTGATTCGCAAAAACGCGCAGCCCTGCCCGCCGGAGCTTTTCGGAGTATTTCGCCCTCTGCTGGAGGAATATCCCGTAAAGCTTCCGCTGTTTGACGAGCTTATGGACCACAATATTGCGCTGATTGTCGTTCCCGGGCTGAAATCGCCGTGTACGATTTCCCTGAAGGAGCCGACCATTGCGCTGGATCGAACGGATTATTCGCCCGAACAGCTCCAATGGATTCTCCGGCACGAGCTGGCGCACATTTCCGCCGGGCATCTGGGCGCGATCGCTCGGCTGGACCTGCTCTGCGACCTCTTCTGGTTCAATCCGTTCGTTCACATTTACGCGAAGCTGGTCCGGCGCGATATGGAATTCGCCGTGGATGAAATGCTGATTTCCCCGCCGAAAACGACGAAGGCGGATCGAATCCGCTATGCGCGCCTGCTGACCGATCTGGCGGAAACGCGGTCGCTGTCCGGCATAGCGCTCTATTTTACCGCGGGCGCCGAGCTGATTCAGCAGCGCGTCGCCGCCATTCTGCGCCCCTCGCGCAAGGCCGCAAGCTGGCTGATTGCGATTGCGGTTCTGATTCTTTCGCTGCATTCGCAGCTGCTGTTCTCCGTGGGCACGACGGTCGAAGAACTGTTTCCAACCGAAAGCGCGATCCTGGCGTGCCTTGGAAACGACCGGGCGCGGCTCGAAGACGCCTTTCCCGTGCTCAGGCGCTCGTTTTCTTTAAACGGCATGGACTACACGCTCTCCGGCAGCGCATCGAAGATTTCCGCCATTTACGCCGATGGAGAGGCGTTCAGCGAATCCGAAATGCGCGCGCTGCTCGATATGGGCGAACAGTGGATTCAGGCAACCACCGCGCTGCTCGGCGAACCGTTTGCAGAAACGCACACCGAAGCGCTTGCATCCTTCAAGCTGAATGAAAGCAGCTTGCCATCGTTCAGCGCAAGCTGGCGCGTTACGCCGCTCGAAAAGGATTCGCCGCCGCAGGTGCTCACTCTAAGCTTGAAATACTCGTATCACAAAAATCTGCGAGACGCTTTCTCCGACGAGCAAATCCCCGAATTGTGGTCCGCTCGCCTCGAAATTCACCTCGAGGACACATAAAAGCAGGGCATTCGCGTGGAACGCCCTGCTTTTTACCATTGAATGCAATAAACCTCCGCGTCGCTGTCATCTTCGTCGATGTGGACGGTTTTCTCGCGCTTGAAGCCGTTTTTGATCAGCACGCGCTTCGACGCGGCGTTTTGTGGATCCATCATTGCGCGAATCTGATGCAATTCGGGGATTTTCCGCGCAATTCGCAGCAGCTCGCCCACGATTTTCGTCGCATAGCCGCGATTCCAATATTCAGGCAGCAGCATGTACTCCACCTCCGCGCCCTCCGGACGAACGAACAGCGCGCCCACGCCGAGAAATGTGCCGCCGTCAAAGACCATATACATTCCCGAATCCGGATTTTCGCGGTTGTAGCGGAGCAGAAATGCAAAATAGCCCTCCGCTTCCTCCGGCGTGAACGCTCGGCCCATGTCCATTTGCATGACCGCTCATTGAACACAAGCCGGGAAAACGCCGCAAAGTCGCCCTCGGATTCGATTCTTTTCCATTCAAGCATGTTATTCATTCACCCTTCATTCGCGCGCAATTCCCAAACGCGCCCTTCCGGCAGCGTCAGCCCTTCGGCGGCCGCTTTATCCACATATATATTGCATTTCGTTCCATCCACGATGCTTCGGAACACCTCGAGATTGCCCCCGACCAGTATAAAATCGCCCGCGCAGCCGCTGTATGGGCACATATTGCCGCCCTGCCATTCGACATTATCGCGATCCGTATACAAAAGCAGCTGCGGATAAGGCCGCCTTCTTCCCGTCGTATCGCAATAGCTCAGCCCGCGATTGTATCCCGGCCCGTTCCATGCCGCCGCAACGACGGCCAGCGCCCTTATGCTGTCGAGTGCAACGGCGCGCTTTTTCAGGCCGCAGCCGTTCAGCGCGACGTATTTCTCCTGCCGAAATTCGAATACAATCCGATTCTCCGCAAGCATGGCGCACAGCAGCAGCCCCGCAAACAGGAAAAAGCCGGCAATGCAGCCTTCCGTCTCGCCAAGCATCGCCGCGAATATTGCCGGAAAGCAAATTGCAAATCCCGAAAGCAGCATATGCGCCGCCTTCGGGATCTGTCTTCCGGAGAGCTTCGATCGGATTCTTCCGCGCCGATCCATCTTCTCTTATTCGTCTCCCCTCAGCTGGAAGCGGAGATCGTCCTTCGTTTCCAGCGAAAGCGGATAATCGCCCAGATGCTCGACCTTGAAGCCGTTTTTCTTGTAGGTTTCATAGTCGAATGCCTCCAGCTCGTCGATCGCCAGCTTGTGGAATTCATAAAAATTCTTCCACCATTCATAGCCGCTGCCGAGCTCGGCGTTCAGATACGCGTCCGCAATGTCGCAGCCCATCTGCGGCGCGACATAAAACGCGCCCATCGCCAGCACGTTCACGCCGTTTCCGGTAATCGCGCGCAGCGCCGCCGGCACCGATTCCACCACGCCCGCATGCACGTGCGGACACTTGCTGGCCGCAATGTGAATGCCCATGCCCGTTCCGCAGAACACCAGCGCGCGCTCAAATTCGCGCTCCGCAATCAGCGCGCCCACGCGCAGGCCGATGCGATGGAACATATTTTCGGTATCCTCAACGCTCGGATCCGTCACGCCCACGTCCGTAATCGTCCAGCCCTTCGCGCGAAGATGCGCGCAAACGGCCTCCTTCAGCGGATAACCCGCGAAATCCGCGCCCACGAGCAACTGCTTGTCCTTGATCGTCTTCATACTGTCGCCTCCAAATTGTTAATTTGTTGCGTTTATTATAACACAATGGAGGCCATAAAGCAATTCTATATTTCAGGTTTCGCAAATCCCATTCCGCCAAAGTCCAGCTCGATGCGCGAGCCGTCCTCGCAGCCAACCGAAAGATGAGGCCGTTTGGCTCGATTCGTCAGGCCTTCAAAGTAAACGTGCGAAATCGCCGTGCCGTTTAAGCGAAGCGGCAGATCCGTTTTTCCCGTCTGGATATCGCAGGAGGTTACGATCGCGCTTCTCAATCTGCTTCTCCGTGCCATAGCCTCTCACGGACGCAAACAGGATGTATTTCTATTCAATTCTCAGCAATCTCTCCGCTTCCTGGTTTTTGCCCTCGCGGCGGAGCTCGCGGATGTAGGTCGACGACGCCATGCGCTCGCCAACCATTACCGGCGGGATAATTTCGGCGCGATAGCCGCATTCCTGCGCGAGGCGGCGCAGCAGCTCCGCGTTTCCGCGGCCGTGATCTCCGAAAGTATAATTTTCGCCAACCACGATCGCGACCGCATGCAGCGTTTCGCACAGCAGGCGAATGTACTCTTCCGGCGGCATGGCCGCAAATTCGCGCGTAAACGGCCGCACAATCGCGAAGTCCGCGCCGAGCCGCTCAAATTTTTGAAGGTTTTCCGCCAGCGGCAGCACCGGCTCCGGCGCTCTTTCCGGCGCGATGACCGACAGCGGATGCCGGTCGAACGTGCAGACGATTGCGCTTGCGTTCAGCTCCCGCGCCAGCGCAACCGTGCGGCGAATCAACCGCTGGTGGCCGATGTGCACGCCGTCGAACATGCCGAGCGCAACCACCGATCGCGCGCCGCTGAATTCCGATTCCGCATGCAGCACGATCATTTTTCTTCCTCCAGAAGCATGGCGCGAAAGCACGCGCTGCCATCCAGTTCGCCGCACGCAATGCCCGCAAATTTCCCTGAGAGGTAAACGCGCACGATCTCCCCCGCCTCCGGCCGAACATCGAGCCATTGCGGCTTCAGCGGATTGCCGTTGCGCACGGCATGGCGCGCGTTTTCGCCGACATGAACGGCCTTTAAGTGATTCAGCGGCGCGTCCATCGGGATCAGCGCCGATTCAAGCGCGTTTTGCTCGCACATTTCGGCAATCTGCTCGCGCGTGAATGCGTTTTCTAGCGTAAATACGCCCGCGCTCGTTCGCTCCAGCGAGGCCATATGCGCGCCGCAGCCGAGCGCCTGGCCGATATCGTGGCAGAGCGTGCGAATATAAACGCCCTTGCCGCACTGCACCTCGATGCGATAGGTGTGCTCCGCGCTCCTTCCGAGATAGCGAATGCCGTCCACGCGGCATTTGCGCGGCTCCACCTCGATCGTTTCGCCCTTGCGCGCGAGCTGATACAGGCGCTTGCCATCGCGCTTGATTGCCGAATACATCGGCGGAATCTGCTCGATCGTGCCGACAAACTGGCCCAGCACCGCGCGCAGCTCGCTTTCGCCCGCCAAAACCTCGCGCGTTTCAACCACCTGGCCGGTCGCGTCCTGCGTATCAGTCGTCTCGCCAAGGCGAATTTCCGCGACGTAGGTCTTCTTTTTGTCGATGATATAGTCAAACAGGCGCGTCGCCTTGCCGATGCACAGCGGAAGCACGCCGGACGCCTCCGGATCGAGCGTTCCGCCGTGGCCGATCGCCGTTCCGCGCGGCAATCGCCGGCGCACGAACACCACGATATCGGACGAGGTCACGCCGGTGGGCTTATTCGCAATCAAAAAACCGTTCATCTCATCATTCCGTTTCCCTTTTGAATGGTGTTTTCCGAAAAAGAGCGGCTGTTCGCCGCTCCTGTTTTATGCATTCAGCGCTTTTTCCGCCTGTTTGAGCACGCTTTCGAGCGCCGAATCGATCGGAAGCTCGAGCGTGCAGCCGGCCGCCTTCGCATGTCCGCCGCCGCCGAATGGAATCGCCACCTGCTTCGCCACGTCGAGCTCGCCCTTCGCGCGCAGCGAAAACTTCGTGCCGCCCTCGCGTTCCTCGGCGAGACAGGCGAATTCCACGCCGCCGATCTCGTTCAGGTAATTGACAATGCCCTCTGCGTCCTCGCGGCGCGCGCCGGTCGTCTCCAGCATCGCGCGCGTCAGCTTCGCCCAGGCCAGGCGCCCGTCCGCGCTGGTCTGAAGGCCCGACAGCACGACGCCGAGCAGCTGCGTGCGCGCCCTCGTGCGCGAGCGATAGAGCTTTTCTGTGATTTTGGATACGTCGACGCCGGCTTTCAGCGTTTTCGCCGCTGCCACCAGCGTCTCCGGGCGCGTATTGGAAAAGCTGAAATGGCCGCTGTCCGTCGAAATCGCGATAAACAGCCACTGCGCCATTTCGCGCGTGAGCGTGCAGCCCGCCGCCTCAATCAGCTTTACGATGATTTCGCCGCACGCCGCCGCCTCTGCATCGATGAAATAAACGTCGCCAAATCCGGGATTGGTCGCGTGGTGGTCGAGCATCGCGCTTTCCGCGCAGGATGCAAACAGCGCTTCGCCATCGCCGAGGCGCGCGCGCTCCGAAACGTCGATCGAAATCGCGGTTTTCGGCGCAAACGGCGTTTTTTCGCCCGCTTTTACGAGATTTACCGAGCAATCAAAGCTGGAATACATGCCCGGCAATCCGCCCGGCAGCACGACAAACGCGCGCTTGCCCAGCGCATTCAGCATCAGCGCCGTCGCAATGCACGAGCCCGCCGCGTCCCCGTCCGGCGAAACATGGCCGAACAGCGCAAAATCATCGCGCGCCTTCAGCCAGTTCGCAATTTCGGCAATCGTCGCCCTATTCGGCATGGTGATCCGTCTCCTTGAGAATGCGATCGATCTTCGCCGCATACTCGATATTCGTGTCCAGTTCAAACAGAATCTCCGGGACATAGCGCAGATCCACGCGGCGGCCCAGCTCGCGGCGCACGAAGCCTGCGGCATTTTTCAGCGCCGCCATCATGCCGTTTCGCTTGTCCTCCTCCAGAATCGAAATGCGCACCTTGCAATACCGCAGATCGCGCGTAACCTCACAGCGCACGATCGACCACGTTCCGCCGATGCGCGGGTCGTTCAGCTCGTCGCGAATGATGGAATCAATCGCCCTTTGAACCTCCGGAGAGATTCGATCTACCCGATCAAATGACGCCATATTTTCCTCCTGCCAAATAACGGGCGTTCGCTATAAACGCCCGTTATCCCTTTTCATTTCAATTATTGCTGAATTTCTTCCATCTCGAAGCACTCGATGACGTCGTTTTCCTTGATGTCATTGTAGCCCGCGATGCCAATGCCGCACTCGTAGCCGGTGGCGACTTCCTTCGCATCGTCCTTGAAGCGCTTCAGAGAATCGATCTTGCCCTCGTGAATGACCACGTTATCGCGCAGCAGGCGAATCTGCGCATTGCGCAGGATCTTGCCGTCGGTGACATACGAGCCCGCGATCGTGCCCACGCCGGATACGCGGAAGGTCTGGCGAACGGTCGCATGGCCGAGCAGCACTTCCTTGAATTTCGGCGCCAGCAGGCCCTTCATCGCGTTCTGCACATCCTCAATCGCCTGATAGATGACGCGATAGAGGCGCACATCGATCTTCTCGCGCTCCGCCATATCGCGCGCATTCGCGTCGGGGCGGACGTTGAAGCCGATGATGATGGCGTTCGACGTGGAGGCCAGCATGACGTCCGATTCGGTAATCGCACCGACGCCGCCGTGGATCGTGCGCACGCGCACCTCGTCGTTCGACAGCTTTTCGAGCGACTGGCGCACCGCCTCGACCGAGCCCTGCACATCCGCCTTGATGATGATGTTCAGGTCCTTGATCTGGCCGGCGGAAATCTGGCTGAACAGGTCGTCCAGTGTGGTCTTCTGCTGCTCCTTGATCAGCGCCGCGCGCATCTTGTCCTTGCGCTCCTCGGCGACCTGGCGGGACAGCTTGTCGTCGTCCACCGCGGAAATCGTATCGCCCGCTTCGGGAACGTCGTTAAATCCTATGACCTCGACCGGATCGGACGGGCCCGCGCTCTTCACGCGCTCGCCGCGATCGTTGGTCATTGCGCGCACGCGGCCGTAGGCCATGCCCGCGACGATCGTATCGCCGACCTTCAGCGTGCCGTTCTTGACCAGCACGGTCGCAACCGGGCCGCGGCCCTTGTCCAGACGCGCCTCGATGATGATGCCGCGCGCCTTGCGGTTCGGATTCGCCTTGTAATCCTGAACCTCGGCCACCAGCAGGATCATCTCCAGCAGCTGCTCCACGCCCTCGCCGGTGACGGCCGAAACGGGCACCATGATCGTGTCGCCGCCCCACTCCTCGCAGACGAGCTCGTACTCGGTCAGCTGCTGCTTGATGCGCTCGATGTTCGCGCCGACCTTGTCGATCTTGTTGATGGCGACGATGATCTGCACGCCCGCGGACTTGGCGTGGCTGATGGCCTCGATGGTCTGGGGCATTACGCCGTCGTCCGCCGCGACGACGAGGACGGCGATATCCGTGGCCTGCGCGCCGCGCATGCGCATGGAGGTGAACGCCTCATGGCCCGGGGTATCGAGGAACGTAATCTGCTGGCCCTTCAAATTGACCGTATATGCGCCGATATGCTGGGTGATGCCGCCCGCTTCGCCGGCGGTCACGCGCGTCTTGCGGATATAGTCGAGCAGCGAGGTCTTGCCGTGGTCGACGTGGCCCATGATGGTCACGACCGGCGGGCGGTGAATCAGATCCTCGTCCGCGTCGGTCACGTCTTCCTTCTCGAGCGCGTCCTCCGCCGTTTCGTGGAGCTTGAGCTCCAGCTCAACGCCGAACTCGGAAGCGACGAGATTCGCCGTTTCGAAGTCCAGCTCGTTGTTGATCGTCGCAATGATGCCGATCATCATCAGCTTCTTGATGATCTCGCTGGCCGGCTTGCCGATGCGCTCGGACAGGTCGCGAACGGTGATCATCTCCGCCGTCATGACGGCCTTTTCGATCTTGATCGGCTCAATAACCGCCTTCTGCTGCGCGACCTTCTTCTTCTTCTTGCCGCGCACGAAATCATCATCGTAGCCGCCCATGGACGCGCCGGTGTCTCTGCGGCGGTTGTTCTTCGCCGCAGCGCGCTCCGGATCGTTCTGACGCACGTACTGCTTCTTATTCGGATCGTAATTGGAGACGCGCTCCTTTTCGACCGCCGGCGCGAGATCGGGCATCTTGCTGCGGCCCATTCCGCCGGGACGACCGCTGCCCGCGCCATATCCGCCGGGGCGCTGGCCCTGCTGACCGGGCTGTGCCGGACGGCCATACGGGCGCTGACCCGGAGCCGCTCCCTGCTGGCCGGGCTGTGCCGGGCGACCATACGGGCGCTGACCGGGCTGTGCCGCTCCCTGCTGACCAGGCTGTACCGGGCGGCCATACGGGCGCTGACCCGGAGTCGCTCCCTGCTGACCAGGCTGTACCGGGCGCCCATACGGACGCTGACCGGGTTGAGCCGCTCCCTGCTGGCCGGGCTGTACCGGACGGCCGTACGGGCGCTGACCGGGCTGCGGACGGGCGGTCTGCGGCGCGCGATCGACATTCTTCGCAGCGGGGCGCGCGGGTTCGACGGGCGTTTCCACCTTTTCCGCGGGCTTTTCCGGTTCCGGAGCCGCAGCCGGTTCCGGAGCCTTGGTCTCTTCGGGTGCAGTCTTGGCGGGCTCGGACGCCGGAACCTCCGGCACCTGCTCGCTGGAATAGGCGGTCATGAACTGAGCGTTCTGCTCGTATTCACGGCTGAGCGCTTCCTTCTTCTCGCGTTCCTGACGCTCTTTTTCCTCGCGGACAAAACCGTCCGAAATTTTGCGGAGCGACTCGAGCGCTCCCTGCGACTGCTTGCGCAGACGGGTCATGTTTTCGAGCGCGCGAACGGCGTTCGAGCTCAATTCCTTCGCTGCATCCTGAACCCTGACTTTGGTCATTCCCTCAATGCACCCCCGATAGTAGACTTAGTCGCTCACTTGAATGTTGGTAAGCTGGATCATTCTTTCGGCAAATCCCGGATCCGTCACCGCCGCGACCATGCGCCCCGGCTTGCCGATCGCATCGCCCAGCGCAAACGCCGCCGTTCGAACGAGCGGCACGCTGCGATACGCGCACGCGTCGGTCACGGACTTTTCGGTATTCTTCATCGCGCCGCCGTCCAGCAGCACGAAGCGCGCGGTTCCGGCGCGGATCGCCTGAATGCACGCCTTTTCCCCCGATACGAGCTTGCCCGCCCGCGCGCACAGGCCGAGCATGCCCATCGCGCGATTCATGAATTCTGCCCCTGCTCAAGCTGAAGGGCGAGCTGCTCGAAGACGTTTTCTTCGATCTTTGCGTCCAATGCGCGTTCCAGCGCGCGCGTCTTCTGCGCCTTTTTCAGGCATTCCGCGCTTTTGCACACATAGGCGCCGCGCCCGGGCGCTTTGCCGGTAAAGTCGATCGCGCAATCGCCCTCCTGAGGCTTGACCACGCGCGTCAGCTCCATCTTCGGCTTCATTTCTCTGCAGCCCACGCACATCCGCATGGGGATTTTGCGCTTTTTCAGCATGATTATTCCTTATCCTCGGTATTCTCTTCCGCCTCGGCGCTCTCCAGATCCGCCTCGGTCTGGCTCTGGCTCTTGATATCGATCTTCCAGCCCGTCAGCTTCGCGGCGAGGCGCGCATTCTGGCCTTCCTTGCCGATCGCCAGCGAAAGCTGGTTGTCCGGAACGATTACGCGCGCGGATTTCTCATTCTCCGAAACGAACACGCTGATCACGCGCGCCGGATTGAGTGCGTTCGCGATGTATTCCGCCGGATCGGACGACCATTTGATGATATCGATCTTCTCCGTCTTGAGCTCGCTGACCACGTTCTCCACGCGCATGCCGCGCGGGCCCACGCACGAGCCGACCGCGTCGATCATCGGATCGGTCGAATAGACCGCCATCTTCGTGCGGAAGCCGGCCTCGCGGGCGATCGCCTTGATCTGCACCTTGCCCTCGACGATTTCGGGAACCTCCAGTTCAAACAGGCGCTTGACCAGACCCGGATGTGTGCGCGACACGAATACCTGCGGGCCGTGGCCGGAGCGCGCGACCTCGAGCACGTAGACCTTTACGCGGTCGTTGACGTTCAGCTCCTCGGTCGGCATCTGCTGCGAAGGATCGAGCAGACCCTCGGTGCGGCCGACCTCGACATAGACCGTCTTGCCCTCGACGCGCTGCACAATCGCGGTCAGGATTTCGTTTTCCTTCTGGCTGTATTCCTCATAGACCTGTCCGCGCTCGGCCTCGCGCAGATGCTGAACGACGACCTGTTTGGCGGCCTGCGCCGCGATGCGGCCGAAATTCTTCGGCGTAACCGGCACCTCGACCAGATCGCCCAGCTCGTACTGCGGGCGAATCTCGCGCGCCTCGCGCAGCGTCATTTCGCAGATCGGGTCGGTCACCTCTTCCACGACGGTCTTACTCGAGAGCAGCTCGACCTTGCCCGCCTGCGGATCGATGATCGCGCGCACGTTCAGCGTCTTGTTCGAAAGCTTCATGCTCTCCTTTTTATATGCGGAAATCAGCGCGGATTCAATCGCCGAGTAGAGCACGTCCTTATTGATATGGCGCTCCTTGCTCAGCAAATCCAGCGCGCTGAAGAATTCAGCCGAATCAATGCCGACGTTTGCCATGAGGAATCCTCCTTTATGTTTCAGTTGCTGTTTCAGTTGCGTTTATTGAACAGGAACATCGTCCTCGAGATCCGATTCATCGAAATCGATGTATTCGCGAACGACGGCGATGTCCTTTTTATGAAATGCCATTTCCTGATCCGGGCCGGTCTGGATCACGATCTCGTCCCCGCGCAGACCAATCAGATCGCCGACGAACTGCTTGCTTCCGTCGATCGCGCGATAGGTCTTCACCTCGACGGTCGTTCCCTGCGCGCGCTCAAAATCGCGCTCGGTCTTCAGCGGCCGATCCACGCCCGGCGAGGAAACCTCCATATAGTCGTAATCCACCGTTTCCACCAGCGGCAGCAGCCGGCGATGGAACGCCTCCAGCTCGTCGAGCGCAACGCCCTCCTCGCGGTCGATATAGAATCTCAGGAAATGTCCGCCCGGCTCCTTTGCGAGCTCGACGTCCACCAGCTCGTATCCGAGCTCCCGGGCAATCCCCTCGGCCACCGCGCGCGCTTCCTTCAGCGTCATGGATTTTTTCGGCAAGTCGTCTTCCTCCAATCGATTGTCCGCGTAAAAACACACCGCCGAAGGTCGGCGGTTGCTTTCATTGAATCATTCCTTTATATTATACCACGTTTTTCCGGAGATTACAACCGCGTTTTCTCACAAAAAAGCGTGCCATATGCGCAATATTTGTTATATTCTATTAGAAATCATCGTCCGGGCACGCAATTCGCTCCACCTGAGCGCCCAGCTGACGCAATTTCTCGTCGAATCGCTCGTAGCCGCGCAGAATATAGCCAACGCCCGTGATTTCCGTGGTTCCCTCGGCCATCAGCGCCGCGATCACCATCGCCGCGCCCGCGCGCAGATCGGTTGCGTTTACGCGCGCGCCGACGAGCTTTTCCACTCCCGTGATGATCGCCGTGGATTCAATCACGCGCGCGTCCGCGCCCATTTTGCGCAGCTCGTCGAGAAAGCGGAATCGCGCCTCAAAGATCGTTTCGGTCACGAGGCTCGTTCCCTTCGATACGGTCAGAAGCGCCGAAAGCGGCTGCTGCAGATCCGTCGGGAAGCCGGGATAGCCCTGGGTTTTTACATTGACCGACCGGAACGTGCCGTTCGAGCGCACGCGAATCCAGTCGTCCGCGCTGGTCACGCTCACGCCCATTTCGAGCAGTTTCGCGCTCAGCGCCTCCATATGCGTCGGAATCGCGCCGCTGATTACGACATCGCCGCCGGTGGCCGCCGCAGCGATCATCAGCGTGCCCGTTTCAATCTGGTCGGGAACGACGGTGTAATTCGTGCCGTGCAGGTGCCGTCCGCCGCGAATGCGAATCACGTCCGTGCCCGCGCCCTTGACCGACGCGCCCATGCTGGACAGGAAGTTCGCCAGATCGACGATATGCGGCTCCTTCGCGGCATTGTGAATGCAGGTCGTGCCGGAGGCGGAAACCGCAGTCAGCATGCTGTTGACCGTCGCGCCCACGCTCGGCATATCCAGGAAAATGTCCGCGCCGATCAATTCGTCCGCCTTGGCGACGACCACGCCGCCGCGCGTTTCTACGTCCGCGCCCAGCGTGCGCATGCCCTTGATCGTCTGATCGATCGGGCGCGCGCCGATATCGCAGCCGCCGGGCAGCGGGATCTCCGCGCGATGGAAAACGCCCAGCAGCACCGGCGCAAAGTAATAGGAAGCGCGCATTCTGCCGGCAAGCTCATAGGGCGGGTTGAATTTATCCACGCCGATCGGGTCGATTCGGATCACGTTGTCCTTGAACTCGACCGTTGCGCCGAGCCAGCGAAGCATCTCAATCAGGATATGCACATCGTTGATATCCGGAATGTTTTCGATGGTCGACGGTGAGTCCGCCAGCAGCGCCGCAGGGATGATCGCCACCGCGGCGTTCTTGCCGCCGCTGACCGTGACCTCGCCCTCCAGACGCACGCCGCCGTGAATTCGCAGCTTTTCCTTCATATATATTCGCATCCGGCGATCGCCGGTCCCCTTTCATCGATCAGGCATTTTTTCCATGGCAGCCGGAGCAGCCGGCGCAATTCCCGCCGCAGCCGCCGCTCTTTACGGCGCCGAACGCGCACTTGCCCTGATACACGCGTTCCACCTTCGCGCCGCATTTTTCGCACACGGCCGAATCGCGCGCGGCGATCGAGCGCAGCGCCTCAAAGCGGTGGCCGCAGCTCGTGCAGCGATATTCATACAAAGGCATATTCAATAACCTCCATTAGACAGAACGCCCCATAGCGCCTGCCGCACCCACTATTATACATGATTGCGCGCGTTCAGGCAAGCCCAATTCGCCCGAAAAACGTATTTTTAAGCATTTATAACCCGAATATTTCCCGAAAAGGGCCGAAAGCGCGCGTTCCATGATTGCCAAAGCTGCGCGCGTATGCTAAAATTAGGAAAGTATATGCGGGAATAGAGGTGTGCGCGCGTGACCGAGGAAAGTCAATCCCTCGCCTTTATGGGCATGCGCGTACATTTTACCGTCGCGCGCCCTGAAGGCGAGATTCGAAACCGAATGCTGTTTTTGTCGTCGCCATGGATCACGACCTTTCAATGGCGAAAGCTGCTGCCGGAGCTCGATCAGCTGGGCTGTCTTACGGTGGCGGTGGATCTGCCGGGCTTCGGCTCCAGCGATTGCGGGGGCCGGATTCCGCAGGACGCGAACACGCGCGCGAACATCGTATGGGGCATTCTCGATTCGGTGGATTCGGAAATGGACGCGCCGATGTCGCTGTGGCATCTGGCGGGCCATGGAAGCGTGTGCGGGACGATTCTGAAAATGGCGTCGCTGTATCCGGATTCGACCAAATCGATGATTCTGATCTCCCCGCTGTTTACGATGCGCCCCGAGGGCCGCGAGGCCGCCGCGCGCTGGTTCGACGCGACCATTTCCTCGAAGGAGCGCTTCCGCGCGTTTATGCGCGCCTACGCCGGATATCCGCTGGATGATTACATTCTCGACCGGATGCGCGCGCCGTTTCTGCGGCCGGGCGCGCGGGAGAGCTTTTTGAAGGTGCGCACCGGCGGCGTTCGCGCACCCGCCCGCAGCGCGGCCTTCTGCCCCACGATGGCGCTCTGGGGCATGCGCGACCAGTGGATTGGCGAAAGCGAAATCGCCGAAATCCATCGTCTGCTTCCGGAAGCCGAAACGCACGTGCTCAAATCCGCCGGCCATCTGCCGATGGAAACCCACAGCCGCGCGATTCGCGATTACCTGCGCGGATGGCTGCGCTACAACGACGAATAGCTCTCTACCTATTATATGCCGCGCGTTAAACATTATTAGCGTTGACACGCGCGGCGGTTTGGCATACAATATTTCTTAGATCACCCTTTCGGAGGCGTTATTATGGCGAAGCTGGAGCCCTATCACAAAAAACTTCCCTACAGCTACGCGCTGGGTGTGTTTCCCTCGCTGATGCTTTTGGAGGCGCAGCCGAAGCGCGCGCTGCGCCTGCTGATTCACCCGGACGGCGAAAAAAACGAGGGCGTTCAGAAGCTGCGCGAAAAATGTGCCGCTCTCGGCGTGCGCGAGGAAATTGCCGATCGCGTGCTCCGGCGCGAATCCAAAAAGGACAACTGCTTTGCCGGAATCGTGTTTGAAAAATACGAAATCGATCCGCTTCCCGACGAATGCCACGCCGTGCTGTGTCAAATCTCCGATTCCGGAAACGCCGGAACCGCGCTCAGATCGCTGATCGGCTTCGGCATTCACGACGTCGCGCTCGTTCGCCCGTGCATCGACGTATTCGATCCGCACGTGCTGCGCGCGTCGATGGGCGCGTTTTTCAAAATGCGCGTGCGCACGTTCGACGCCTTCGAGGATTATCGCGCGCTGTATCCGGAGCGCCGCCTGTATCCGTTCATGCTGGACGGCGCGAAGACGCTTAACGAGGTGGCCGCGCACGCGGTGCGGCCGTATTCGCTGGTATTCGGAAACGAGGCCTCCGGCCTTCCCGCGCGCTTTGCGCAGCTCGGGCAGAGCGTGTTCATCCCCCAGAGCCGCGAGATTGATTCGCTGAATCTGGCGGTGGCGATTTCGGTCGGCGCGTATACGTTTTTACATGGAGGAGAAAAAAATGACTGATCTGGTTCAAACCGTTTACGACGCGTCCGTTCAGGCGGTGGACGCGCTTCTGAATGAGAATCGCCCGCATTTCAATCCCGTGCGCCTGCTGGTGGTCGGCGGATCGAGCAGCGAAATCGCCGGCGGCGTAATCGGGCATAATTCCACCTACGAGCTCGGCGAGGCGCTCGCCAACGCCGTGATCGATCGCGCGGAGGCGCTGGGCTTTGATTGCGCGTTTCAGTGCTGCGAGCATTTGAACCGGTCGCTGGTGGTCGAGCGCGCGACGGCGGAGAAATACGGCCTCACGATCGTCTGCGCGGTTCCGCAGCCGAAGGCGGGCGGATCGCTCGCCACCGCCGCCTGGAGGCGCATGAAGGATCCGGTGCTGGTGGAAAGCGTTCAGGCGGACGCGGGACTGGACGTGGGCCAGACGCTGATCGGCATGCATTTGCGCGCCGTAGCCGTGCCGATTCGCGTAAAACCCGATCATATCGGCAGCGCGCCCGTGACCGCCGCGCGCACGCGTCCGCGCCTGATCGGCGGCGAGCGCGCCAGGTATTCCGAATAATTGCCTTCAAGGAGGGACATGCATGTTTTCGCGCAGCTTAGCCGCGTTTCTGCAGTATGCGCCGTTTGATTTTTCGCGCGTCACGCGCCCTGCGCGTAAGCCGTTTGTGGGCGGCGAGGCGCTGAAATGGCCCGGCGACATGAAACTTTCCGCGCGCATGGAGCGTCCGGGCGATTATGCGAAGCTTCAGCGGGCGCGGCGCGACGCGCTGGAATCGATTCTCCGCGAGGAACCGACCGAGCAGAGCGTGCGCGACGCGGTGGATCTGATTTGCGCGATTTCGGAGGAATCCTCCTGGGCGCTGATCGATCCGAACGAGCCCTTCGACGACGAAACCTTCCCGCCGATCGATTTTTCCTGCGCAGAAACCGCGGCGCTGTTCGGCTGGACGGCCTGCATTCTTGGCGAGCGTCTGGACGGCTTCAGCCCGCTGATTCTGCCGCGGATGCTGTCGGAGGTGCGCAAGCGGGTGTTCCGCTCGGCGGCCGTGCACGAGGATTACCCGTTCATGCAGGGCGAAAACGCATATTCGCTGTCGATTGCCGTGGATCTCGCGGCGGCGGCGATTTTTCTGGAGCGCGACGCGGCGCGGCTGGGCCGGCTTCTGAAAAGCCTGTTCCAAATCATCGACACGCTTTCGGGCATGCACGGCCGGTTTTACATTCCGCTCGAGGAAAGCGCGACGGACATCGCCTCGGTGAGCGATCTGGTTTATCTGATCGGTCGGCTGACCGGCGGCGCGATGGATCTTTCACGAAGCGCGCCCGACCGGGACTGGACGGACGAGCTGCTGTTTTCCTGGATCAGCGAGGACAATTTCGTCGATCCCGCGGGCGCGGGCATGAAGCCGCCGATTTCCGGAATGGATCTGTTCCGCATCGGCAGGGTCGCAGACGACAAGGATCTGGCCGCGCTGGGCGCGCAATTGCACCGCATGCGCCGAATTGCGCCGCGCACGGTCAACGGCCGAATGCTGGAAAGCGCCTTTTCCGATGCGCTCGAGGCGAATATGGACAGGCCGCCGCGCCTGAAATACGCGGTTCTGCGCGGAAACCGGCTGATGTCGGTTCGCATGGGCGGGCTGTTCTGCGCGATGCACACCGGCGGCGGCCAGAGCAACGTGGGCGAAATCTGCATGTTCCTGGATGGAAATCCGGTATTTCCGTATCTGAATCGCGCGGACGAGGCGCGCAACGCGCCCAAATTCAACGCGCTTCCCCAGCTGGAGCGCCCCGAAAGGCCGTGCATCGCCGATTTCAGCGCGTTTGACGATCGCGAAACGCTGTCGATCGATTTAACGAACGCCTATCCCGAGGGCTGCGCGCTCGCGAGCTATCAGCGCACCGTGCTGGCCATGCGCCGCGAACACGTGCTGCGCATCGTGGAGGCGGTTCGATTCACAAAGCCGTCCACGGCGGAATTCACATTCGTCTGCGCCGCGCACCCGACGATTCTTTCCTCCGCCATTCGCTTCGGCCAGCTGCGGCTGACCTGGGAGGGCGATCTCGAGGCGCGCGAAAGGACGCTGGAAAACGGCATGACGGAGCTCACGCTCGCATCGACGGGCGAAATCACCGATTGCCTGTACACGTTCAATTTCGAGTTGCCCTAAAAGGAGGAAGGACGCATGCGCGTGCTGATTACGGCGTTCGAGCCGTTTGGCGGCGAAAAGATCAACCCGACGATGCTTCTGCTGGATGCGCTCGCCGCGCCAGCCGGCATGGAGCTGGACAAGCTGGTGCTGCCGGTGGAATTTGGAAATGCGGAGGCGCGCGCGATGGAACGCCTCGCCGTGCATCCGGCGGACTGCGTAATTTCTCTCGGTCAGGCCGGCGGCCGCAGCGCCATTACGGTCGAGCGCATCGCCGTCAATCTGGATGACGCGTCGATTCCGGACAACGCCGGCCTTCAGCCGCGCGACCAGTTCATTCGCGCAGACGGCCCGGCCGCGTATTTTTCCACGCTGCCCGTGCGCAAAATGGCGGATCGGATTTGCCAATCCGGCGCGCGCGGCGCGCTTTCGCTGTCCGCGGGCGCGTTTGTGTGTAACCATCTGATGTATTCGCTGCTGGATCGCCTGTCCGGCACGGGCGTTCGATCGGGATTTATTCACGTTCCGTATCTGCCCGAGCAGACGACCACTGCGCCGAGCATGCCTCTTGAAGAAATGGTGCGCGGCGTATCGGCGGCGCTGAGCGCGCTGCTCGATTGATCAAGACGCGTATTTCTTCCAATAGGTACTCTTCGCGATATTCCCGCGTCGAACGCTGTTTTGCGTGCGATTGGCGGGAATTTCGAAATTATAGCAGAAATAATACGCCGCCTCATACGCGCCCGCCGGCGAATTTTCGATTTTCCGAAGCTTTTTCAGGATTTTGGAATAGCCGCCCTCGAGCTCGTATTCGAGGAAGTGCAGCTGCCCCTCGAGCGACTGATAGTCGCAGCCGTTCTTTTTGCACCAGTTTTTAAGATTTCGATTGCGCGAGCCCGTCCATTGAACGATGCCGTAGCCGCCGTCATAGCTGGTGAGGTTGATTCGAAAATCGCATTCGCGCTCCACATTGGCCAGAATTCCGCACGCCGCGGCGGTGTTCAGGCCCATTTTTTCGGTCATAAACCGGTAAATCGTCTTTTCCACGCTCTTTTCCTGAAAAATGGAATTCGCGGGCTCCGGAACCGGCGTCGGCTCCGGTGTGGGCGTCGGCTCCGGCTCGACCGGCTTTTCCGGCGTATCGGGCGCGTCCTCCGCCGGAATCAGCGCGGAAATGCGCACGAAACCGCGGTTACCGTTCAATTCAATATAGCCCCATTCGCCGCGAATGGCCAGAAGCGTCGCCCGCGCACCCTTTGCCAGCACGCCCAGACGCTTTCCGTTCGGCGCGTCCAGCACCTCGACCTTCTCGGCGCTCACCTGCACGGGCGCGCTCCCCCATATCGTTTCCTCAACCGCGCTCAAATGATCTCGATTCGTGTACGCGATGATTCCCGCGTTTTCCACCATGGCCCACGCCCCGTTTTCCGCCAGCAGATTCATCTCCATGCCGCGCGGAATGGGCAGATACGCGCTGCTCAAATCGGGCGACGCATACACGCGCGTGTCCGTATTGGCCTGCACGCGCCGCGCCAGCTTTGCAATTTCCACAATCGCGCCCGAATCCACATAGCCGCGGTTTCCATTCAGCGCGATCAGCGACGTATTCTCGCCCTCGCTCACGACCGTAATCACCGTCGTCGCCGGCAGCGCGCCGATCGGCCACGCCCGCCCTTCGTCGGCATAGACCGTCGCCCGACCGGCCGTTACAATCGCCGCGTATTCCGCATTTGCGCCGGAAAACAGCGCCAGAACCAGCAATATCGGCAGTATCTTGAATATATTTCGCATGTTCCGTCCTCTTTTCGTAATAATTTTGAAATAATTATACTTGATTCCGTAATATTTTGTCAAGCTGCTTTACAGCATTGGAAGCATCTGGTATAATGGAGAATAGAAGAATTTGCGCCGAAGGGAACGGGATGGACATGCTGTTTATGGGCGTAGATGCGGGCACGCAGGGCGTAAGGTGCATCATCGCAAACGAAACGGGCGATCTGATTGCGGCGAAATCGGCGGCGTTTAAATCGCTGAACATCGCCCAAACGCCGCGCTGGTGCGAGCAATCGCCCCTCACTTGGGCGCAGGCAGCGGAGGAAGCAATTACCGGCTGCATCGCGCAGCTGACCGCAAAGGGCCTTTCCGCGCGGGAAATTCGCGCGATCGCCATCGACGGAACCAGCGGCACCATCGTTCCGCTGGACGCGGCGTTTCGCCCGCTGGGCAACGGAATTATGTATAACGATCCGCGCGCGAAGGACGAGGCGACGATCGTGCACGCGGCGATGGGCGCGCATGAGCGAAAGCTCGGTCTGCGGTTCGGCGCGTCGTTTTCACTCGCGCGAATCCTGTGGTTCCTGCACAATCGCCCGGACATTTATGAAAAGACGCGGGTGTTCGCGCATCAGGCGGATTACATCGCGGGCCTGCTGACCGGCGAATACTGCGTTACCGACGATTCCAACGCGCTGAAAACCGGCTTTGATCCGATTGCGAAGCGCTGGCCGAAGGAAATCGCGAATCTCGGAATCGATATGGGCAAGCTGCCCGCCGCCGTGCGCTCCGGAGAAGCGTTTGCGCGCGTGAATGCGGAGGCGACCGCGCGATTCGGCCTTTGCGAGGGCACACCCGTGGTGGGCGGCGCGACGGACGGAACGGCCTCGGCGCTCGCGGCGGGTGCGGTGCGCGAGGGCAGCTGGGCGTCCATCATTGGAACGACGCTGGTTTTAAAGGGCGTGACGCGCGAGCTGATTCTCGATCCGACCGGTTCGAGCTATTCGCATCGCCTGCCGGGCGGCGAATGGCTGCTCGGCGGCGCTGGAAACGTGGGCGGGCGGTGCCTGACGCTGGCGGCGAACGGGCGCGGCTACGACGAGATCAACGCACGCGCGGAAGCGCTGATTCCGACCGGCGCGCGCTGCTATCCGCTGGTTGGGAAGGGCGAACGGTTTCCATTCGTCGATCCCGATTTCGAGGGCTTTTATTGCGGCGACATTCTGGGCGACCGGCTGTATCCAGCGCTGATGGAGGGCGTTGGCTTTGTGGAAAGACTGGCGTTTGAACGCATGCAGGCGCTGGGCTGCGCGGTGGGCGACACGATTTGCGTCTCCGGCGGCGTTTGCCGAAGCGACGTGTGGCTGAAAATTCGCGCGGCCATACTCAATCGCCGGCTGGCGGTGCCGAAGGTGGCGGAGGCGGCGATGGGCGCGGCGCTTCTGGCGGCGGTCGGAGAAATGGGCTCGATCGCATCCGCCGCGGAGAGCATGATTCAGTTTGAGCGCGCGGTAGAGCCGGATTCGGAATTGGCCGAACGATATGACGAAATCTACGCGCAGTTCCGGCGCGAGCTTGCGCGATTGCAATCAGGAGGAGATCGATGAGCATATTCAAGGACTGCGACATTCGCGGCATTTACGATTCGGAAATCAACGAAGAGAGCGTCTATCGCATCGGGCGCGGTCTGGCCGCAATGCTCCCGCCGGGCGGCGAGATTCGCGTGGGCGGCGACGTGCGCCTGTCCACGCCCAGTCTCAAGGAAAGCCTGATTGCCGGGCTGGTTCGGGGCGGCGCGCGGGTTGCCGATCTGGGCGTGATTCCAACGCCGGTGCTGTATTACGCGCTTTCAGGCTCGTCGGCGGACGCGGGCGCGACGGTCACGGCCTCGCACAACCCGCCGGAATACAACGGAATCAAATTCATGTTCGGCCACGAGCCGGTTGCGCGGCGAACGATCGACGCGCTGGAGGATATCGTGACGCGCGGCGCATTTGCCGACGGTGAAGGAAGCGTATCGCGGCTGGACATCCTGCCCGCGTATCTGGCCTCGCTTTCCAAGCGCTTCGGCGCAAGGCGGCCGCTGAAGGTGGTGGTCGACGCGGGCAACGGCGCGATGAGCGCGGTGGCTCCCGTCGCGTTTCGCAGCGCGGGCTATCGCGTGACCGAGCTGTTCTGCGAGCCGGACGGCGCGTTTCCGAACCGCAGCCCGAATCCGGCGGAACATTCCGTGCTGGGCGCGCTGTGCGAAAAGGTGGTCGAGACGCAGGCGGATTTGGGCGTTGCATTCGATGGCGACGGCGATCGCGCGGCGTTTGTGGACGAAAAGGGGCGCTGCATTCACAATGAAAAGGCGCTGATTCTGTTCGTTAAAAAGCTGCTGGCCGACCGACCCACGCCGGTGGTGTTCGATCAGAAATCCTCTTCGGCGGTGCGCGACGCGATTCTTTCGATGGGCGGCGCGCCGGTTGCGGAAAAGAGCGGCCACGCATTCATCAAAAAGCGCTTTCTGGAGCTGGGCGCGGCGGTCGCGGGCGAGGCGAGCGGGCATTTCTTCTTCGGCGATCTCGGCTACGACGACGGGCTTTACGCCGCGCTGCTGATGGCGGAGCTGCTCTGCGCGTCGGACAAGCCGCTTTCGGCGCTGGCGGACGAAATTTTTCTGCCGCCGATCACGCCGGATCTGCGCTTCTTCTGCCCCTATTCCAGGCAGGACGACGTGCTCGCCCGGTTTGAAGCGCATTGCGAATCGCTGAACGCGAAGATTCACAAGCTCGACGGCGTGCGCGCAGAGCTTCCGGACGGCTGGATGCTGCTGCGCAAATCCGTAACCGCCGAGCAAATGACGCTGCGCATTGAATCGCGCACGGAAGAGCAGCTTTCCGAGCGGCTGCGCGCCGTTCAGGCGGCCGTTCCCGAAATTCAATTCTAAAAGGAGAAATGAACATGAAGCTCAACAACAGGCGCACGATACTGATCGGCTTTGCATTTCTGTCGATCTGCGCATTCTGGCAGCTGTACGATACGATCATTCCGCTGATTCTGCGCGATACGTTCCATATGGGCGACGCGCGCGCGGGCCAGGTGATGGCGCTGGACAATGTGCTGGCGCTGTTCATGCTGCCGCTGTTCGGCCGGCTTTCGGACAAATGCAATACGCGCTTCGGCAAGCGCATGCCGTTCATCGTCGGCGGCACGCTCGCGGCGGTCATTCTGATGCTGATTCTGCCGAAAATGGATGTGCCGGGTCGTCTGGCGGCGTTTATGACGGTGCTGGTGCTGCTGCTGATTGCGATGAACACGTATCGCTCCCCCGCGGTTGCGCTGATGCCGGACGTCACGCCCAAGCCGCTGCGCTCAAAGGCGAACGCGATCATCAATCTCATGGGCGCGCTCGGCGGCGTGTATACGCTGGCGATCATCAAATTCCTGCCGGTTGCGGCGGGCGAACGCGCGGATTATTCGCCGCTTTTCCTGCTGGTGGCGGCGGCGATGGCGATTTCCGTGCTGCTGGTGGCCATTTTCGTGCATGAAAATAAGCTGCGCGCCGAAATGCCTCCGGAGCCGGAAGAAGAGACCACGGGCGGCAAGCTGCCCGCCGATATGCGCAGGAGTCTGATTCTGATTCTCGCGTCGGTCGCGCTGTGGTGCATGGGCTACAACGCGGTCACGAGCGCGTATTCGAAGTATTTCACCCGCAAATGGGGCGACCTTTCGGGCGCGGCGAGCTGCCTGATGATCGCGACCGTCGGCGCGGTGGTTTCCTATATTCCGGTGGGCTACATTTCCTCGAAGATCGGCCGCAAGAAGATGATTCTGTTCGGCGTGGTGCTGCTGGCGGCGTGCTTCGCGGCGGCGGGTCTGGTGCAGGAATTCTCGTTTATCGTGTATGTGCTGTTCGTGCTGGTCGGATTCGCGTGGGCGGCGATCAACGTCAATTCCTATCCGATGGTCGTGGAAATCAGCAAGGGCGGCGACGTGGGCAAATACACGGGCTATTACTACACGTTCTCGATGGCCGCGCAGATCGTAACGCCCGTGGTATCCGGCTGGCTTCTGGAGCATGCGGGCTATGGAACGCTGTTCCCGTACGCGGCCGGAATGGTTGCTCTCGCGTTCTTTACGATGCTGTTCGTGCGCCACGGCGACAATCGCCCGGATGCGCCGGCGAGCGTGCTGCAGAGCTTCGATACGGAGGACTGATTCATCCATGGGCATTCTGATTGCAATTCTGGCTTTGATCGCACTGGTTCTGATTCTGATCGCACCCTCCCCGCGGCGGCGTCGCGCAGATCTCTGGCGATCGACGGCGTTTGCGCATCGCGGTCTGCACGGAAACGGCGCGGCGGAAAACACACCCGAGGCGTTTGAGCGCGCATGCCGGGCCGGCTTCGGCATTGAGCTGGACGTGCAGTTTTCGCGCGACGGCGCGATCGTGGTCTTTCACGACGACGATTTAAAGCGCATGACCGGCGACGCGCGGCGCGTGGACGAGGTGAACCTCGCCGAGCTGCAATCGCTCGCGCTGACCGGCGGCGACGGACATATTCCGCGGTTTGAGGATGTATTAAAGCAGGTAAATGGCCGCGTTCCGCTGCTGGTGGAGCTGAAGACCGGCCGGCGCAACGCCGAGCTCTGCCGCCAGACGAGCGAAATGCTCAAGCGCTATCGCGGAAAATATCTGGTGGAATCGTTTAACCCGCTGATGATGCGCTGGTTTAAGAAAAACGCGCCCGAAATGCTGCGCGGCCAGCTGGTCGGCAAATGGACGGACTATCTGTCCACGCTCGGCCGTCCCGGCGCGTTTCTGCTTTCGAGCCTCGCGCTGAACGCGCTCTCGCGCCCGGATTTCGTGGCCTATGACGTCGGCGCCGAGCACTTCCCCGCCCCGCACATTCAGCGCGCGCTGTTCCATACGCCGCTGGCGGCCTGGACGGTGCGCGACGAAGAAACCTTCGCCGCCTGCCTCGCGCGCGGCGAAATGCCGATTTTCGAGAACTTCGTTCCCAAATCCAAATAATCGCAGGGTTCCCGGGTAAGGGCAAAAACAGCCTCCCGTCGCAGAATATAAACTACGACGGGAGGCTGTTTGTATGGCAGGAAAGCGCATCCCGCTTTAGAGCGCCGTTCCCTTTTTCGGGATATAGAGGCGGGTCATATCCGCTTTTTCCAGCTCCAGCAGCCGGATTTTTCGATCAAGGCCGCCGGCGTATCCGGTCAGGCTTCCGCCCGTTCCCACCACGCGATGGCACGGAATGAGGATCGAAACGGCGTTATGCCCCACCGCGCCGCCGATTGCCTGCGCGGACATGTGCGCAAGCCCGCGCTTTTCGGCCAGTCGCTCGGCCAGTTGGCCGTAGGTCGCGGTCTGGCCATACGGAATTTGCAAAAGCAATTCCCAGACCTCCTTTTGAAACGGCGTGCTCGCGGGATGCAGCGGCGGCATGAAATCCGGCTGCGCGCCGCCGAAGTAAATCTCCAGCCAGCGCGCGGCCTCGCGCAGCGCGGGCGTTTCGCGCGGAATGTGCTCGTCCGAAAGCGTGCGGGCGAAGTATTTCTGTCCGTCGAACCACAATCCAGTCAGGCCGATTTCATCCGCCGCCAGCAGAATGCCGCCCAGCGGCGAATTGTAATGCATCGTATACGTCATGATTCTTCCCTCATTTCTCATTGAATGGCCGCGGGCAGCGTGCTGCGCAGCAGGCGCTCCAGATAGGAGACGACCTTCTCGCGGCTGCGAGTCTGCGGGTTTGTGATGTAATCCAGCAGCGTTCGGGCGATGGCTTCGGCATAAAACGCGCACAGGAACTGCCGGTAATCCTCCTCCAGCGCGATGTTCTGCTTCTGCGCGCCTTGGTCGATCAGATTGCCGAGGCACGATATGAAATCCAGATACAGAAACCGCTTCAGCCCCGCCTGACCAACGGCGTTGTAGGCGTTGGCCAGCAGATACTGGTTGTTTTCCACATAGTCCAGCACGAAATTGACGACCTCGTGGTAATCCAGCATCAAATCGTACTGGCGAACGACCTCGACGGCCTCCGCCTCGATCATCCATTTAAACAGCGCATAGATATCCTCAAAGTGATAATAAAAGGAATTGCGGTTCATGCCGCATTCCGCGACCAGCTCGCGAACGGTAATTTTATTGATGGGCTTAATGGCCATCAGCTTTTTCAGCGCCGCGGCGAACTCCTTTCGAGTCGCCAGAGACATTTCCTTCTGCTTCATATGCTTCACCCTGTTGAAAGATCCATTCTCTTTCATTGTATCAGCCCGCGCAAGCGATCTCAATGGTCAAAATTAGGCATTTGTCCAAAGCTTTTTTTTAATTTTGCGGCGCGCTGTTTCTTTTTTGAAAATGCTGGACAATTGAGCGAAATTACCCATTTTTTCTTTGCCGCATATCGATTATACTGAATCACGCATTGCGAAAGGAGGAGGATTCCATGGCGAGCACAAACGTAGCGCTCCCCGAAACGAGAATTTACGATGTATAACTCAGCACGCTGCTGGGAAAGCGCGTCGGCAGTCTGGGGCTTCAGATCTGCGGCGAATGCCTTTCCGGCGTTCTGAAGCTGATGAAGGCCGAAAACCCGGTGCAGGGCCGGCTTTTTGAAAACGGCGCGTGCAGCCTGACGGGCAGTCTCCGCACCCGAATGAACAACTATTCCTTCACGGGCGAGGGGCTATTGCTGCCGGAGCGAATGGACATGCTGCTGCGCTGCGCGGGAATCACCCTGCCGCTGCGCGGAACGAGAAGGGAGGAATAAAACGTGCACAGCTTTTATCGCGCCACGACGCGGCGTCCCAAATTCGTCGTGTTTATTTTCCTGATTCTGGCGGCAGGCTGCGCCGTGCTGCAGCCGCTGATCGCCGTCAATTACGACATGAACGACTACCTTCCGCCGGATACCGCCTCCACGCTGGCGCTGGACGCGATGGACGCGGAATTCGACGGCGGCGTGCCGAACGCCCGCGTAATGGTCCAAGACGTGACCGTTCCGGAGGCGCTCTCCTACAAAGCGGCGCTGGAGGCGATCGACGGCGTAACCAGCGTGACCTGGCTGGACGACGCGGCGAACGTGGATCAGCCGCTGGAAACGCTGGATCAGGATACCGTGTCCAGCTATTATCAGGGCGGCGCGGCGCTGTTTTCGGTAACGATCGCCGAGGATAAACGCATTCAGGCAGTCGACGCTATCCGCGCGCTGATCGGCGACGACAACGCCATGAGCGGCTCGGCCGTATCCACCGCCGTGGCGACCACGAGCACCGTATCGCAAATTCAGATCATCTCTGTTGCCGCGGTGGCGTTCGTGCTGCTGATTCTGGTGCTGACCACCACATCGTGGCTGGAGCCGCTGGTCGTGCTGGGCAGTCTGGGCG